>JAFMCI010000035.1 GCA_017857855.1 Bacteroidia bacterium | reverse complement strand
AATAAAATAAAACAGTAATGCAGCCCAAAACCAAAACTGCTCTTTAGCTTGGGAAAAATATAAAAATGTAGCAGTGCAAACGGCTAGCGCTATGGTTACAATTACCAACTTGGATACAAATCCTAATTTCATTTTATTTAAACTTTATGATTAACATATAAATTACGCCGAAAACCGCTAGAAAAACTCCAGATAACAAGAAAATTGGTTCTGTTTTAAAATAACTATCAGCCCAATCACCTACATACACCAAGGCAATCACAAATGCCACCAATTGGAACCCAAGTCCGGCATAATTATCTAGTGAATTTGATTTTGTGCGTTTGATCACCTTCTTATGAAACTGTATTAATTGAAACATCAACTCCCATAGTACAAGACCCATTAAGTTGACCCCCAATTTCGATGACGATTTTAGTTGTGTTTATATCACCGTTAATAATACCAGAAGCTTTTATAAAAAGTGTGTCCACCACTTTAATATTTCCAGTTACATTGCCGCTAATATCGCACGACTTTGCTTTTATATCACCTATTATAGCTCCACTTGCTCCTAGTACACATTTACCCTGTGTTGTAACATTTCCATTTACTTTTCCATCAATTCTTAGATCACCATTAGAGACTAAACTCCCCTGGATAGTTGTTCCTTCACCGAGTACATTCAATTCTCCTGTTGGTTCCTTAATTTTTTCTTTTTTGCCTAACATATTTGTGTTTTAATTTTAAAAACTAATAAAGTCTAACGGATTTACGGCCACTCCATTTTTCCATAACTCAAAGTGAAGGTGCGGACCTGATGTAAGTTCACCAGAGTTGCCAACCAGCGCAATAGCATCTCCAAAATTAACAAATGTACCCTCTTTTTTAAGTATTATGGCATTGTGTTTATATACCGAAATAAAATTGTTTGGATGTTGAATAACCGCTGTATGTCCTCCTGCGGCTGTCCATCCACTAAATATAACAGTACCTTTTTGCACTGATTTTACCGTAGATTTTGGTTCTGCCACAATATCAATTGCTAAGTGTTTCTTGCCCACATCAAAGGTATCACTTATAACTCCTTTTAGCGGGGACATGAAATTATAGATATGTTTTTCTCCACTAGCCGACCGCAATGATATCTCAGATTCCGGTTTGGTTGAGGATGATTCAGCCCCAACTTCAAGTATTGGATTATTATCAATAATTAAGTTATTTGCAGCAGTATCATAATTTACATCCACATCTTCGCCTGCAAGAACTTTACTTAAAATTTCTGATTGCAAATTGAGTTGAGACAAGTTAAGTTCAAGGGAATCTATCTTCTGAATCATCTCAAATTGTTCCAGATTACTGTATTTTGAACTCTTAGTGGGGAAAATTCTATTCAACGGCGTATAAGCCAGCAGCATGTAAATAACTGTTCCAAATATGAACAACCCTACACAAAGAATTATGACTAAATTGAGTGGTGTAAGGGTGACGGATAATTTTTCTTCTAAATTCTCATCCCTTCTCAGAATTATTCTGTACCTGTTTCTGAATGTCGTTGATATTTTTTTTCGGAAAGAACCCACTTTTTATTAATGATTGAAGTATAATTAAAATATTTTTGCTGCTCTTCAGTTAATAAGCTAACAAAGGTAATACTTATACTAGTAGTTTGAAAATAACTAAATACATAGCAGTCATTTTACTATTGAGCATAGTAAGTAATGCACATGGACAATCTAAAAAGGATCCATGGGTAAAAAAGAATTGGAATAACATGATTGCGCGATTCAATATTTATTTTAATGCTGATCAAAAAATGCAATCAGCTTTAGCTGACTTAGCACTGAAGCAAAAGGATGATTTCTCTGATTTTATTTCCATTTATCCCTATGGATCGCAGGAAGACGCAAAGGCCTTAAGACCTGCTATGGAAGAAGTGATGAAAAAGGCTTCGAAAGTAATTCAGAATAAGCCTAGAAGTAAATGGGCTGACGACGCCTACTTTTTAATAGGTAAAACACAATTTTTTAGTGGTGACTATTTTTCTTCTATAGAGACCTTTCAATTTGTAAACACCAGCTACACGGACGAATACATTAAAGCGTTGAGTCAATTATGGCTCATGAAAAGCTATATACAGCAGGGCAAATATGATGATGCTGAAGCTATTTATAGTGTTTTAAAAGATAACACCTCAAGTAACAAAGATTTTAAAACCAATCTTTATCTGTCTGCTGGAGATTTATTTGTGAAGCAAAATAAAAAAAGTGAAGCTATCAACTTGCTCAATGCAGGTTTAGCAAGACTTAAAAATAAAACCTTAATCTATCGCACCAATTTTGTTCTTGGTCAATTGTATCTAGAAACTAAAAATTATAAAAAGGCTAGCGAAAGTTTTCTTAAAGTGCTAAGAACCAATGCCCCTTACGAATATGTATTTCAAGCTAATTTAGGTTTAGCTAGAAGTACCGCCGAGGCTGGAGGACAGGGTTCCCAAAAGACTAAAAAATACTTAAAACGTATGCTCGATGATGAGAAGAACATAGATTACTATGATCAGATATATTACGAGTTAGCAAAGCTAGAGTTTGGAGGAAATAATACTGACCAAGGACTTGAATATATGTTGCTTTCATCTAGCACTTCCAAAAACAACAATACGCAACAAACAAAGACCTATTTATATCTGGCGGACTACTTTTTCAGTATACGAAATTATAAGAAAGCGCAAGCATATTTTGATAGTACCGTATCTATCATTCCTGAGAAGTATCCAAATATTGAAAAAATAAAAACGAAGCACACAGTACTCTCTAAGCTGATTGAAAATATTGAGACTATAAGTACACAAGACAGCTTAATTGCGCTCAGTAAACTTGATAGAGCTGAACTTGATAAACGAGTGAACCAAATGCTTGCCGAGGAGCAAGAGCTGGAGAGAAAAGCCAAAGAAGATGCTCAATTAAAAGCTGAACTAGCGAAATTAAACTCACGGAACACCGGAGGTATGCCAATACAAGATTTAAATCAATCTGGTAATATTTGGTATTTTTATAATATGAGTGCCGTTGGCCGTGGGTCTTCAGACTTTATTAGAACTTGGGGGAATAGAAATCACAGCGATTTTTGGAGATTTATCAACAAGGGGTCTATGGGCAACGAATTGAAAGATAAGGAAGAGCAAAAGAAAGACGATGAAGAACAGCCTAATCTGCTAGCAGAAGATGAAGAACAGAATGAAATATTAAAGGATGTATCTTTAGATAAAAAGAAATTTTATGCCAATATTCCATTCACTGCTACGTCACTGCTGCTTGCTAACAAACAAATAGCAGAAGCGTACATGAGTAATGGCAAAATCTACTTTGACGAGCTAAAAGAATATAACGAAAGTAAAATCAACTTAAAAACTTTACTCAAGCTTTATCCTTCCACTATTCATGAGCCAGAAGCTCTCTATTATCTATCCAAAAATGAGTCGGAATTGGGTGACACGATCGAGGCAGAACGATATGCGAGAATTATAGCAGATCGATTTCCTGAAACTCCCTACAATAATGTTTTGAATGCTGTAGCTATTGAAGAGGATAACGCAGATGCTGACGCCATCCGTAAATATGAGGAAATGTACGAATCATTTAAATCAGAGAACTTTAACGCTACTGTTAGAATTAAAAAAGAGATTGACACTGATTACCCTGGCAGCTCAATTCAAGGTAAGGTAGATTACCTTTACGCATTGACTATTGGTAAAACTAAAGGGAAACAAGCCTATATTGAAGAACTAAAAGTGCTACAAGACGCATATGCTGGTAATGAAATTGGCGATATTGCTGCATATACTATTAGACTACTTACCACTGAGGTGAGTTCCACAATCCCTACTATTTTCTCTGCAGAAGAAGGCATATTTTACTACGTCATTACTGGATCTACCGAGAATCCAAGTAAGGTACAAGTACAACTTACAGAATACAATGAGCGTTTTTTCTCTGGTAGAAAAATGATTGTTAATAGCATGATTTTCGGAGAGAAGCAACTATACTATATAAAGCAGTTTGAATCTCAAAAATTAGCTTTAGATTATCATCAAGAAATGGAACGAAACATCGTTTTTTTGAGAGATGCAGGTTTGTCTGGTGCTAAAATTTATGCATTAACAGAGTCTAATTTTAAAACGTTAGTAAAGAGCACTAAAGAAGATGAATACATTCTATTTTTCAATCAAAAATATAAATAAGCCCGATGTCATCAAAAAAACAAGTAGCCAAGTCTAATTCTACATGGGTAATTACTTTATGGAAATGGCTGGGTTTAGCCATTTTAATCGGTATATTATTGCTGGCAAGTATCAAAATTGGTATCTGGGGCGCATTGCCAGACACTACAGAGTTAGAAAACCCTAAAACCAAATTGGCATCTGAAATCTATTCCTCTGACAATACCGTTTTGGGTAAAATGTTTTATCAAGAAGATAGAACAAATTGCGATTTTTCTGATATCCCACCTCACCTTAAAGATGCATTAATTGCGACAGAGGATGCTCGTTTTTATGAGCACAGCGGTATAGATGCAAAAGCATTATTACGAGCAGTTATTCGACTAGGAAAAGATGGCGGGGGGAGTACTATAACCCAACAATTGGCATTAAACTTATTTCAAGAAAGAGCCGATAATTTCGCCTTTAGAATAATTCAAAAACTAAAAGAATGGTTCTTAGCTATTGAAATTGAGAAGCGTTACACCAAGGATGAAATTATACTCATGTACTTTAACACAGTGCCATATGGCAATAGCTATGGTATAAAATCAGCTTCAAAAAGATATTTCAATAAAAAAACAAGTGATTTAAATGTAGAAGAAGCAGCAGTGCTAGTAGGTATGCTAAAAGCCAACACCTACTACAATCCCATTCGCAACCCTGAAAATGCGACACGTCGGCGTAACGTGGTATTAAACCAAATGGAAAAATACAATTTCCTAGAAGAACAAGAATGTGATAGTTTGAAAGAATTACCTTTAGTCACCAATCACAATTTTGTGGACCACAATAGCGGTTTAGCAACCTATTTCAGATCGCACCTTGATCAGTGGATGAAAGATTGGACTCGTAAATATGAAGCGGAAACTGGCATTAAATATAACATATACGATGACGGTCTTAAGATTTTCACTACTATAGATTCAAAGCTACAAGCATTTGCAGAAGAGGCGGTATCCAAACATATGGCTAAGTTACAACAGCAGTTTTGGACAGAGACAAAAGGTAGAGGCAGAGATCCTTTTTATAAGGAGGATGAACAAGGTGATATGGTAGCAGACCCAGAATATCCTGCTCGTATGATCAAAAGTTCACAGCGTTACCGTGACCTTAAAAGAGCGTATGGGAGTGATAAAGATTCTATTAATTACCATCTCAACAAACCTGTTAAAATGAGTTTATTCTCATGGAAAGGGGACATTGACACCATACTAAGTCCAATGGATTCATTAAAATATGTAAAACAAATTTTACACACTGGATTCATGAGCTTTGAACCTCAAACCGGATTTATCAAGGCTTGGGTTGGAGGAATTAACCATACGCATTTTCAGTACGATCATGTAAATAAAAAGTCTGGACGCCAAGTGGGCTCCACTTTTAAACCTTTTGTATACGCCCGTGGCTTGGATGATGACAAGATTCAACCTTGTGAGGTAGAAAGCACAGGACCCGTGATAGTGGAATACGGAAATGGGATGCAATGGTCCCCACAAAACTCTGGCAAAACTGCTCCAGAACTTACTTTTTATCAAGGCTTACAGCAATCCGTCAATACGATAACAGCTCGTATTATGAAGCGACTTGGCCCCAACAGCGCTGATGTTGTTAAGCAAACTGCAGCGAATATGGGAATCGACGATAGTAAGTTTGAACCGTACCCTTCTATTTGTCTTGGAACCATGGATATTTCTGTGTTTGAAATGGTGGGAGCCTATGGTACCTTTGTAAATGGCGGTACTTTTATAGAACCCATTTTTGTAACTAGAATAGAGGACAAAAACGGAAATGTCTTAGAAGAATTTACGCCTAAAAGACAGGAAGCACTTAGGATGCAATCAGCCTACATTATTTGTAAAATGCTGGAACGAGTTACCATGTCTGGAGGAACTGCCGCAAGACTTAGGCGCAATTACAACATACCTGGAGATGTTTCTATTGGCGGGAAAACCGGCACAACTCAGAACAACTCTGATGGATGGTTTATGGGAATCACTCCAAACTTAGTGAGTGGGTGTTGGGTCGGAGCTGATGAGCGAAATGTACATTTTAGAAGCACCGCACTAGGGCAAGGAGCAAATATGGCATTACCCATATTTGGTGAATACATGCAACGTATATATGCTGACTCCAAATTAAACTGGGGACGGGGTATATTCAAAGCCCCAGATATTGAAATGACGATAGATCTTAATTGTGATAATTACGTAGGTGGGCAAAATAACAGTGATGCAGAAAATGCTGAAGAATCTGTAAACGACAAAGATTTATTTTAGTTTCATAACTCCACCTAGGTGAGGACAATCGGCAAGATCTGTAATTGAGCTGAATTCTACTTCTGTTTTATCGTAACCATAGGTTTCATCCATGGTTCTCATTTGATTTTGATCATTGGTAGTGGTTTCTATATCACTCATTTTATATTGACATGGATGCTCATAGCCGCTTGCGTGCACTAAAGCAATCAATTCTTTCTTAAAGTATTGTAAATAATGGAATAAGCGTTCAGATTTAAGCGTTGGATCGATCCCTGCTTGCAGCCATTTACTTTGCGTAGCCACCCCACTTGGACATTTGTTGGTATGACAAAGTTGAGCTTGGATACAGCCAATACTCATCATTGCTTCACGTGCCACGTTAATAACATCTGCACCCATAGCAAGTGCACGTGCAGCATTTGCTGGGAGCCCCAGTTTGCCTGATGCTACGAATACGATTCTATTGGTGAGCTTTCTATCCTGAAATATTTTATAGATAATAGAAAACCCATTGAAAAACGGTAAAGACATGTGATCTGCAAAACTAGGGGGTGCCGCACCAGTACCTCCTTCTCCTCCATCGATGGTAATAAAATCTGGCCCTGTCTCTCTAATAACCATTTGATCAGCAAGATCGTGCCACAAGTGTGTTTTGCCAACAGCAGATTTAATACCAACAGGCAAACCAGTTCTATTAGCAATTTCCTCAATTAGATTTAATAGCTCATCCATCGTTTCGAAACATCTATGACTTGCTGGAGAAATTACGTCTACTCCCATTTCTACTCCTCGTATCGCTGCAATTTCTGCGGTAATTTTGGCCCCAGGCAGGACACCCCCTTTACCGGGTTTGGCACCTTGTGACAGCTTAATCTCGATAGCCCTCACAAACGGATTGTTTTCAACAAGCTTTTCTAGTTTATCCAAGTCTAGATTCCCTTCTTTACTTCTAACTCCAAAATAAGCAGTCCCAAATTGAAAAACCACATCTGCACCATTGCTATGATAAGGAGATAAACCTCCCTCACCTGTGTTGTGATACGCCCCTGCCTTGAACGCTCCCCTGTTTAAACTTTCTACGGCTGTTGCGCTCAAAGACCCAAAGCTCATGGCAGATATGTTGAGAATACTCCTCGGCCTAAATGGCCTCTTTCTCCCGTTTGCTAAACCCATTACCTTTGCACAAGGCAAAAAATCGGGATTAGTTATATTAACGTGACCTTCAGGCATGCGAAAAGGCCATAAATCTGGTTTAAGAAAATGGTAATTCGTTCCATAAAAATCTTGGTCAGAACCAAATCCTTGATAGTTATTTTCCGACTTAGATGAAGCATAAATCCACGAACGTTCTTTTCTATTAAACGGAAGTTCTTCCCTGTTATTAGCAATAAAATACTGACGTATTTCAGGACCAATTTTTTCAGCCATATATCGAAGGTGTCCGATAACTGGAAAATTATGCGTAATTGTGTGCTTACGTTGCAATATATCTCTAGTTGCTATTAGTAAAACAGCAATAATCACCCACACCCACCAGGACAAGCTTTCCGAAAAACCAAATATATCTTGCATCCGACAAATGTAGGGGAAATGAACGCGCACTATTTGAAAAGCTCGGAAAGGCTAATTTCAGCAGCGAATCCTATTTATCACCTAATAACTATTTTCTAGTTTATATATGATACGTTAAACATTGCAGTAATTTGGTAAATTTGAAAACCACATAACCACTAATCATGACTCAACCAAAAAATATTTTACTACTCCTTTTAATTTGCACAAACTTTGTATCACAAGCCAGCATAAGAGATTCATTATTTAAAAACGAACACTTTGAACTTAGTTTTGGTCAATCGTTATTGTTTATCTCCAACAGTAAACAAATTGACCTTCGTAAGCAAGAAGCATTAGTTGTTCCTACAAATGCCATTTTATTTTTTGCGGAGCTAAGACCTCACAAGACTATGAGAATTCCAATATTTTTTAATTTAGCAACGGAAACAAAACAATTTATAATAGACGGCCTAACCGTAAGCGAGCGAGCTGCACCAACCATCGGTACAGGTTTAACTTTCAAAGTATTTGAATTTAAAATAGATTCTACTTCAAAAATTGAATTTGAAGCTGGCCCCTTGGCTAGTTTGCTGTTTAATAAGAATGATAACTTGCGTATTGCACCTATTATAGCTGGACGATTCAGAATAATGCGAGGAGACAATTTTGTAATGTATGCAGGAGTCAGTTACTCTTTAGGAATAAACGCTCTAGGATTACTATACGGAACAGGCACTATATTTTAATAGTAAAAAATGATTAGAAAATGAGTGTTTAGTACTGTTCATACCAGCTAAATTTCTCCTTTACGATTTTTGATTTTTCATTAGTCAAGTATTCTAAAAAAGCACCTGAAACTGGTGTACGTTTCTTTCCTTTCAACCAAATTAGACTCCAGGTAGTTACGATAGGTAGTCCCTTAATTGGCACAATTTGTAATTCATTTTTAGACAACTCATTTCGAATACCAATAAGCGGCATAATAGAATATCCTAAACCTGCCAGTAAAGCTTGTTTTACAGCCTCATTAGATGTTAGTTCCATTTTACGTAAGACCGATAAATTATTTTGAAGGATAAAATTCTCCATAGTTTGACGTGTGCCAGATCCTTTTTCTCTAAAGATTAGAGGGAGCTTAGTAAATACATCTTCAATCTTATTATTCCTTTTAAAATTGGTTTTGGTATCGCCCACAAGAAATAATTTATTTTGTAGCAAATCAAGTTTTTCAATATTTAAAGTTGTCGGCAAAATAGAAACGAGTGCAAAATCTACTTCATTATTTTCTAGACTTTCTAGGACCTTATTTTTATTCGTAACGTCCATTATAAGCTCAACTGCAGGGTTTTGGTTTATAAAATCAGCCAAGAAATAAGGCATTATATACTTACCTGTAGATACTGCCGAAATTTTTAAACGACCGATAAGTTGCCCCTTAAAAGCCAATGTTTTATAATTTATAGCATGAACTTGATTTATTATGTTCTCTGCTGCAGTCGCTATCTCATGACCAAAGTCTGTAATATATATTTTTCTGCCCACAATCTCTGTAAGGGGAACATCAAATTGATCTTGGAAATTTTTTAATTGAATAGAAACTGCGGGCTGCGTTAGATGTAACTCCTCAGAGGCTTTTGTTACACTTTTTGTCTGCACGACTTTTAAGAAAATATTGAGCTGATTAAGTGTGTAATTCATAATATTATTTAATGCTAAGCATTGCAAATATAAATAAAAGTTAATGAATAGTTTACTACAAATTTGCAGTCAAAACACCAATAAAATCAAGCAAATTGAATCGTATTTATATGTTAATCGCACCTATATTAACGCTAATATTTTTAGCATTAGCATTTAAGACAAACAACGTAACGGAACGATACATATATCTTTCTCTTAGCGTTATTATTGGGACAACAGCTATCAGACAATTAAATCAAAACATATGAGCACACCCAAAGAAATAGACATCATTAATGGTCGATTTACCGACCGAGAAGCGCAAGAAATATTGCTCAATATTTTTTCTACTAAAATTCAATTTCATGAGCTAAAAAACCTTCGATCGCTTGAACAAACAGGCAAGCAAGATAACGTCGCTAAAAAACGAATTCCTGAATTAAGAATGGGAATAGATGAATTGCTTAGAATCGTAGCAGAGGCTAAGAAGAATAATCAAATTTTAACCATTCACTCGACTATCACCGTGTCGATTGTAGATAAGTAAACTATTTTTTAGAGAATAAGCCAAATCCAGTATTTATCTTGAGCGTTACGATAGAAAAACTAAACCAATGAATTACAACTTACTTTTAGACAATTTAACCAATCCTGCCTTACTTTTTTTTGTGCTTGGAATATTTGCAGTCTACTTAAAAAGCGATTTAGAAATACCAGAGAACTCGTCCAAATTCATTTCACTTTATCTTTTATTCGCCATTGGATTTAGAGGAGGGCAAGAATTATCTCATGAGGCACTCACTCCTGAAATTGGCTGGTCTATGTTATTCGGCATTTTTATTTCGCTCATGATTCCGCTATATTCCTTCTTTATTTTAAGAAGGAAACTAAGCATATATGATGCAGGAGCAATCGCTGCTGCATATGGATCTGTAAGTGCAGTTACCTTTGTAACAGCCGTTTCTTTTTTAGAAGCTCAGCAATTAACGCTACATGGTCATATGGTAGCAATTATGGCATTGATGGAATCACCCGCCATCATTATTGGGTTGGTTTTAATCTCTACTTTCAATAAAGACAGCTCTACTTCCATAAAAAAACGAAGTGTTTTGAAACATTCATTTACCAATGGGAGTGTTTTACTAATTCTCGGAAGTTTACTGATTGGTTACGTAGCAAACGCAAAACAAGCGGAAGGGATTAAACCATTCACCAACGATCTTTTTAAAGGATTTCTAGCTATTTTCCTTTTGGACATGGGTATAACGAGTGGCAGAAAATTGAAAGCTTTCTTCTCATTTGGATCTTTCCCTATTCTTTTCGCTATTCTCATCCCATTGTTTAACGGCTCATTAATCGCCTTCATGAGCCAGATGGTAACATCTGACATTACGAATAGATTCATGTTCGCAATTTTAGCCGCCAGTGCTTCTTATATAGCCGTACCTGCCGCCATGAAAATATCAGTCCCAAAGGCAAATCCAGGCCTTTTTCTGCCCATGGCACTCGCAGTTACCTTCCCTGTAAATATTACGATAGGTATGCCCATCTATTTTATGATAGTACAAAACTTTTAATGGCTTATTGTGAAAAAAGGACAACTTTGCAAAAAGAAATTGATTAAACTATGATTCGAACTAAAGTGATTTTAAAATTAAGACCAGAAATAAACCGAATTAATACTGAATTAGACTCTACCGTAGTCGAAAAGTTTCAAAACAACACCTTACGTCCTATCCTTAAAATTCAGCATGATTTGCTTATATTGTTCTTTCACAGTTGCCTTATTAAGAATAAAATATTGTTTGAAAAACTCAGCGAAAGTGAAAAGGAATCAACTCTAAACCAGCTTTTTCAAAAAGATTTAGCATTTAGAAATCAATCCTTAGGAATAATAATAGGCCTTTTTACTTTAGATGAATACCATAGCTACGAGGAGAACTCAGGCGATTATACCAAGCGGATAACCACCATGCTAAAGCAGCGAATTTTAAGCACCTACGATTTAGTTTAAGCTATACGCTATTAGTCGAACTCTTCGATCAAGATTCCCATTTTACCAATTTGGGAATCTCTTACGGCTTGCATCAGTTGTGTTTGGTCACTCATCACAAAAGGACCATATTGAGCAACTGGTTCATTAAGTGGTTTTCCGCTTAACACAATATAGCGCGTATTTGCAGTTGCATTTAACTGTATGGCATCCCCATCTAGATTATACACTCCCATGTCTTTGGTGAGTAAATGCCCACCCGAAGTTTTAAGAGAACCTTCCAACACATATACAAGCGCATTAAACCCGACAGGAATAGGAATGTGTAATTCTCCGTCTTTAGTTAGTTCTCCTCTCAAAAGCAATTGAGGGCTATAAGTAGGAGCCACACCATCAGTACCTTTGTACTGACCACTTACTACCCATATTTTACTTTTCTCCTCAATTACAAGTGGCGTTTCTTCCAGACTAATAGGTTTATAAAAAGGTGCATTCATTTTGTGAGCAGCGGGCGCATTCACCCAAAATTGTATAAACTCTAACTCTCCTCCCTTTTCAGCTAATTCTCTAGGGAAACGTTCGCTGTGCGTTATACCTCTTCCGGCGAACATCCATTGGGTGCCGCCTGCGTTTACTGTTGCTTTTTCGCCAAGAGAATCTTGGTGATTTACGGATCCTTTAAATATAAAAGTAACCGGCGAAAACCCTCTATGCGGATGCGGGCCTACTCCTAATTCCTGTGGTCGTTGTCCTCCTGGTAGTATTTTGTGCCAATGGTGAATTAACAGAAATGGGTCCAAATTTTCTAAGCGTGCACTTGGTAGTGGTTGATCTAAAAGGTCTCCACCCATATTTACTTTGTCTGCCGGTATGACGTGTTGTATACTTCTAGTGTTCATTTTACTATCCTGTCTTAGTGTGATTTAAACACCCGTTTAGCTTTAAAGTTTGGTTTTTGTATGCTGAGACAATTGGGATTAGAGTTGTTCTATTCCATTTAAGCATCTGATATTATTTGCTTTTTTCTTTTCATCCCAGAGTCTAAAATTTGCTTGAACACCATCTTCAGAATAAGAACGTTCGTGATGAACATGATAGACAATTGCCTTGTTTTTCATAGACTTAAATTCAACCCCATTTTCAAGAAGCCTCCATTCTATATCATTGTCCTCCCCTACCCCTGCACGCACATAATCAGCATCGAAGCCATTAACTGCCAATAAATCTTTTTTTGCTACGCCCCAATTACATCCAAGCAGCCCTTTGTTGCTATTCAAAGCCAATGGGAAAGGGAGTCTTAACCCTTCTTTTACTTTCTTAGAATCTGAGTTAAGTAGTGTGCAAAAATTCAGATGGCTCATATTGCGCTTCTTAAGTAAATTCTTACTAAATAATTCTCCTAGCATTACTCTTCTACCCGCATATATATACCCTTCTTTTTTATGATTTTGGTATGCTCGTACAAAGTGTTTATCTGGAATACAGTCGCCGTCAATAAACACAATGAAGTCAGTTTGAGTCTTCAAAATCGCTTTATTCAGCATGCTGTTTTTGCGAAATCCGAGGTCTTCCATTTGGTAAATGTGATGTATACCAAACGTGAAATTTGCTGCATTCTCTTCCAAAAAAACAACAGTTTCAGGATTATTATCATCTTCAGACAGCACTACGTCGAATCTTTTATCCGATTGATTTTGAAGTCCTAACAAGATGAGGTTTAGATTTTCTAACGCCTTATAATACGATATGACAATAGTTAGGTTTGATGTCATTACTCCGTCGTGTTGATTGCCTCATTTGGCCTATATCTTCTGTGCATACCAATGAGCAATTTCCGAATTAATTGGTCCTTGCAAAGTCTATAGTGCGTGTGTGTTGGTTTTCTAAAAAGAGCACTAAGCTCATGCTTACTAAATTTCATGTCTCCCAGCATGAGCGTTTCCAGAATATCTTCATCTTGCCAATTCATGGCAATTTTAAATTTTCGTAATACGACATTATTGGTTAGCACATCCTCAGGATCTGGCTGAGGGCCGTCTTTTTTGCCTCGCTTCTCGTTAATTAATCCATTTAAAAAAGCAGCTAACTCCTTGTGCGTAGCTTCTTTAAAACCCTCATATTCATCTCTGAGTAACCAAGCCTTAAGTTGTTCTTTAGATACTACCATACCTCCGGAGGCAAAAAGCTCCATCATATACGTATCTCTAAAGTCAAAAGCGTATCGCGTTCTTCGAAGTATATCGTTCGTGGTCATGTTTAGAGGGCAAAGATAACAGAAAAACTACGTTCGATTGGTTTCTTGACAATGGCAATTCGCTCTTTCAATCACAACATTTTATACCGTTATATACAAATTTACAAACCTGCATTAACCCTAAATCTTACTTAACTAGTTTTAAATTTACCACATACCTTTGCAGTCATGTCTCGTGTAGCCATTCATACGCTCGGATGCAAACTCAATTATTCTGAGAGTAGCACCATTGTACGTCAATTAGAATCTAATGGTTTTACCAAGGTAGATTTTACTGAAGAGTCTGATATATATATCATTAATACGTGCTCTGTAACAGATAATGCCGACAAGAAGTGTCGCACTACTGTTAAGGCTGTTTTAAAGCAAAACCCCGAGGCTTACGTTGTGGTAATTGGATGCTATGCACAACTAAAACCCAAAGAAATTTCAGAAATACCTGGCGTTGACATGGTTTTAGGTGCGGCAGAAAAGTTTAATATGATAGAACATTTGCATTCACTTCAGAAGGAAGAAAAAGCAATTGTATTTAACAAGAACATCAAAGAAACACAGGAATTCGTGCCTGCATTTAGCTATGGTGATAGAACACGTAGTTTCTTAAAAGTACAGGATGGTTGCGACTACTTTTGTTCCTTTTGCACTATACCACTTGCACGAGGCAAAAGCCGCAATGCCAGTGTAGCAGAAACAGTTGCTAAAGCCAAAGAGGTTGCTGCAACTAATATTAAAGAAGTCGTAATTACGGGCGTGAATATTGGTGACTTTGGTGCTGACCAGGACTATGCAGAGACACTTTACGACCTGCTTCTAGAGTTAGACAAAGTTGAAGGTATAGAGCGATATAGAATAAGCAGTATAGAGCCAAATCTATTAACTAATGAAATTATTGATTTTGTATCTGCTAGCGACAAGTTTGTGCCTCACTTTCATATTCCACTTCAAAGCGGCGATGACGAAATTCTGTTAAAGATGAGACGAAAGTACCTAAGTGAGCTTTATGCAGACAGAATTGCTCGAATCAAAAAAAGAATGCCTAATAGTTGCATCGGCGTTGATGTTATTGTCGGTTTCCCTGGAGAGACCGAAGAGCATTTCTTGAATACTTATAATTTCCTCAATGAATTAGACATTAGTTATTTACATGTATTCCCTTATTCTGAACGGAATAATACTACAGCTAAAAAGATGGAAGGCAAGGTGTTAAAAGCCGATAAGATGGAGAGAGCTAAGCGATTGCGTATTTTATCTGAAAAAAAGAAGCGCTATTTCTATGAAACTCAGCTAGGGAAATCCATGCAAGTTCTCTGGGAAGAGGAAAGACAAGGTGACAATATGCAAGGCTTTTCTGAAAACTATGTACGTTTTGAAGCCCCTTACGACAGTACTAAAGTAAATACAATTGAAATCCTGAATTTTGATCAAATTAATGAGAGTGGCTTGGCCAAGGCAAGCTTAAAAGAGCATCTGCAATAAATTTAGTCTATTCTAATTCATTTAATCATAAGTTTTAAAATTTCATCCCTTTATTCGCAGAAGCAATTCAAACTAACTCCCTAAACCCATAATATAAAAAATGTATCCTACTTTATACGACGCCATATTAGACATTTTCGGCATCAGCATCCCCGCTTTCAAAATAGTTATGATGTTTGGATTTTGGGTGGCTGTAGCTTTTTTAGCAGCTAACTGGGTAATGACACTTGAGTTGAAACGCTACGAAAAAGAAGGTAAAATAAGTGCTAGAAAACTTCCAAAGGTTGCACCTAATCCTGTAATTGAATATATAACTAACGGTATAATTGGATTCATATTTGGCTTTAAATTAGTTTATCTTGCTTTCAATTTTTCAAAGCACGCTGGGAATCCGCAAGGATTTTTATTGTCAGGAGAAGGCTCTTGGCTTTTTGGTATTCTATTGGCACTTGCATTTATTGCCTATAAATTTTATGAGCTAAGAAATGAAAAGCCCATAGAAGACGGAGAAACGTATACGGTACATCCATACATGTTAATGGGCAATTTAACATTAGTTGCCGCTATATCTGGTTTTGCAGGCGCTAAGTTATTTCATCATTTGGAATACTTCAGTCAACTTGTGGACGACCCAATGGTTCTTTTTAGAGACCCTTTTAGTGGGTTAACTTACTTTGGAGGACTAATAGGTGGTGGCATAGGCGTATTGTGGTATGCTAGCAAAAATGGCATTAATTGGAAAAGTATGCTTGACGTAGGAGGACCTGCTATGATGCTTGGATATGGTATAGGAAGAATGGGTTGCCATATGAGTGGTGACGGAGACTGGGGAGTAGAAAATTTAGCACCAAAACCAGGATGGCTAAATTGGTTACCAGATTGGGCTTGGTCCTACTCTTACCCAAATAACGTACACGGTCTAATTTTGGAAAATCCAGTTTGGCCCACTCCACTTTACGAAGTGATTATGGCCTTGATTATCTTTGGGATTTTATGGTCGATACGCAAAAAATTTGTACCAGGAGTTTTGTTCTGCATCTATTTCATATTCGCAGGTA
This sequence comes from Bacteroidia bacterium, assembly GCA_017857855.1. Classification (GTDB taxonomy): domain Bacteria; phylum Bacteroidota; class Bacteroidia; order NS11-12g; family UBA9320; genus UBA9320. The sequence continues at coordinate 5,123 of JAFMCI010000035.1, read as the reverse complement.
TGGAGCGCTTTTTAATTGAAAAAATACGCGTTAATCCAGATCAATTTGATGGCGTGGCTTTTACCCAAGCAGAACTTATATCAATGACCATGATTGTTGCAGGCATTGCTGGAATTATATACTTTAGTAAAATTGCGAAGAATAAAAGCAACTAGCTTATTAGTTAGCTTTCATCACAACTTATACTGCAAAAGGGAGAAGACAATCTTATCTAAGCTTCACTTACCCGTATCTTTTTCTTTTTCACCCTAGTGTTATTGGTTTTAGATAGAGCAACAGTCAATTGTGACCTGTGTATGCTGACAAACGTACAATCCAATTTTATTTCGATATGTCCTACTTCGTAGGGTTGCAAACCTGCTTGTTTTATAAATAAACCAGCGATATCTCCTTTAGAGATTTTATCCTTTTTACCCCCCGTTATAAATAGAGTACACCACTCTGATGGCTTCAATTCCTTCCCGCCAGTCAGTTGAACTAATTCTAATTCTGGCATATAGTCTGGCATTTCGGCATTTTTTCGAGTAAGCACATACGCTGTTCCCTCACTATTCATACGTGCTGTTCTACCATTGCGATGGGTAAATTCTTGTTCACGATGTGGCAATTCATAGTGTATTATAAATTTAATTTCCGGTACGTCTATACCTCTTGCCGCAAGATCTGTAGCAAGGAGCAACTGATGCGTGCCGTTTCTAAATTTTATCAAAGCACGTTCTCTATCTTTTTGTTCAAGACCTCCGTAAAAGAGACCATGAGATATTCCCCTTGCTTGCAAAAAATCACTGATACCATTGATAGTATCTTTATAGTTACAAAAAATAATCCCAGGTTTACTACCAATCGCTTTTAGGCTGTCTGCCAAACCTTTCAGTAAATCGTCTCCTACAATTATTTGTTTGACCGTTAATTTCGGTACTGCATTGTGTAAATAATTAATCTGTGCAGGCTTAACAAGCCCAACGAATGCAGGCACATTTATTTCTTGAGTTGCGCTGGTTAGTACCTTTTTTTTCAGATTAGGTAATGCATCTAGGACTTCAATCATTTCGCTTTCAAATCCTATTTCTAAAGACTTATCAAACTCGTCAAGTACTAACATATTAATAAATGAAGTATCAAAAGCGTCACGGCGCAAGTGATCTGCAATACGACCGGGAGTACCGACTAGAATTGCTGGGCGTGTTTCAAAATCTCTGCGATCTTGTGACCCGCTGCGGCCGCCGTAAACTACGTTTGTTTTATAACCCGTACCCATATCGCGCAACACTTGTTCTATTTGAATAGCTAATTCTCTTGTTGGAGCGATAATTAATGCCTGTATTTCTTCTATTTCAGGAGACAACGATGCAATTAATGGCATCAAAAAAGCTACTGTTTTGCCCGTCCCCGTTGGTGATAATAGTATGGTCCCTTCGTTTTGTGCTATTACAGACAATGCTTCTTCTTGCATAGGATTTAGCTGCTCAATGCCTAATTTAGCTAGTATTTCTGAAGGTGATTTGATAAATGATGCCATTATTTTTTTAGTGAAAAATTAGCCATTCGATGGCGGGCTCAAAGTTATCTAAATTATAGCGCCAATAGGTTACCGTTTAACAGTTACCTGCTCAAATTTTTCTTTGAATTCAAAAGGGGATAAATAACATCCATAAAATGATGAACAATAGTATTATTCAAGCGTTTCTAAAATAAATGCACATTACTCAAAAGGGCCTAAGCGAAATGAATAGAATCGATAGGCTAAATCTAATAAACTCATTATCAGGTATTAAACCAGCAAACTTAATCGGCACCATAAACGAAGACGGAACTGAGAACCTAGCTATCTTCAGCTCTGTTGTGCATTTGGGCAGCAATCCAGCCTTATTTGGTTTTGTACTTCGTCCTAGAGGTGAAGTACGTCGACATACACATGAAAACATCTTAAGTACCAAAGTTTACACTATCAATTTTGTACATACTTCATTTGTTAAGCAGGCACATTTCACTTCCATAAAAGCTAAAAGTAACGAAAGCGAATTTGTTCTGAGTGAATTAACGCCGGAATATATTGAGCACTTTCGGGCACCATTTGTACAAGAGAGTAATATTAAACTTGGGATGAAGTTGGTTGAAGAAATTCCCATAAAAGCAAATGGCACCAGTTTAATCATTGGTCAAGTTGAGCATATTCTAATTCCTGATCATATCATTTTAAACGGAGGTCATCTTGACTTAGAAGCACTTGGAATTGCGGGAATTAGCGGTCTAAATACTTATTATTCATTTACTAAAATCGCTCACTTACCTTATGTTAGAGATGAGTTTAACTTAACAGATTTAAAATAGAAAAAAATTATTTATCAAAACCAATGGATAAGATAAAACACATAGAAAACGAAATTTCTGCTCTTAGAAATCAATTACAAAATCATGTACTTTATAAAAATTTAAAAACCATCGATGATGTGAAGATTTTTATGGAGAATCACGTTTTTGCCGTATGGGATTTTATGTCATTGTTAAAATCACTTCAGGCAAAACTAACTAATGTCAGTACTCCATGGACTCCCTCTAAGAATCCAAAACTAGCCCGTTTTATTAATGAAATAGTGCACGGAGAAGAAAGTGACCTGAATGAGTTAGGCGAGCCCAACAGTCATTTTGAAATGTATTTGGATGCAATGGAGCAATTTAACGCCAACTCAAATGAGATTACAAAACTAATTAAGTTTATAGAAGAAGGAAAATCTGTAGATTTCGCATTGAGTCACATTTCCATCGACGAACGTGTAGCGGATTTTGTGCGATATTCCTTTTCTGTAATTGAGACTGGAAAACCTCATTTAGTAGCTTCAGCATTTACCTTTGGACGAGAAGATGTGATTCCAGATATGTTTATCGAAATTCTTAAAAACGCTGATTCTGAGAATAAAGAGTATACTAAATTAAATTACTACTTGCAGCGGCATATAGATTTAGATGGAGATGAGCATGGACCTTTATCACTGCAAATGATAAGTGCATTGTGTGAAGAAGATGACCTAAAATGGAGTGAAACATTAGAAGTTGCTAAAGAATCTTTACAAAAAAGAGTCGCACTTTGGGATGCCATTGATGAACTTATTACTCAAAGTACCTCTCGAAATCTAGCATAAAAATGCAACGAAGGGTTACATAAGAGCAAACGCCTAAATATTCTAGTAACATTAAAGTCACAATAGATTAATTTCGTAAGCTTAACATAATCCTAACAATTGCAATCTAGTGACCTAGACATATTCGACGCCATAAGTCTTGAGCAAATGGACGGAGTTTCACTTATGAAAAGAGTGGACACTAAGTTTGTGGTGAACCGAGATATCCTTCCACATTTATTAGCATCATTAAAAAGCAATTACCTAATTCTAGAAATTGGAGGTGATCGAATGATGACATACGATTCCACCTATTTTGACACGAAAAATAATGCCTTTTATCTCGCGCATCACAATAAAAGAGCTGACCGTGTGAAAGTTAGAATCAGAAATTACGTAGAATCAAATCTTTCATTCTTAGAAGTTAAGCTAAAAACCAACAAAGGGTCGACCGTCAAAAAGAGAATCAAAATAAGTCCCGGCGAGATAAATCTTAATAGTACAGCTCATTCTTTCATTGAACAAGCTACTATGCAAAAATGGGATCTAAACCCTACCTTGACAAATAGATTTAACCGATTTACATTAGTAAATACCTCAGAGAAAGAACGCGTAACATTTGATTTAAATCTCGCATACAATGGGACTATTCACAACCAAAACTTGGCTATTATCGAATTAAAACAACAACAACTTAATCGAAATTCTACTCTTTTTAAGGTCCTAAAATATGCCTTTATTCATCCTTACTCCATTAGCAAGTATTGTATAGGAATGGCTATTTCACATCCACACCTGAAACAAAACTATTTTAAACATAAACTTTTAACCTTAAATAAAATCACTTCTTAAATGACTGAATTTTTAAGTATCCCACTATTTGACGACGACTTCTATAAAATGACGTTTCGCTTTTTTTTAAACATATCTTTTTTAACCTTAATTATACGATGGCTATACTACGGAGCCACTAAGCGAAAAGATTATCTTTTCACTTATTATATGATAGGAATTATTGTGTTTCTTTTATGCTTCACGCTCAAAAAGTACGAGTTAGACATTGGAATGGCATTAGGACTTTTTGCAATTTTCGGAATAATCCGTTACCGTACAGATGCTGTTCCTATCAAAGAAATGACCTACCTCTTTGTGGTAATTGGTGTGTCCGTGGTCAATTCTTTAGCCAATCAAAAAATGAGTTACGCTGAGATACTAACAGCTAACATCTTAGTTATAATAGCATTATACACAATCGAACGCTTATGGTTTACTCGAAATGTAAGTGTGAAAATAATTCAATATGAAAAAATAGAAAATATCAAGCCTGAGAACGCTGCCATACTAAGACAAGATTTAGAAGCGAGAACTGGTCTCAAAATAGAGAACATAAAAATCGGGGATATTGACTTCTTAAAAGATGCTGCAACCATTATTATAACCCACTACAACTAGAAGAATGTTTAATAACTTTAAACTTTTGTTTACCGCAGCAATATTATTCTCAGGTATAGCACCATTATTTGCCCAAAGTGGGACTTATTATACTGTCCAAGACTTAGAAGCTTGGACTTCTACACAATTGAAATTTAAAGTCAACAAAAAATTAGATTTTGCGCTTGAAGAGCAGCTTAGGCTTAAAAACAATGCAAGTAACGTAGATCAATATTTCTCAGAGCTAACGGCTAACTATAATCTGAGTAACAACTTCAACCTTGGTCTAGGTTCCCGATATATTAAAGTAAATGACAATGTAGGCAAGAAACAAGGTTATGAAACTCATTTTAGATGGAATGTAGATCTGGGCTTTAAGCATGAGATTAAAAACCTAGACTTAAAATACAGACTTAGTTATCAATCAAGAAACGAACTTAGCATAACCACAGCAGAAGGAGATAGTGCACGCAATGCACTAAGACTCAAAATTAGCTCTGGCTACAATATAAAAAACTGGAAATTTGATCCTAAATTATCTGTAGAATTTTTTAATGTACTCAATAATAACGA
>JAFMCI010000004.1 GCA_017857855.1 Bacteroidia bacterium | reverse complement strand
GGCCCTAATTGTCCAGGTATCATTACGGCAGACGAAGCCAAAGTAGGAATCATGCCAGGCTTTATATTCAAGAAAGGTAAAATTGGTATCGTGTCTAAATCAGGGACATTAACCTATGAGGCAGTAGACCAAGTAGTAAAAGCTGGTATGGGATGTACTACTGCTATTGGAATAGGTGGCGATCCTATAATTGGCACTTCTATGAAGCAGGCCGTTGAATTACTAATGAACGATCCTGAAACCGAAGGCATCGTGATGATAGGTGAAATAGGTGGTGGCATGGAAGCTGAAGCTGCTCGTTACATAAAAGAATTTGGCACTAAGCCGGTAGTAGGATTTATCGCAGGTGAAACTGCACCTGCAGGCCGTACAATGGGACACGCAGGCGCTATCGTTGGAGGTGATGATGATACTGCTTCTGCTAAAAAAGCAATTATGAGAGAATGTGGAATACACGTTGTGGATTCTCCAGCGGGCATAGGTGCTAAAATGGCAGAGCTTGTTTAATGCAACAATCAATGAACTAAAAAAAAGGCCTTCCACTTGGAAGGCCTTTTTTTTTAGTTTATCCGTTTTATTTATTGGCCCTGATAATTAAGCTTCGCTAAATCTCCATACACGAGTGCAGGACGGGTAGTTTTTGCCTTTTCAACATTGTCTATAAAAATCTGTAGAGTGACAGCTGTCAAAGCATTAGCAGAATCCATAAACATCGGCTCTACAATGTAAGCTAGTTTAAATGGATGCTCTGTTACCGGATTAATTTCCGAATACGAATAGGTAGTATTGTCCTCTCCAGAAGCACTGATTTGACTTACAATTTTGTCCTCTCTGTAAACATTGAATGACTGAATATTAGCCCCTGAACCTACTTTAAAGTCCAATCGCACCTCGTGCGTTTCAGGATGAGTTTCGCCTTTTTTTTGGGTACAAGCCCCTACTAAAATCAAAAGTGTTAAAATACCATAATTACTTGCCTTCATAAAACAAAAGTACAAAATTTGTTTAGGATAAAATCAAGATTCAATCTAGCCTCCTACGAACTAAGTACTGGAATTTCCCTAGGCTTTTCGCTTTGAACTCGGTCGATGATCGCCTTGAGATGTTCTGGAGTTGTTCCGCAACATCCTCCAACTATATTTAAAAATCCGCTGCTAGCGAATTCTCCAACGACCTTACTCATACTTTCTGGTGTTTCATCGTATTCGCCAAATTCATTTGGTAACCCTGCATTAGGATGCGCAGATACTCTGCACCATGCCTTATCACTTAGCTCTTTGATAAACGGTCTCATTTGATCTGCACCTAAGGCGCAGTTAAGACCAATACTTAACGGTTTAGCATGACTTACACTGTACCAAAACGCTTCCACAGTTTGGCCACTTAACGTTCTTCCACTCGCATCTGTGATAGTACCGCTAATCATTATCGGAGTATCTAAACTCATTTCTTCTTTAACTTCTAAAATAGCAAAGATGGCCGCTTTACAGTTTAATGTATCAAAGACCGTTTCGATTAAAAAAATATCAACACCTCCTCTCGCTAACGCTATGGTTTGCTGTCTGTAGGTAGCCACTAAATCGTCAAAACTTACCGCTCTATACCCTGGATTATTGACATCAGGAGAAAGACTCGCAGTCTTGTTAGTTGGCCCAATGCTTCCCGCTACGAAACGTGGCTTGTCTGGATTTTTAGCGGTATAAGCATCTGCTGCATTTCTAGCTAGTTTCGCGGAAGCTATATTCAACTCATCTACCAAAAATTCCATATGATAATCCGCCATAGAAACTGCCGTGCTATTGAAACTATTTGTTTCAATAATATCGGCTCCAGCTTCCAAGAACTGATTATGAATTTCACTAATTATATGAGGCTGAGTTATGGATAGCAAATCATTATTCCCTTTTAGATTATGTTGATAATCAGCAAATCGTTCACCACGGTAAAGTTCCTCGGTGAGTTTATGTTTTTGAATCATGGTGCCCATTGCACCATCCAAAAAGAGAATTCTGTCTTGTAATAACTGCTCTATTTTATGCATTGGAGCAAAGATAAGGTGATAAAACTAGCTTATATTTTAAAGTTAAAAAAACTTAAAAAAAATGGCCAGACAGAAGTCTGGCCACATATACTAAAAGCTAAGTATTTCAACTTTAAAAAAGCTGAAAAATTTTTATGCTATGTTAATTTAGCATTACGATATATTTTTTATAAAAGCAGAATCTCTATATAACAATCTAGGCATCAGCATCAAACAAGAGAATCTATTATATCTTTTTTTGTCGGACAAAGTTAAGCTTTACCACAATGTCTCATCACAAACAATTGCATCGTTCTATGTAAAGTGCACTATTAACGACGGGGAGAATATCACTTCATTTGTTTAAAGAGTGTAAATTCAGCATTTAAACACCTCACACAATAGTCGAATTAAAAAGAGTAAGATGATGTAGCTATTATTCCTGCACTAATGAGCACATTATTATTATTTTTGCCCCTCGTAAAAAAGAAATGGCAAGACAACTGCAAATACGTGAGGCCCTTCGTGAGGCAATGAACGAAGAAATGAGAAAAGACCCATCTGTGTTTCTTATAGGTGAAGAAGTAGCAGAGTACAATGGTGCTTATAAGGTAAGTCAAGGTATGCTTGACGAGTTTGGACCAAAACGGGTAATTGATACCCCAATTGCGGAACTTGGATTTGCTGGTATAGCGACGGGTGCAGCAAGTAATGGACTAAAACCAATTGTTGAATTTATGACATTTAACTTTAGTCTTGTTGCAATTGACCAAGTTATCAATGCTGCAGCTAAAATGAATAGTATGAGCGGTGGTCAGTTTACATGCCCTATGGTATTTAGAGGCCCAACAGGTAGTGCCGGACAATTAGGAGCTCAACACTCTCAAGCTTTTGAAAACTGGTACGCAAACTGCCCTGGGCTCAAAGTTGTGGTTTTGTCTAACGCTTATAATGCAAAAGGTCTGTTGAAATCTGCAATTATAGATCCAGATCCAGTTATTTTTATGGAGAGTGAGCAAATGTATGGCCTAAAGCATGATGTTCCTGAAGAAGAGTATTATATCCCTATTGGACAAGCAAACATACAAAAAGCAGGCACGGACGTAACACTTGTATCATTTGGTAAAATGATGCGTGTTGCTGAGGACGCTGTAGTTGCATTAGCCGAAAAAGGAATAGATGTAGAACTTATCGACTTACAATCCGTAAGACCAATTGACTACCATACGATAGCTGAAAGTATAAAGAAAACAAATAGATGTGTTGTTTTAGAAGAAGCTTGGCCACTTGCGTCAATCTCATCTGAAATTAGTTACATGATGAGCCAAATGGTATTTGATCATTTGGACGCGCCGATAAAACGAGTAACTACGCGTGATACACCATTACCTTATGCTGCTACGCTGGTTGACGCTTGGTTGCCCAACGTGCAACGTGTGGTTGAAGCAGTGGATGCTGTGATGTACAGAAAATAATACTAGTATACAAAATTATAAAAGCCTCGTACCTCTGGTGTGGGGCTTTTATAATTTAAATCGGCCTTTACTGAAAATACGAACGCCTGTATCTTTTCCTTTACGCAATGCACGTTGCTCTTCTTCTGGCAGTGCAGCGATAGTTTGACATTCTACCGAACACGTACTACTATATTTTTGAGCACATTTAGGACATTGAATAAAGAGTAGATTACAAGCTTTGTTTTTACAATTACTATGATCGTCAAAAGGTTCACCGCAATGATGACAACTGGCAATTATATCATCTGTAATTCGTTCATTGATTCGTTCGTCAAAAACAAAATTTTTCCCTATAAATTTATTAGGAAGTCCTTTCTCTTTGGCATCCCGTGCATACTTAATAATACCACCTTCAAGGTGGTAAACGTCCTTAAAACCTTTGTGCTTGAGATAAGCACTTGCTTTTTCGCACCTTATGCCACCCGTGCAATACATAACTACTGTCTTATCTTTTTGCTCTTCTAGTTCATTTACGACTAAAGGGAGTTGCTCCCTAAAGGTATCTACATCAGGACACCACGCTCCATCAAAGTGTCCGACTTCACTTTCATAATGATTACGCATATCAATGAGTAATGTATTCTCGTCATCTGTAAGCTTGTTAAATTCCTCCACATTTAAGTAATTGCCTGGTTTACTGACATCAAACAGATCGTCTTCAAGGCCATCAGCCACTATCTTAGATCTAACTTTTATAGCAAGCTTAAAAAAAGATTTTCCATTGTCATCTACTGCAAAATTCAAACGGACACCTTTTAAAAATGTTATATTCTCTAGCTCTGCTTTGTAAGCCTCTAAATTTTTTGTAGGCACGCTAAGTTGAGCGTTGATTCCTTCGTAAGCCACATAGATTCTTCCGAGTATTCCGAGTTGATCCCAGTGAAAGAATAGATGATCTCTAAACAATTGGGGATTGCCTATTTGGGCATACTTGTAAAAGGAAATAGTAGTGCGTTTTTCGTCACTTGCCTTGATTTTCTCCTTTAATTCTTCCCCATTAATAGTATTATGCAATTTCATGTTACACCCTTTTTAACGGTAGTACAAATGTAAAAAAAAGAAAAGGTTATTACTTTATCCTATTCTGTAATAACTTTTGCGTTCTTGTTCATCTTGCTTACCTCCATGTACAACCAAATTCCAGCCCATAGGCCAGCTAATATCTCCCCTACTGGCATTGAAAACCAAACACCATCTAGGCCTACAAAATGCGCGAAAACAAACATTAGAGGAATCATAAATATTCCTTGCCTAGCTAGGGTAAGAACTAACGCCGGCATTGGCTTGCCTATGGCTTGGAAATAAGCTCCTCCGATAAAACCAACACCCATCAGTGGCAGTGATATAAAAATCCACTTAAGAACACGGGGCGTATGCGCCAGTAATTCTTTGTCTTCAGTAAAAACTTGTATCAATGTTTGAGGAAACAGAAACAGAATCCCTAGCATTAGGATAGATATACTAAAGGTCCATTTCAATCCTAAAATAATAGTATCACTCACTCTATTCCAATTTTTAGCGCCGTAATTATAACTTATAATAGGCATAAGCCCCTGCATCACTCCTATTATAGGAAAAGCAATAAACAAACTGTAGCCTCTTATTAAACCATAAATAGCTAAAGCATGTGAACCCCCTTTGTCTCCAAGCGTATCAGCATATTCAATATTGCCCCAAATATTAAGTTGACTGTTCAATACAATAGCCAAGAGACTAAACATACCTTGTCGAACAAGTGTTATAGAACCGATTGAAGCAATTTCCGCAGAGATGGGCAGGTCTAGCTTAAGATTACTTTTAGTTAATTTCAACTCGCTTCTACCCGATAAGAAAAACCACAATGTATATCCGCCACTCAAACAATATCCCGCAGTAGTAGCCCATGCAGCGCCGCTTATCCCCATGTCGAAATGATAGATAAGTATATAATCTAAAAAAATATTAGAAATAGCGGGGATAATCATGGTTAACATCGCCACTTTAGGCTTGCCTTCTGCTCGTATTACATTATTGGTCATCATAGCCCATCCGAGGAAAGGAAGACCTATAAGCAAAATATTAAAGTACTTCTTAGCATATGGTAATATTTGATCGTTAGCGCCAAATAATTTTAATATCTGGTCTTGAAAAAGAAAGCCAAGTAATACAAAAACTCCTACAAAAAACAAGGTTAATATTATTTGGTTCCCAAACGTTTTCTGCGCTTTTTCCGCATCGCCTTTACCCAAGGCACGCGCTAAAACAGATGCTCCACCAACACCAATTGCCATACCAAAAGAAGAAATGAGAAACGTAATAGGAAGAACTACCGTAATGGCAGCTATGGCCAGCTCTCCTTCTGCATAATGACTTACAAACCAAACATCTACCATCTGATACAATGACATCACCAAGAAGCCAAAAGCTGCAGGAAGTGATTGTTTAAGCAACAGAGAACTTATTTTTTCAGTCCCAAGTCTATCGGAGGTTTTACTTTGCTTTTCCAAAGCCGCAAATGTACTGTTTTAGAGAGTGTAAATTTATCCTTTGAAATATTGTAGGTTACCGATTTGCTACCCTTTATTAATCTCAATATTAATACTTTGCTATTAATTGAATACATTTCATTTTCTTTGCACTAGTGAATTATTTAAGTCATTACTATTTCGACAAAGACGAGGAGAATAAGTATTATAACATTGGACTAATACTGCCAGACCTTGCTAGAGCGCATATCTCAAAGCTAAGAATAAATCCATACAAGAATATAACCTTTACTACCAAGGAGATATCCAGTATGAATGACGGTACAAATAGACACTTTGCTAGTGATCGTAAATTTCATAACTGGATGACATTTGTAGACTTGACCAACAAGGCTACTGACATGATTAGAGAGAGTGGAGACAAAGACATTAACCGTGATTATTTTATTACCCATATTATGGTTGAAGTATTACTTGACAAGATACTATTAGATAAAAATCCAAGTTTAGCTGACGATTTTTATAACATGATAGACAGCGTAGAACAAGATTGGGTGCTTAAATTTATGCGATATGCTGGGTTACAAGATGACGAGTTATGGAAGGGGCAACATCGCCGATTTATGAAAGCACGTTTCTTAGCCAACTATACAAGTCTAGAAAATGTGGTTGCGGCCGTTGAAGGAGTTTGCGCTAAACTAGGCATGATTGAACTTAATGATGATCAGAGACAACTACTAGTTGATATTTGCGAAACAATAGAACCTGAATTAGAACGTTCTATTGGTGCCTTAGAAATTCAACTCCTATAAAAAATATGCTACATCATACAAAACTAGTCCTTGCCTTACTATCCATTTTACTTTTTGCAGGTACTAATTTGTATGCACAATCCGCTCCTAAATACAGTAACGAATTTTTATCTATAGGCGTCGGTGCTCGAGCTTTTGGTATGTCCAACTCCGTAATAGCATCTGTAGAAGATGTAACTGCAGGATATTGGAACCCTTCGGCCCTTGTAAAACAACAGGATAAAATACAACTATCATTTATGCACTCTGCTTTATTTAGCGGAATTGCCAATTATGATTATTTAGGCATTAGTACAAAAGTTAACGATAATGCAGCCCTCAGTTTTTCGATGATTCGATTTGGGGTAGACGGCATTCCTAACACACTAGACCTTGTTCGAAACGGTCAGATAGACTATAATAGAGTAACAGAGTTTAGTGCCGTAGATTATGCTTTTATCATTAGCTACGCCCAAAAAGCCATCAAAAACGGACTAAGCATTGGCGGTAGCGCCAAAATAATAAATCGTAAAGCAGGTGAATTTACGACAGCTTGGGGATTTGGTATAGACGCAAGTGCTCGTTATGAAACTCAGAATAAATGGATTTTTGCAGCCGTGGCTCGCGACGTGACTACCACTTTTAATGCCTGGAAATATAATTTTACAGACGCTGAAATTCAAACGTTTCAAAGCACAGGAAATGAGGTTCCCGTAAACTCCTTAGAATTCACCTTGCCAAAGCTACTTTTAGGAGTTTCTAAAAAAATCAACTTTAATGACGATTACTCTTTATTAACAGAGTTGAACATGGATTTAAATACCGACGGTAGACGTAATACCTTGCTTCAAACCAACTTAGTTAGTGGAGACCCACATTTAGGTGTAGAAGCGGGCTACAAAGACATAATCTTTTTACGAGGGGGAGTAGGCAACGTGCAACAGGTTAAAACCGAAGATATATTAAGCACTGAGATTATAGATGGGAAGACTATTACGAATTATAAATCAGAATGGACGTTTATGCCTAACATAGGCGTTGGATTAAAACTCAAAAATTTAAGTATAGACTACGCGCTTACTGACGTAAGTAACCAAAGCGCAGCCCTATTGTCTCACGTATTTAGCATACGTGCGGCTGTAAATGCTCCAAAAAAATAAGTAATCCACTACTTTTCGTAGCATCTTAACATTCAAATTTGTACATCTCGTGTACTAAAATGAACTTCGAACAAGCAATTATAAGTCAACTAGAGGCAAACGCTAATCCAAAACAAGCACTTAAAATGGCAGCCTATATGAAAAACCAGTTTGTTTTTTATGGTATTAATAGCTCTACACGAAAACTCATTTGTAAAGAAATCTACGACCAATACGGCGTACCCGAAAATGCTATTGAAGTAGCGAAAGTACTATTTTTACGACCGCACCGGGAGTGTCACTACATAGCGCAAGAACTACTTCTAAAGGCAAAAAAACAATGGAAGGAGCATCACATAGAAGCCATAGAATGGGTTATTTTACAAAATAGTTGGTGGGATACGGTAGACTTTTTAGCTAGTAAAGTGGTCGGAGCCTATTTTCAAAAATGGCCAGATAATAAAGCCAACATTACACACCGTTGGAATGTAAGTGAAGACATATGGTTAATTAGAACCTCTATTATTTTTCAACTAAAATACAAAGCAAAAGTGGATACAATCCTATTGGCAAATAGCATTTTACCCCACACCCAAAACAAGGCGTTTTTCATTCGAAAAGCGATTGGCTGGGCACTTCGTAGTTATGCCGATGTAAATCCATCATGGGTGATTTCTTTTGTAAAAAACAACAAATTACAGCCACTAAGCATCAAAGAAGCACTTCGAAAACTACCTAAGTAAGTCACTATCCATTAACCCATGTTTTCTTGCGATAGCTAAATAATGCGCCTGAAAGTCCAAAACAGCCAGCTACTAAACCCCCTAAACATGCGCTAAGAAAGGGTGTAGACCAGTTGGGCAATAAAAGTAACTTACCCATTAATTCAGCTACTACGCCATTGTCATTAAGGTAAATAGCTATGAGCCAAGTAATCAATACTGATAGAAAAGGGACACCAAAACCCGCTGATGATTTCATTTTACCTAGGTATGCCACTGTAAAGGAAATAGGCGCTATTACCCACCAAGGCGCAACCAGTGAGCACACAACAGTTAGTACACATATGGAGACAAAGAGAATACTATTTTTCATGATTTATATGAATGGTAAAAAGTGATGTAGATATTTCTGAAGATTTTCGGGCCAAGACAAGTTTATCATATTCTCCTTTTGCCCAGGTGGATATACGGTTTTTGTAGAAAGGGCTTGCAGGATTCCCACTTTGGCCTCCTGGATATGTCCCATAAGCTTCAGGGGTCTTGCCCAACAAGACAATCATGCGCCAACTGGGTCCAAACTTCTGTTGCATAGCATTCAAACTATACTTGGTGCCGCCCAAGGCTAGTTCCATTTCTGAGAATGCAGGTAAACGAGTAAGGTGTAGTATTTGAGCGTCTTTAGACTCGCTCAATGTGAGTCTATCTAACCCCATAACAATCCTAAACGATTGATTTATAAGGTCGTCCAAGGATTCTACTTTTGAAGTGGATGCTACATCGTAAAATTTACTAGTATTCATGCTTTCCATCATATTAACCGTAACCCAATAATCCGGTTCGGGAAGAGCAACTTTTTTATTTTGTGTATACACTTCATCCCATAGCATTTCGTGAAAAGTACTGAACCATCTGTCAAACAAAACTGCAGCTACAGATGAAGCATCATAATGAAAATCCCACTTAGCTAATTCCTTAGCATAGGCGTGCATAGCAACTTTCCCATTGAGTCTTGGCAGCATAACGGCAAGTGCTTCTTCTGCCAACATACTGTATGTACTGTTTTGCATGGCTTTCATATAGGTTAAATCGACAACCTTTTTATCGGCAAGATACTTGTTTACTATTCTGCCTCTATAAGGTTCAAAATTCCCATTGTAATAATAAGGATAATCTTCATTGGCACTGTATTGGTTTGCACTGCTAACATATCCTCTTTCAGGATTACGTTCTTGAGGATTGGCGTCGCGTGGGATAAACCCTGACCACCCATTTTTAGAACTGGAACCATCGGTAATGGTAACTCCTTGCATATACTTTTTTATAGGCAGTGAACCGTTTATCCGTATCCCTATTTCATTTTTATTATCTGCATAAATAAAGTTTTGTGCAGGCGCATAAAATGCAGCTGTAGATTTCAAATAATCGTCATAATTATCACACTGCATTCCATTAACAAAAGCCATAAACTCAGGCGTAGGTGCCGCATCGTGCGCTATCCAACGCAGGGCTAAATTGGTCTCATCATCTACTACTGGGCCCCAAACAGTATACCTAACCGTATCAAATACCACCTTCTCACCTTTAACCAATATCTTTTCTATTTTGAGATCTGCCTTTTTTTGCTGACCGTCTAGCATATAACTGGTTTTACTTTTATCGGTCCATTTTACGGTATAGTAGTCTGATACATCATGACCAACATTCGTCTCACCCCATGCTATATTTTCGTTAAACCCAATCATAATGCCTGGCATCCCAAGTAAGGTCACACCTTGTGCAGAAAATTCGGGAGTGGTAATAGCTATCTCATACCATACCGATGGTAGGCTCAATCCTAAATGTGGATCATTGGCAAGCATGGGTAATCCTGTAGCACTTTTAGAACCACTCACAGCCCAGTTATTGCTACCTATACCATCTGGAGAACGTGGCCTTTGGATGCTAGGCAAATTAAGACTCGTAATAGCGCCTTTAAAAGAATCTGTACGTTCTTTAGCGTAGTTATACGGTCCTTCAGCAATTGGAATATCTTTTGGATTCCTATCAGGATAAATTAAATTAAAGTCTTCTTTCCCCAATACACGAAGCGCATTGCTCATTTCAATATCATTTTCATAACCGGCCAGTGTTTGCGTCATTGCCTTAAGTAGCAAGGCAGAGTGTCTATTGGTCCATGAACTTGGCTTAAAATCCAAGAGTTTATATTCTATTGGATAATCTTTTGGAGCTAGGTTATCTATAAAATGGTTGACGCCAGCAGTATACGCATCTACATTTTTTAGCTCCTCGGGGAAATTATCCCACCCTTTAAGTGCATTATCTGCCGCAAAACCAAGTCCTAATCTACGTTGTTTCTTATCATACTCTAACAGATTAGGTCCGAGAATTTCAGCCAATTTACCGTCAGGTGAGCGAGTCGATAAATCCATTTGAAACAACCTATGATAAGCTTCTACGTAGCCTTGTGCAAACATTGCATCTTGTAAGTTTTTTGCATAAATATGAGGCACCATTCGGTCGTCAAAAACGATAGTAACCTCTTCTTTAATAAGCTCACTTGTAAGCTTAAAGTCTGAATAATCCGTACTTTTTTCAGAGTTTTGCCATGCTCCCGTAAACGGATTTAACAGTTTACCAATAGGCGGGATAGGCTTCTCACCTAGGGTATGTGAGTTGTTAAAAAAATAAACTAAGCCGAGCCCAATAATCAATGATATAATTCCAAGTACTTTTTGCATTGTAAGATGACGAAGTTACTAAAAAAATACATTGGTATTCGAATGAACTAAATTGAGATTCTCATGTTTGTAAGATTGTAATGAGTAGTACACCGTTAGACTTAAATCGTATCATAGAAATGGCGTGGGAAGACCGCACTAGTTTTGATACCATTAAACTACAATTCGGTATAACGGAGCAAGAGGTGATTCAAATCATGCGCAGAGAATTAAAACCCAGTAGTTTTAGACTTTGGCGAAAGCGAGTACAAGGAAGAGTAACTAAGCATAATAAATTGAGAGGCTGGGTAGAAGGTAGACATAAGTGCAATCTTCAACGAACCATTTCAAATAATAAAATTAGCAAACGATAGTATTACGGTTAATTCCATCTCATTGGGCAACTTTACAAAGTCTATTTTGTGCGCACCAAACCGTACAATGCGACTATCGCCCAAATAAATTCACGACTAAAAAAGGTATGTATTAATTTTTCTATTAGAATCGAATTTTTTAATGACTTGCTTCAATTTCTAAATGGTCTATGTCAATATTTTGCTTTTTCAAAATTCGTTTTACTAAAAAGGCGAATAAGGTTAAATAGGCAAAGCAAACTACTGCTACAATAAATGATTGATGTATCCCGATAAGGTCTGACAATTTTCCTTGTATTGGAGGAATAATACCGCCGCCTAAAATCATCATTACTAAAAATGCTGATCCTTGAGAAGTATATTTCCCAAGACCTATGATAGAAAGACTAAAAATTGCGGGCCACATGATACTACAAGCTAAACCACCCGCAAGGAAAGCATAGATAGCTAAAGTGCCGGTGGTGGATAATCCTATTAGCATAGCCAAAATGCCAAGTGCTCCAAAAACCATCAGAGTTCTAGCTGGCTTATCCTTGCTAAAGAAGAAAGCTCCAATTTGCAAGAAAACACACACTACATAGTAATAAAGAGGAGTCATGTCTTTACCTGAAAGTATATTTACCCCAAGGATAAGCCCGAACGCAACTATGGGAACAATTATGAGGGCCATAGTTCTTTTTATTCCGTTTAGGTTAAATACACTAATGGCTCCTGCCCAGCGCCCTATCATTAAGCTGCCCCAGTACATGGATATATATGGAGCAATCTCCGATGATTGTAATCCGCCAAAGGAATCTAGTTTTAAGAGTTCGCCCAGATTAGAACCTATGGCAACCTCTACGCCGACGTACGTGAAAATGGCAAGCATTCCAAGAACCAGTTGAGGATATTGCATTGCTCCCCATCCATCTTGTTTTTTCTTAGCGGAAGTGTATGAAAATAGTAAACCTCCCACAACCGTAATTAAAGCGCCTATCAACCAAGACATTCTATAGTTTTCAAGTCCTTTACTGATTTGTGCCAACTTGGTCTCTTTGGATAAAATTAAATCAAGATTAATGGTTTCTGAATTCGCAGCGTTTAGTTCAACTATTTCATTCCCTAAGGTTAATATTTCAGCTGCTTCAGCGCTTTTATAACTGCTAAATACAGGCACAAACATAATAGCCAACAATACAGTCATAACGGTCAACGTGATAAGCGCTTTATTTGCTTTTTCTACAGGCTCAGTGGTTATACCATCAGGCACTTTTTGGGAGAAAAAGAAAAGTCCTGCCGCCAGAATAAATAATAATCCTACGCCCATGTATAAATATATAACCTTACTAAGTTCAAGCATTTTTATTTGCTCATCGGTTATGCTCACTGCAGAGCCAAATAAGGCTAATGCTACTACTATTGGGCCAATCGTGGTTCCCAAAGAATTTATTCCACCTCCTAAATTAACGCGGCTAGCACCAGTTTTCGGGTCGCCAAGTAAGATGGCAAACGGATTAGCTGCTGTTTGTTGTAGTGAAAAACCTAATGCTACAATAAATAGCCCTATCAACATCCCTGCATATAAATTAGCCTGAACTGCTATTATCATAGCTCCAGCTCCAAGTGCAGAAAAAAGTAATCCGTAGACGATACTTTTTTTATAACCCCACTTACCTACGATGTCAGTACCTCCTAAGGTCCCAAATGCAAATAGTAAAAGGGCACCTAAATAGTAAGCGGTATAAAATGCAAAGTCTACAAGCTGCGACTGAAATTGGTCCAACGAGAAGTACGATTTACAAAAGGGAATAAATATGCTATTTCCTGCAGCAATAAATCCCCAAAAGAAAAACACGGTTATTAGTGTATACAGGGCTGGGTAGTTGGTTTTGGTCATGTTATAATTAAAAAATTGCGTTACAATCGAGTCGAATATACGTACGTATTTGAAAACAAAAAGAAATATCAGAATTACTTGCACCAAAAAATAATTTAAGCGAATGCCTCCTGATAGGAATTGCGCTAATTCACTGATTGAACTAACCATTTATTTAATTGGTAAAAATTATCGAGTTTGCTGTGTTGAGCAACTCTGTGCATAATTGTTGGGGTAAGCTGTCATTATAAGTTAACAACATCGTGTTTCATTTGCTAGTTGAATAGGTTTCCCTTTATCTTCGCATCATGTTCCCAACACTTACCGGAAATGGACGAATATGGATTTATGTAGCCAATAGATCTCTGACATTAGCAGAATCATCAATCATAGAAGAAAGACTTTCTGTTTTTTGCAAAAACTGGGCAGCTCATGGTAATCAACTTACAGCCGAATTTGCTATTTTTTACAACCAACTCTTGGTATTAGGGGTAGATGAGGAGATAGAAGCAGCATCGGGGTGCAGCATAGATCAGACTTCTGCTATATTCAGACAAATTGATAACGAAATGAACTTGGATCTTTTTAACAGAATGAATCTCACCTTTTTAGAAGACGATAAGATTCGCTTAGTGCAGCTTCCGGAGCTAACACAAGCATTTCGTGTGGGTATTATTCATGCTAATTCTACGTTTCTGGATAATACGCTGGGAGTGCTTTCGGAATTACGTACAAGATGGCAAGTTCCTTTTGAAAAATCTTGGGCGTTTAAAAGAGTAAAATCGTTAGAAAGCAGCTAATTAGTTCCTGAAGTGCCTAAATTTATTTTAATAGAATCTTCCGGAGATGTTTGCTCAGTCGCAGTTTCTCGCGGTAGTCAGATTATTGCTGAAAAATCTATTCAAGAACCCAACTCACATTCTATTTATTTAGCACAATTTGTAGACGATGTTTTAAAAGAAAGCGGATTAGAAATAGCTACACTTGACGCGGTTATTATTGGCGGAGGTCCTGGTTCATATACCGGATTGCGTATTGGGTGCAGTTTGGCCAAAGGCCTTTGTTTCGGATCAGATTTACCACTTATCGCATGCTCTACATTAGCCGCTTTTGCAGCTTCAGCTCAATTAGAATTTCCCAAAGCGGAACGTTTTATCTCATTGATAGATGCACGTAGAATGGATGCCTATTTGGGTGTATTTGACAAAAAACTAAATTCTATTGCTGATGAACAGTTTATCACAATCGATGCTCAACTAGCTGGTGATTATACCCACGGAGAGACAATTGCTTGTGGATCTGGAGCCTTAAAATGGGTTCAAGAATTTAATCCCAAAAACATTTTAATTAGTTCACATACAGGTATTAATGCTCGAAATTTACTTCCTGAAGCCCTTAAAAAGTGGGAAGCGGGTGAGCTAGAGCGTGTGGCGTATTATGAGCCCAATTATATTAAATCAGTTTTTGTGACAAAAGCCAAGCCTAAAGTTTAATGATAGGATTACACGAGACTAAAGTTCACCTCTTATATTTGCGACTTTAATACATGAAGTTAAGTGCTTTTATAGTCTCCCTCTCGTTTTCGTTTTGTGTATCTGCGCAAACCTTTAGTGAGAAAACTACCACGGCCTCTAATGTACGTCTAAATGTGTCCAACTCAGGTACGTTTGGCAATGCATTTCGAGGATATCGCGATGGTTCGGGTAACCCTTCTGGAGAATATCCCGCAGGAAGCGGCGTAGAACATCTGTTTGAAAGTGGTATTTGGTTTGGCGGATTAATAAATGGATCTACCGTGGCAGTGAGTACTGCAGCAGTAGATGCCCCCCAAGGATATAGCACGGGTTCTGCCGGTTTTGAGTTTTATCCGGAACCAGGAGCCACACTTAAAGAAATCTCATCGCTTCGAAATAGTCCCTATTACAATACATCTGCAGTTTCTCACCAAGATTTTGTAGCCACATTTTCTGATAAAAATGTAAAAGTGCCAGGTACGAATACTCAAATAGGATCTCACCTCGACCCTCTTTTTGTTCAAATAACCGCAAAGTCATATAATTGGAACTACAGCTTCAGTGATTTTTTTGTTATTTTAGATTATGAACTAGAAAATATCGGTACGAACACCATCGACAGTGCCTTTTTTGGGCTTTGGGCTAATACCGTTGTTCGAAATATCAATGTTACTCCTGCGGGAAGTGGCGGTGCCTCTTTCTATAATAAAGGAGGTAATGGTTATTTTGATAGCTTACAAATGGCATACTGCTATGATAATGCGGGGGATGTAGGTTTTACAGATAGCTATGTGGGGCAAAAATTTTTAGGTGCAGAAGATAAAAATGGCTTTCACCATCCTAATAATGGGTCTTCATTTAAAGCGAATTACAATGCTTGGCAGTTTAATAGTACTACAGATCCTATATACTTCCAACCTACCAACGACAACACGCGCTATCAAAAATTAACCCGAGGATTAAACCAACATCAATGTTGGGATGAAAACAATACCACTAACTCAAGTTGCGGAACTAAAAGCTATCAGCAGCAGTTGAATGAAGCAGGTAATCGTTCAGACTTAGTTTCCGTTGGTCCATTTAAAGATTTCAAACCAGGAGATAAGATAAAGGTTAGTTATGCCTTTATTTTTGGTAGAAAGAAACAAGATGGTAATGCGAATAGCGCCAATAATTTGGAGCAACAGAGTATTTTCTTAGCCAATGCTTCTTGGGCGCAAACTGCATATAATGGTGAAGATGTTAATGCAAATGGCCTTTTAGATGCTGGTGAAGATATAGATGGAGACGGAAAACTTACACGCTTCATACTTCCCGCTCCTCCAGAAATTCCGGTAACTAAAGTAGTAACTGCTGAAAATAAAATCGAGATTTATTGGGCGCAAAACGCAGAGTCTAGTATTGACCCTATAAGTCAAACCATGGATTTTGAAGGATACAGAGTCTATATGACTAAATTAGGTTTTGACGTAAGTGCCGTCCCTAATTTGCAACGCGATTTGGTGAAAATAGCGGAATACGATATAGCTGCTAATGGTTATAATTATGAGACAGGTTTTGGCGCAGTAAGACTTGATCAACCTTTTAAGTTTGAAGGAGATGATACCGAATATTGGTATAAATACACCGTAAACAATGTGTTAAACGGCTGGCAATATGCTATATCGGTAACTGCTTTTGACAGAGGTAATGCGGCCAGTAACCTAGAGAGTCTAGAAAGTAGCCCGCTTGCGAATAATTATAGAGCGTATGCAGGGAAGCCCGCAAATGAGAACTTAAGTGTCAATGAGCCATTTGCGTATCCTAATCCCTACATCGCAGGAGCAAGTTGGGAAGGGAAAAGTTCATTTCAAGAACAAAGTCGTAAGTTATACTTTGCTAACCTACCCGCTAATTGTGAAATATATGTTTACACAGCAGCAGGAGATTTCTTAGATCAGATAACGCACAACGCCCAATATGATGGCAGTGATATCCGCTGGAATCAAACATTTGGGGCAGAGAATGCGGACCAAAACGTATTTTCAGGAGGAGAGCATGCATGGGACTTGCTTACAGAGAACACACAAATTATAGCCAGGGGGTTATATATTTTTACCGTAAAAGACTTAGATACTGGCAAATTATACAAAAGCAAATTTGCCGTCATAAAATAAAGAATAAATAAAGAATAAAATGAAAAAACAAGTTCTAACACTAGCATTGGGATTATTCAGTATCCTTTTTGCGTCTGCTCAAACGACTGTATCGGTGCACGATATACAGTATGTAAGTCCTAGTGACTTAGCAAGTTGTAAAGATTTAAGTGCGTATGACGGTCAAGAAATAAAGACTGTAGGTGTAGTTATGCATGACGGAGGTCTTACAGAATTAGCGTCAGGTTCAGTTACTGGAGGTTACAGACCTGGTGTACACATTATGGATACCGCTGCGGGTGGAGTAATGGGCAATTTTGCAGGTATTCAAATTCACGGGGTATATTCTGGTCAACTATCTCAGCCGGTAACTGCACTTAATAATCTAGTAGCAGGTATGATTGTAGAAATCGTGGGAACAGTAAATAACTTCAGCGGTGAAACACAAATCTATCCTAAAGACAATTCGTCAGTAACTGTTATAGGAACAACCTCTGCTCCTACTCCTAAAGTAATAAACTTGGGTGTACTAAATGACAACTCAAGAAGTAATGTATACACTTCGGGGGAAGAGTACGAAGGTTCGTTAGTAACATTAGAAAACGTAACCGTGGTTGGTGTTTCTATTTTCAGTGGCAATAGAGTTAGTTTTGATGTGAGTGATGTAAACGGTAATTTAATAAATGTTTCTGATAGATTTATTGCTCAAAAACAAGCAAGTTGGAATGCACTTAATGGTTCATCTCCTCAAACAAAAGGACAATTTACACCACCAGTAGTAGGTACTAAATACGAGTCTTTGACTGGCATAGTGCTTCATTCTCAAAATGGTTGTTCAG
Source organism: Bacteroidia bacterium (assembly GCA_017857855.1). Taxonomy (GTDB): domain Bacteria; phylum Bacteroidota; class Bacteroidia; order NS11-12g; family UBA9320; genus UBA9320. Next base: position 50,912 of record JAFMCI010000004.1, on the reverse strand, counting down.
GTGGAACAGGAAGAGGTTATGAATTAAATCCATTCTCTGCGGATCATTACAAAGTAGGAGACACACCTCCAAGCATTACACAAGTAAGCAGAAGTCCATTGGTTCCTGCTAGCGGTAATGTGGTAACGCTTACAGCCAAAATGGTAGATTTTAACGGCACGGTAGTAGACCAAAAATTATTTTATTCAACAAATTTAAATCAAGACAATACCGCTTTCACTCCAGTTTCTATGACATTAAAGTCAGGTTCAACTGATGAATTTGAAGCGAATATTCCAGCTTTTACAGATGGCACAATAGTTAGATACTACATTACTGCTGATGATAACGATGGTAATAAAAGCTACGAACCTTTTAGTGCAGCAAAAGCATCGGGTTCAACCTCTTTTTATACCGTGAGAGACAATGGCTTAAGTATTGTTGACCTTCAAAAAGTATTAAACCCTGTTCAAGATGCGAGTCCATACAAAGATCAAACAGTTACCGTAAAAGGATATGTTATCGCAAGTGCTAAGCCTTACGACCTGGAAGATATTTACATTCAAGATAAAGACGCAACAGAGTTTGCCGGCATAAAATTAACAGGCAACGCTGACTTGTTAGACTTATGGAGAACTGAAGAAGTAGAAGTAACTGGTAAAGTGGTAGAATCCTTCGGAAACACCCAACTAGAAGTAACTTCAGTATCTAAAACAGGTAAAACATTTGATGTAGCGCCTATAGAATTACCAGTAAGCGATAGTGCAGGCAGAGCAAATGGAGGAATGGAAAAATACGAATCTATGCTTGTAAAAATGGTTAATTCAGGAGGTAAAGTAAAAATAGCTAACCCACGTTTAAATCCATTTGGAGAATTCATGATCTCTAATGATACTGCTGCTAATTTTGCCAACAGTACCAAGGTTCAAACCGGCGTAAAAAATAGCAATAATAATTCTTCGCTTTGGGTGTCTTTAGTGTCTAACGACACTTTTGCCAACATAGATGGTATCATGGAAGTAACAGCAGTGGAAGCTACCAAAGACATGGATATGGACGCTATAGTTGGTGTTATTTATTATGGATTCAGCCAGTTTGCACTTAAGCCAAGAAATAACGACGATATTATAGGTTTTAGCCAAACACTAGAATCAGCAAAATATGCGAGCGATACCGCTAAAAATAGTGTGGTAGAACTTACCAATTTAGGTGTTTCTTTCTACCCTAATCCTGCCAATAATGTGTTAAATATTCAGGTAGGAAACAATGGTAACGGCACACTTGCAATACGCAGTCTTGAAGGAAGATTAGTTAGTCAAACTGAAATACTTGGAAGCACCTCTGTGAATATAAGTTCATTATTAAGTGGTGTTTATTTCCTGGAATATACCAACGCAACTGGGCAGAGAGCTTCTGCTAAGTTTGTGAAACTTTAATGATAAATACGATCTTATCATATACAACAAGAAGACTGAGCACTCTCGTGCTCGGTCTTCTTGTTTTTATTTTTTCCTGTAAAACAGGAGAAGAGTTGCCAAACATGGCACCCGAAACTAAATTGTCTGTAGAAAATATCAACCTTTCAGGAGACAAACGGCTAAATAGCACAGTTAACCTTACGTGGTTTGGTACGGACGTAGATGGTTATGTTCGGCATTATGAAATTAAAATAAATGAAGGCGAATGGTTTAAAACTCAAATACAAGATAGTACATTTTTATTTGATATTGATCCAGACGCAGACTCAACAGATATTGAGTTTTATGTAAGAGCGGTGGATGATGAAAACGTTGCTGATCCAACACCTGCTTACATAAAAGTTCCTCTTAAAAATAGTCCACCGATTGTGTCGTTTGACAAAACAAGTGTAACCGAAGACACCACAAATCTTGTTATATCTTTTCGTTACCGAGCCAGTGATCCAGATGGAGATGCTACGCTAAAAAAAGGCTTTATACGCGCCAATGAGGGAGCATGGTCAGAGATTGATCTCAATCAAAAATTAATTTCACTCATCGCAGAAAACACTTCTACGTTAGGCAAAGGCAAAGCGAAACTCTATTACGGAATTGAAAAAAATGCTAGTCTGACCATAGATGGTTTTGTAAATGGAGGTGACAATATCATCCAACTTAAAGTTTCCGACATTGCTAATTCAGAAAGTAAAGTAGATAGTACCATAAATATTTACACCAAGGCTAAAACAAGTGATTTGCTTGCCGTAGGTGGACACAACAAAAGTTTATCGGCTACATACAATGCTCTAATTGCAACTAATTACCAAGACCTAGACGTAGTAGATTATGCCCGTGATGGCGGCAAATACCAACCTAAGTTTTGGGATCCCACATTCCGGCTTCTTGCCATGGAATACGATAAAATTTTCTTTCATACCGAAGAAGGCACCACAAGTAATCCTTTCTCAGGCCTTGACGGCACTTTGTTAGATTTTGCTGCGCCTGTCATTCAACAACTAATTGACAATAATAAAAAAGTACTGGTTTCTACTTCGTTTTCTAACGGAGCTGATTTAAGCATAATTGGAGATGTACTATCAATTGATAGTTTTAGCTCGGCTAGAGGTCAAGCTTTTTTTACCAACGACAGTGCTGCGATAAGTAAAGATGTCGCATATCCTGTGGTACAACCTGCTAATTTCCTACTCGCTGCAGATCCTTTTTACCCAGGAGTAAATGCAGAAGTGTTTTATAATGCTCAACTTACACCTAGCGGTGGCTGGAGTGGTCCAAGGTGCATTGCCATTAGAAGAAGAAACAATAATAATCAAGTGAATTTAGTGCTCTTTTCTGTTGAACTACATAAGCTTAATAAAAATAGTATTAACCAAAATCAATTAATCTCTAAAATACTAAATGAAGCGTTTAACTGGTAGCATTCTAGGCTTATTATGTACATTGTTTAGCATTGCTCAAAACGGCACTCTTAAAGGGGTGCTTACTGATCAAGAAAACGGTGAAAAGCTGATAGGAGCTTATGTAAGAATAGTAGGCACTTACGGAGCAGCTATCACAGAGGTAGATGGGTCATTTAAAATACCCAATATAAAACCAGGATCGTACACTATAAACATATCATTTATGGGTTACCAGCAGAAAATCTATAATGACATGGAGATTCAGGCGGATAAATCAACTGTACTCAATGTGAAAATGACGGCACAAACCAACTCATTCGAAACAGTAAAAATAGTAGGCAGAAAAAAAGTTGTTGAACTAGACGATGCTAAAAGTACAATAACTTTAAACAAAAAAGATATCGAGGAGATGAATGTGCGAGACGTTCAAGAGGTGGTTGCAATTCAAGCAGGTGTATCTAAATCTCCAGATGGTATCCAAATTAGAGGAGCTCGTGTGTATGAAACGTCTTTTAATATAGATAACATAAGCGCACAAGATCCTTTGGCAGGGACCGGCTTCGGGGTACAAGTATCCAGTGGTTCAATAGGCGAATTAGAGTTGATTACAGGCGGCGCAGGAGCTGAGCATGACGGGGGTACCGCCGGTGTTATTAGCACATCTATAAAGGAAGGTTCAGATGAATTTCAAGTTGCGGGAAGTTGGCAAAGAGATAATCTTGGAGGAAGTACAAATTCGGGTTGGAATACAGATATAGGCGAATTTTCATTCGGCGGGAAAATTAAAGTGAAGAAGAGAAAATTTTATTTCTTTAACAATGTTACGCTAAACCTTACCGACGATTATTTTGGTCCTACTGCGAAGCAATTGCATAGTTCTTTACTAACGGAAAACGATAGTTTTTGGGCACCAAGACAATCCAATCAATTTACCCATACCTTAAAACTCTCGCACGAGCTTAATCAAAAAACGAAAATCACGATAACCAACCAACACAGTTTAACTGTAAATCAAAGTACACGATCACTGCAAATTGTCGGATTTGATGCGATTTTAGCACCAGGTTATCAGTTTGATAGAAGTTTAAATTTAGATAACGCTACTACCTACACCCATTCCTCTAATCTTACAGCTATAAATATAAGACGTACCATCACCGAAAAATTAGTGGGAACACTTACCTTGGGTCGACTTTTTACCAATTTGAGAGCAGACGCCAACGGAAGACCTTTTAGAACTAATTCGGTAGACCAAGTGTATGACGAGCAAAGCATAGTAACCAATCCAGTGCAAGTTTTTAACCCTAATGGTTTTATTCAATATGTACTGCCGGGTCCAGGTTTAATAAATAATGGAGGTATAAGTTCTACGTGGCACGATCACTTTGCAAGTGAGCACACCATTAAAACGAGTTTTAAATATTATCCAAAGGATAAAACCCATCAGATGAATTTCGGTTGGGAGCATAAGCTCAATGAATATCAGTGGGTAGATGTGACAAGACCTTGGGTTGGCGCACCCATACAAATCAATGATAGTATAAGTACTCCGAGTATTAGCATTGGTTCTAGCAATGACATTTGGCGTGTAAAACCAAATAATGGAGGTCTATTTTTTAGTGATAAAATACTATACAAAGGGATAATCGCCAATTTAGGAGCGCGTTTCAATTATTGGGCGCCGGGTAAGTTTGCGGATGATGCGGTTAATAATCCAACTGCACCTGTTATCAATCAAGTAAGAGAAGACTACAAAAGCCATACAGTGAAGGTATTTGGACTTCGTTATAAGGCTAGAATATTGCCTAAAATAAATGTGTCGTTTCCGGTAACCAATAATAACGTACTGTACTTTAATTATAGTCATAGTATGCGTTTACCGCATCCTCGTTTTGTATATGCAGGCTTAGATCCAGAGTATCAGGATAGAAGTTTTCTTTCGTTTTTGGGTAATCCAGACTTAAATCCAGAGGTAAATGTAGCATACGAAATAGGGTTTAAATCTCAGATTAAGAAAAATTTAGGCCTAACATTGGCGGCCTATAATAACAATCGTTTTGACTACATCGTAAGCCGCAAGGTTATTGTAACGGATCAAACGGGAAGACCTGTAAGCAAGACCATGTACATTAACCAGGATTATGCGAAAGTGCAAGGCGCAGAGGCTAATGTTATCTGGCGAATGACATCGTACTTGCGAACATTTACCAACGTAGCCTACCAGCTCGCCAAAGGTAAAAGTAACAGTGCGAGAGAAAGTAGTTTGCAAATAGAGCAAAATGGGGAAGTACCGCTAAGCACAGAGCAGTACTTGGCTTGGGATAGACCATGGAATATTAATCTTGGGGTGGTCTTTGCACCAGATACTAATTTAAGCATCTATCGAAAATGGATGAAAGGAACGCAAATCTACTTTAGCTCATCGTACCAGAGTGGATTTAGATATACGCCAATGCTTTTAGAAGGATATAATGATTTAGGTAGACCACTGTATGTTTCAGATCTGAATAATTATTTAGCTGAACGAGCTACGCCATGGGTAAACAGTGATATTAAACTCACAAAGACATTTGCACAAGGAAAGGGTAAAGGAGTTACACTGAGTGTGGAAGCAAGAAATTTATTTAACTATAAGAATGCGCAGGTTATTAATCCCGTGACAGGCAGAGCTTGGGAACCAGGAGACGATTTGCCCAATAACCAGCGGGATGATCGCTACCTTGGACCAGAGGAAAGCGGAACACCTCCTAACAATCCTGCTCGTTATACCGCTCCTAGACAAATACTATTCGGCGTTAGCTTTAAATTATAAAATGCCACTTATCGTATTACTTGTCATCAAGTATATCAGAAAAAGACGTAAGCTTAGAAAGGACTAAGTTTCAAGGAGCAAGAAGTTACTTTGCTAATTGAATGATTATTTAATGGCTAGCTTTCGTATTCACTTAAAATCAGCCACCGGTCAGATTTAATGGTGATTTCTTGGAGTATTGTTCCCAATCGTTCGCTTGCTTTAGCAATGATGTCAAAATCTGAAGGATTATTTGCTAGCCGAGATTCTAATTGCTCTTTCTCGGTTTCTAAATCTTCCAATTCTTTTTCCAAGGTTTCCAATTCGTATTTTTCTTTAAAACTAAGTTTAAGCTTAGGCGCTTCAGTCTTGGCTTTTTCTAAAACTAAGGGTGCCGCTTTAGCGTCTTTCTTATCTTGCTTGGCTTGTTCTTCTTGTTCTAATCTGTACTCGGTGTAGCTGCCGTTATAATCTTTTATTTCTCCTTGTCCCTCAAAAACAAAGATGTGCTCCACAATACGATCTAAGAAATACCTGTCGTGACTTACCAGTAAAATACAACCACCAAAATCAGCTAGAAAATCCTCTAACTTATTGAGTGTCACAATGTCTAAATCATTGGTAGGCTCATCCAAAATAAGAAAATTTGGATTTAGCATAAGCACAGTGAGTAAATACAAACGTCTCTTCTCTCCACCACTCAGTTTCTCTACGAACTGATGTTGCATTTGCGGTGGAAAAAGGAATAGGTTTAACATTTGGCTTGCAGTAACGGTAGCGCCGTCTGCCAGTGTGATCACCTCGGCTACATCTTTGAGCACGTCTATAACCCTTTTTTCAGGTTTAAGGTGCTTCATCCCATCTTGGCTGTAGTAGCCAAACACAATGGTATCGCCTCTGTTTATCTTCCCACTATCTGGTTGTTCTAGGTCCATTACCATATTAAGGAAAGTGGACTTACCACAGCCATTTTTGCCTACTATGCCTATGCGTTCTCCTTTTTTAAAGGTGTAGTCAAGTCCTTTTAAAATGACATTGTCGCCATAGCTTTTATATACTTTTTTGAGTTCGAGTATTTTGCCGCCAATGCGCGTCATTTTTACGGCCAGTTCGAGGTCTTGTGTCTTTTTGCCGCTTTTGGCTTTTGCTTCGGTTTCGTAATAAGCCGAAATTCGCGATTTAGATTTAGTAGTTCGCGCCTTTGGGCTTCTGCGCATCCATTCCAACTCTTTGTTCATGAGCTGTTGAGCCTTTCCTATTTCAGAAGCATTTGCAGCTTCCATTTCGGCTTTTTTCTCTAAATAATAAGCGTAGTTGCCTGTATAATATTGCAATCTTCCGTCTACCATTTCTACGATTTGGTTGCATACGGAGTCTAGAAAATAACGGTCGTGACTTACCATTAAGATACTCATGTTAGAATTACTCAAGTATTTCTCTAGCCATTCTATCATGTCCAAGTCTAGGTGATTCGTAGGCTCATCAAGTAGCAGTAAATCGGGATTTTGGAGTATGGCCAAACTGATAGCGAGTCGTTTTTTTTGTCCGCCGCTTAGCGAACTTATCTGCTGGTCATAGTTGGTAATAGTAAAGCGGGTAAGCAGTTCTTTTAGTTTCCGCTCAAAATCCCACGCATCGGCCTCATCCATAGCCGCAGAAGCGTGCTCAAAGGCTCTTTGGGTGTCTGTATTGTAATCTTCTGTTTGTGCTTCTAGAGAAGCCTCATAAGCCCGTATGGTTGCCATTATATGCGAACTGCTATGGTCTATGAGATTTTGAATTGTTCCTTCGTCAAAAACAGGTTCTTGAGGTAAGTAGGCAGACCGCAGTCCTTTTCGCAACCGTACTATTCCATTATCGGGTTGCTCAGCGTGAGCCAATATTTTCAGTAACGAACTTTTACCTGTGCCGTTATTGGCAACTAGCGCTATTTTATCACCTTTATTAATACTGATATCTAGGTCTTTGAAGAGTATGCGCTCGCCAAGATCTTTGCTCAGGTTTTCGCCGTTTAAGTAGTTCATTATTTAAAGCGGTAAAGGTATGTAAATAAGAAAAGTCCACAATTTTATGATTGCAGACTTTTTGTATCCTTTTATACTGTTAAATTCAAATTATCGCTTACTTGTAAAAGCATTCTTCAAACCGCTAACACTTGTAATATCTATCTTTACACTGCCCACATAAATAGCTGCTTCTACACGAACGGGTATTTTATTGGCATCGGCACTCACCCAAATAGTCATGTCGTCCTCATCTTTGAAAACACGATCTACGACCAGCTGTGGTCTTAGCTTGTAACAGTTTATTTTTCCTAAATCCGTTTTGATGGTTTCGGTACCCATATATTTAAACTGTAGATTGTATATCTGTTGATCCAGATAAATGTCTAATGGGAATGATTGTCCTACGGTAGCCTTGCTAAAATCAATAGTACGTGCGTAGAAAATACCACTTACAATATCTTGTAAGTAGGCTGGCATCTCCATATTCTTTTTTTTGCCGGTTAACCATTTTTTTTCATGGTCATAATACACCAAGTCTTCGTCTTTATAGTTGTCTTCTTGCACTTTTTTCCAGTACTTGAGCGGGGCAACACTCTGACTGTCAATATAGCTTACAAAGTTATCGCGTACTTTAAAGGCCCAATCAAACGATTTATAGGTTTTGCCAAAGGCAGATACTTTAAACGTCGGTCTTCCTTTGATCATAGTGGGTTTAGCATCTACGGTAACACTTATATCTGCAGCGTTTATCCACCCGTAGTGTACCCTATACTTTAGTTCTTCCCCATAGGTAAAGGCAATGTTTTTAGTAACACGAAGTTGAGTGTATTGAGTACTCTCTGAGATATAAGAGCTGCTTAATACAAGGAGAGAGATAAGCGATAAAAATTTTAATTGGTTCATATTACTCTGTGTCTAGCTAGGGTTACAATTAATATGCCAATAGACGTATTGCTATGATATAACGCTACAAAGTTGCTTATTTGCATTTAATTCTAATACATTTTAATGCTATTTAATAAATTCTCAGGTGTTCTGGTCGGTCTGATATTGTGCATCAATGTCTTCGGTCAATATGAAAATTCATTTTTTGATAATGACAAGTACGAACATAGCATTGATTCTTCACACATGTTGGTGCATGTAGACCAAATGAGCTACTTCCGCAATGCGGAGTATCTTTCGCGAATAGATAAAGGGTCTACTTACATTGGGGTTCAAATATTGCCGTATATCCAATATTCATTTAATGAAAAAGCTCAAATTTACGGAGGTTTTAACATGCGATATGATTTTGGTAATCCAGACATTAAAAGCATTGAGCCTTATTTTAAATTTACGTATGAAGGGGTGCTAAAACACAACATCATTTTCGGTAGTTTGAACGGAACCTTGCAGCACAAAATGATAGAGCCGCTGTATGATTATGAGAAAGTGATAACAGACCGTTTTGAACAAGGATTACAAATCACCAAACCAGGTAAAGTACTAACGTATGACGCTTGGATAGATTGGCACGATATGATATACGACAAAGACACAAAAAATGAGCGTTTTGTGGCGGGGTATAACGTTTATCTTAATCCTATACATAATGCAAAAAATAAATTAAGCTTAAACGCACAAGGAATGACAGTGCACAGCGCAGGTGAAATAGACGTAAATAGCACCCCAAATTCTGTAGAATATAATTTCGCCTATGGACTGGAATACACGCACTTTTTCAATGAACATACAAACTTATTTGTAGCCGGTCATGCTGCTTTTTATGAAGACAGAAGCAATGACAAAGTACATGGGATTATAGACGGGGTAGGTCAGTTAGGAGTACTTAGATTAACCCATAAAGAATATCAGTTTGTCCTTAACTATTGGGATAGTTACCAGTTTCAAGCACCGTGGGGAGAGCAGCTATATCATTCGGTTGGCAATAAAAGTTATCCTGTAATTCATAATTACCGCAAGATGATAGGAGCGAGAGTGGGCTATGAAGTAACTATTGGGAAACACTTGGTGTTTTTAAACCGACTAGGATTTAACTACAATGTACACCCCAACAAGTTGGATGTTACCATGGAAAACTACCTAAGATGGCATTTCACTTCGGGAAAGCGTAAGTTGAATCTAGGCTAGTATTAACGGCCTGTAGGGCAGTCACAACCTCTGCTTGGGCCATTATATCTGTACCTTTTTTTAGCTTTACAGCTGTCAAAAATCAAAATTAGGCTTAAGCCCAATAAAAGAATAGCAAAGGTTTTTTTCATTCGGTAGCGCGAAAGTAAAACGGAACTAACAATGAGTTAGTACATTTGTCCAAATTTTATGAAAGAAACCATTCAAACAATGCTAAAGGGTGCGGCTATGGGTGTAGCAGAAGTTATTCCCGGCGTATCTGGAGGAACCTTAGCATTTATCACCGGAATTTATGAGCGATTGCTCAATGCGATTAGTGCTATCAATGTAGATTTGATTACTGTTTTTAAGGATGGAGGTGTCAAAGCTGTGTGGCAAAAAATGGATGGCACTTTTTTAGTCAAGTTACTCTCGGGTATGGCCTTGGGTTTTATACTGGGGCTTAAAATAATAGTAGGTCTGCTAGAAACACATCCGGTACTTATTTGGAGCTTTTTCTTTGGTTTAATTTTGGCCAGCATCCCTATGATAGGAAAGGAAGTAAAAAAATGGGGATTATTAGAAATGGTGCTTGCGATAGTGGGCACAGTGCTAGTTTATTGGGTAACTGTTGCGGCGCCTTCACAAGGAAGTGAGCATTTACTCATGGTTTTTGTGGCGGGTGTAATTGGTGTTTCTGCGCTTATGTTACCTGGTTTATCGGGGAGTTTTGTGCTTTTGCTTATGGGAATGTATACCATCATAATGCCTGCGGTAGAGGAAAGTACCCATAACCCTTTTGGGCCAAGTACTATAGTCGTAATAGTATTTGGAGTGGGAATGATTGTAGGACTTCTGAGCTTTGCACGCGTGCTTACCTTTACGTTTAAAAAATATCCAAATCCTACAATGGCTTTACTTACAGGATTTTTAATAGGTTCGCTTAATAAAGTCTGGCCTTGGCAACAGGTGTTGGAAACCAGAATGAATAGCAAAGGAGTAGAAAAAGTGCTGTTTTCAGAAAGTGTGCTTCCTTCTACTTTTACTAAACTATCAGAAAACTTTTTATATGGAAACGATCCGCATTTAGGGGGAGCTACTACCCTTATGCTTGTTGCTATTGGGATTATTTACCTCATGAATAAGTATAGTGTAAAAGCATCATGAGAAATTATGGTGTAATAGGATTTCCCGTAAAGCATTCCTTTTCTCCCCGTTACTTTAAACAAAAATTTGAGGTACTCGGACTTTCAGATTGTCAATACAAAGCTTATGAAATGGAGAACTTATCGGGTATTAAGGATTTAGTCAAGGATGAAAATTTACTGGGTTTTAATGTTACGATACCCTTTAAACAAGAGATAATACCCTTCCTTACGGGAATAAGCGAAGCAGCTAAAGCCATGAACGCTGTGAACACCGTTACAGTAACGGATAATGGTTGGATAGGTGATAATACAGATTTTATAGGTTTTAGAAATAGCATCAGAAAGCACTTGCATCCTTATTTTAACTACGCACTCATTTTTGGTACGGGTGGCAGCTCAAATGCGGTAAGATACGCGCTAAAGCAACTTGGAATACCTCACGCGACGGTGTCGCGCGGTAATCTAGTAGACTTCTCGTACATGGACTTAACGGAAGAGGATATCAAAGAACATAATCTTTTAATTAATACTACACCGCTGGGCAGTCTTGCTAGTATTGATGAATGTGTTAATATTCCCTATTCTGCCATTGCTAAAAAACACGTTTGTTTTGATTTGATATATACGCCAGCAGAAACCGTATTTCTCCAAAAGGCAAAAAAGCAAGGAGCTAAGATTGAAAACGGATTGGAAATGCTTGAAATACAAGCAGATAAATCCTGGGAGATTTGGAATAAGTAAAAATGTATTATTTTAGCTCTACTTTAATGAAAAATATATTTCTAATCATCGCCGTAACTTTATTTGTTTTTGGATCTCAAAGTTGTAAAAAACCGCCATTGCCGATAATAGATGATACTACAAAAGATACCACTGGAACAGGAGGTGGAACTGGTGGAGGCGAGGTTAAAGTCAGTCCTTATGTTGGTACCTGGAACTATACGAAAATAGATTTAAAAAATGGTATTTTAAATGTTATGGGCAATGATGTAGGAACCTTTACCGGTAAAGGAACAGATATAGTAGGTAAGGTTGTAATTACCGAAAAACCAAATAGATATAGTACAGAGGTTGCTTTTACAGCCAACATTGATGCGGTACTTGGGGGACAAAGTCAAGCTCAAACGGCGCCAGTTAATAAACAAACTTCTGCTGGCACTTGGGTGGAAACGAACGGCAAAATCACTTTAACGGATGATGGCGGAAAACCTATTGCCGTGTTGAGCAGTACGAGCAGTGAAATAATCTTCTCAGGTAGTTTTACGACACAAATCCCCGTGCAATTCTTCACCATTGATGCTACTTCTGACGTAGAATTTACGATTAACAAGTAGGCAATAATCAGATTCAAATAGGACGCCTATTAAATTGACTACAAATGTTTTGAAGCACAAGTCTAAACCTTTAGTTTAGATAAAATTTAATCAGTAAACTAGTTTTTTTTTAATCAAGCCAAGCTCCACCACTAACGTACGTTTTTCGGTAATAGCCTTGTTTTAAGTTGCTTATAATTACGCCGCGGCTAGTGCTTGCATGCACAAAGAATCCATCCCAAAGATAGACACCAACGTGTGATATTTTAGATCCTCCTGATGTAGCAAAGAATACTAAATCTCCTTCATATAAAGCGTGTTTTGAAATAGGCAAACAATTATTAAATATATCTCTAGAGCTGCGGGGTATATTTTTTCCGAAAATTGTCATATATAAATTGGTAGTAAAACCAGAGCAATCGGTGCATTTTTTGGTCTCTCCGCCGTAGCAATAAGGAGTTCCTATCCAATCCGTGATAAAGTTTAACAGATCATTATTTGCCTCCAGATTATTGGGAATCTGGAGCTTAGCACAAATATTTTTTATTTCAGTGCTATCCAAATTCATTGATTTTACATTTTCTAAAGAATCTGTTTGTGCAACAAGATTTCCCACGATGGACCAGAATAATAGTAGTAAGATAAATCTCATGGTGAAAAGGCTAGTTGATTAACATAGCTTGCCGCATATTTAGTATAGCGCCTCGTATAAAGGGAGTATGTTTTTTAATTTGTATTTTAATGAATGCTCTTTTGCTCTCGCTTTGAATAGCGTAAGGTTATCATCTTGAAGAATGGTTAGCGCATCAGCCGCCATTTTTTCCGTATCGCCAATATTGCTTATAAAACCGGTTACTCCGTCAATATTTACTTCTGGTAAACCTCCTGTATTCGTGCTTATTACAGGCACTTCACAAGCCATGGCTTCCAGTGCTGCGAGACCAAAACTTTCGGTTTCGGAAGGCATAAGGAATAGGTCTGCCACACTTAATATTTCTTCAACTGCTTCTTGTTTACCAAGAAAAATTACATCAGAACATATATCACAATTACGGCATTCTTCCTCAATGCTGGCCCTTTCTGGTCCATCTCCAATAAGAAGAAGTTTTGCAGGTATTTTGGAAGCTACTTTTCGATAAATATCGAGTACATCCGGTACTCTTTTTACTTTTCTAAAATTAGAAGTGTGCACCAAAATTTTTTCGCCATTCGGAGCAATCCCTTTTTTAAAGTGATCTTTCGGTTGCTTATTGAATCGCTCAAAGTCTATAAAGTTAGGTACTACGTATATTTCTCCACTGTAGTTAAAAAACGAATAGGTATCTTTTTTTAAGCTCTCTGAGACTGCCGTAACCACATCACTCTCTTGAAGTGAGTAGGTAACTACGGGTTCGTAAGATTTATCTTTCCCAACTAAAGTTATATCGGTACCATGTAGCGTTGTAATTATCTTAAGATTAATTCCTTCACGGGCTAATATATGTTTGGCTGTAACAGCAGCAGCAGCATGCGGTATAGCATAGTGAACATGCAAAACTTCTATTTTGTGTGCTTTTACAATGTCAACTATCTTACTAGTTAGCGCTATCTCGTATGGGGCGTACTTAAATAAGGGATAGTTATTAATACTGACCTCGTGGTAGTAGATGTTTTGAGCAAATGCGTCTAGTCTAACAGGTTGATCATAGGATATAAAATGTACATTGTTTCCTTTGATAGCTAATGCCTTGCCAAGTTCAGTGGCAACTACACCACTGCCCCCATAAGTTGGGTAACATACAATTCCTATATTCATCTAATTAAGTATACAAAGATGAGGGTATAAGTGTTTAGAAACTAAAAGAATAAAATAAAAAAATAGCTTTAAACAGATCAGTGTGTGGTTAAAAATGTATTAAGGAACATATTTGTTTATGGAAGACACTACCATTTATTTATGCGGCTAAAATAAATTAGGACCAAGCCATTTTTGGGTAGCATTGAAATCAGCACCTTTTCGTTCGGCATAATCAGCTACTTGAGTCGTATCTATCTTTCCTACCGCAAAGTATTTAGCTTCTGGATGAGCAAAATATAATCCAGAAACAGATGCAGTAGGATACATAGCATAGCTTTCAGTAAGGCTAATTCCCGTGTTATTCTCCACGTCTAATAGTTTCCACAACGTTTCTTTTTCTGTATGATCAGGACTTGCAGGATAACCCGCTGCGGGACGTATACCTTGGTATTTTTCATAGATGAGTTCTTCATTAGTTAGCGTTTCATCTGCAGCATACCCCCAAATATCTTTTCGTATTTTTTGATGCATGAATTCAGCCATTGCTTCTGCGAGTCTATCGGCAATTGCCTTAACCATTATGGAGTTATAATCATCATGGTCTGCTTCAAATGCGTCAATGAGTGACTCTATGCCGATACCTGCGGTTACCGCAAAGGCACCTAGATAATCTTTTTTGCCACTGGTTTTGGGTGCTATATAGTCGGCAAGCGAAAGATTAGGAATGTCATTCCCCATTTTGCGTTGCTGTCTTAAGAAATTAAATTTTGTCCCATTGGCAAGATGTACATCTCCATTTTCTTCATTTGCTTCGAATACACCTAATACAGCCTTTGCTTGAAGTTTTTTGTGTGTTATGATGTCTTCTAACATGGCCTTAGCGTCAGCAAAAAGTTTTTTTGCTTCTTCACCCACATATTCATCTTCAAAAATATTTGGATATTTGCCGCGCAATTCCCAAGTAGAGAAGAATGGCGTCCAATCTATAAAGCCCCTAATTTCATTTAAATCAACGTCATCAAAAACAGTTATCCCTAGTTGTGTTGGGGGTACTGGAGTATATGTTTCCCAATCTAATTTTAACTTATTAGCATTGGCTTCGCCCCATGGTAAAATTACTTTATCGGCTTGACGAGCAGCATGCTGTATAGCTAACTCGGTATACTCTGCTTTTATCTCAGCTTCAAATAATTCTCGGGTACTTTGCCCAATAAGTTTACCTGCTACAGGAACAGACCGCGATGCATCCAGCACGTGGACCACAGGTCCGCTATAATGAGGTGCCACCTTAACAGCAGTATGTACTCTGCTCGTAGTTGCTCCACCAATAAGTAAAGGCAATTTCATGCCCCTACGTTCCATTTCACAAGCAACATCTACCATTTCATCTAAACTAGGAGTGATGAGTCCACTAAGCCCAATTACGTCTACATTATGTTTTATAGCTTCGTCTAAAATCTTATTTGCAGGAACCATTACGCCTAAGTCAACTATTTCATAATTGTTACAAGCCAATACAACGCCTACAATGTTTTTTCCAATGTCATGAACGTCTCCCTTAACGGTGGCCATTAGTATTTTACCTTGAGTATCGCCTTCACTTTTGTCTTCTTCTAAATATGGGTTTAGGTAAGCTACTGATTTTTTCATCACACGGGCACTTTTTACCACTTGTGGTAAGAACATTTTACCCGCTCCAAATAAGTCTCCTACTACGTTCATGCCTGCCATTAGCGGTCCTTCAATGACGTGTAAGGGTTTAGCATAGTTTAAACGCGCTTCTTCCGTGTCTTCATCTATGTAATCTGTTATACCTTTTATAAGGGAGTGTTTGAGTCGTTCTTCAACACTTTGATTTCTCCAGCTTAAGTCATGTACTATCTTTTTTCCATCTCCTTTGACTGTTTCGGCAAAATCTACTAATCGTTCAGTGGCGTCTTCTCTTCTATTAAGCAAAACGTCTTCTACCCTGATTAATAGTTCTTTTGGGATCTCTTCATAAACTTCTATCATGCCAGCGTTGACAATACCCATATCTAATCCCGCTTGAATAGCATGATATAAGAAGGCAGAGTGCATTGCTTCCCGTACAATATTATTCCCCCTAAAACTGAATGATATATTGCTTACCCCGCCACTTACTTTAGCATATGGCAAATTTTCTTTAATCCATTTGGTTGCTTTTATAAAGTCAACCGCATAATTATTATGCTCTTCAATCCCTGTCGCTACCGTGAGAATATTAGGGTCAAAAATAATGTCGGAAGGAGGGAAGTTTACTTTCTGAGTGAGTATGTGGTAACATCGTTCACAGATAGCAATTTTTTTTTCGTATGAATCTGCTTGGCCATTTTCGTCAAATGCCATCACAACTGTGGCAGCTCCATAACGTTTGATTTTTTCTGCTCTGGCAATAAAGGCTTCTTCGCCATCTTTTAAGCTGATAGAATTTACAATGCCTTTGCCTTGAATCACTTTAAGTCCGGCCTCAATAATATCCCACTTACTAGAGTCAATCATCACAGGAACTCGACTAATGTCTGGTTCAGCGGCTATTAGGTTTAGAAACGTGACCATAGCGGCTTTGCCATCCAGCATTCCTTCATCCATATTTACATCTATGACCTGTGCACCATTTTCTACCTGAGATCTAGCCACAGAGAGTGCCTCGTCATATTTATTATTGAGTATTAGATTAGCGAATGCTTTAGAACCGGTAACATTTGTTCGTTCTCCGATATTTATGAAATTAATATTTGGAGTTTGCACCATTGGCTCTAAACCGCTCAAGCGCAAATAATTATATATTGATTTTCCCATTTATTATATGCTGACAAATTAGGAGAGTAGAGAAACTTATCTGCTCAAGATTTATATTCTTGATAGGATGTAGCACCTTGAATAGCATGTTAACATTCGCTTTCAGGTTGCTAAGACTTCTCTGGGCCTAATCCCTCAGTCTTTCTTTATAAGCAGTGCAAAGTTATTTTTTTTAAACATAAAAAAACCGCCTTAATGATTAATCATCAAGGCGGC
Organism: Bacteroidia bacterium; assembly: GCA_017857855.1. Taxonomy (GTDB): domain Bacteria; phylum Bacteroidota; class Bacteroidia; order NS11-12g; family UBA9320; genus UBA9320. Next base: position 33,875 of record JAFMCI010000004.1, on the reverse strand, counting down.
ATATTATTAATTTAAATACTGACTTATCTTATCTGATAATGTCAACGGTACCTTCTATTGTTTCTGATTTATCATCAAATTCAAACATGTATTTAATTACATAGAAGTATGTTCCTTCAGGGCAATCGTTACCGCTATTTTTAACTTTTCCGTTCCAAGAATACTTCACATCTGTAGATTCAAAAACTAGCTCGCCCCAACGATTGAAGATTTTAATTTGATATTCTTGTAAGCTTTCACCTTCAATTACAAATTCTTCGTTTAGCCCTTGAGCGTCTGAGTTAGGTGTAAACACGTTGTAAGGAACAAGTTTCGTTTGGAATACATTTTCGATATCTTGGCATACGGTGTCTTTACATCCTAATACATCAGTAGCGATAAGACATACCTCATAAATACCTACGTGCTCGTTCCAATTGTAACAAGGATCTGTATCCGTGCTACTTCCTGGTCCGGGAGGAGTCTCATCTTCAAACGTCCATTCATACGTCAAGACATTACCAGAAGGACTGGTAGTGGAAGTATTCGTAAAGCAGAATTCTGGAGCTCCATCAGGAATAATATCAAATGCTGCAGTTACCGATTGTACAAATACATCTACGGAATCCGTTGCCCAACAACGAGGTAATAAATCATACTCGGGTCTTAATACTACCGTAAATGTTCCAGGTTGTTTAAAGATATATTTAACTATTGTATCCTGAGGAACAATTCCATTTATAGTATCTAATTGTGCCATATCCCATTTTACTCGGGTGTATCTTGGATCAAGCGTCCCATTAAAGGTAATCTCGTCTCCTAAACAGATAGTATCCTTTGATGCAGTAATTTTAACATCTGGAAGTGGTTTTACTATTACAACTATTCGTCGTTGATTTTGAATATCAGGATTCGTATCGGGGAACATTCTTTGACATCTGCTAGATGTACCTGGTATCTCGTCTTCTTGAGTTAAGAATAGTAAATAGGTTCCAGCCTTATTGTAGGTGTGTCCGAATTTCCCAGTAGTATTGGTTGGTTGAGAAAAAGTCTTATCTCCCCAGTCCATTATGAATTTAGGTGTTGTGATGTCTCCTTTACTTTTGTTGACTAGTAGTAGCGAATCACCAACACATATAGTAGCGGTATCATTCAAATTAAAGTCGTCCAAGTCAAATTCAAAATCAGGCTGTGGTCCAGGTATATAGATAGTTCTGGTAATGGTTTCTTCACAACCTAGCAGAGAAGTAACTGTAAGGGTAATATCAAAGGTCCCTGCTGATGTAAAGTTGTGTGAAGGATTTTGAAGCTTACTGTTTCTGGTATCATCTCCAAAATCCCAATTCCATGTCAGTAATTTCTCACACGAAACATTATTGCCGTTAGGACATAAGGTGTCGCACGGATCTACGTACCAAGTAGAATCCTTGAAGTCAACAATAGAAGCACAATTTACTAAAGATGTGGCAAATGAAATCACAGGATTAACCTTTGATATGGTTACATCGATGTATGAGGTATCTCTACATCCTGTACTATCTTTAGGTATAATAGTGATGGTGTATTTTCCTGGTTCTGGATAGAAATGATTGGGTACTATAGACTGGTAATTATCCCAAACACCGTCTGTACTGTCCCAATCATAATAAACGGTTTCAATGTTAGGAATAAATCTAGCAGGATCTTGCCATAGTGCAAAATCGTGTATTGGGTAGGTAGGAGGATCTTGCTCACCTAACTGGTAGTATCTGATAGAATCTTCCACAAATAAGGTTAATCCTTGGCAAATAGCCGTTGAATCCATCCAGAAGTCGTTGTAGAAACCAACGTTCATAGATATCGCTCCAAATCCGCTACAACCAGTTGTGTTGTTTAATCTAAAGTTAGGCGTCATTGGCGCGTTTGCATTCACCCAAATGGTATCTTTTACCGAAGGATCGCAAGGGTCAATTGCACGTACCACAGGATATCTGTAGGTATGCTTATAAACACCGGTTATAACTTCATCTATCACGCCATCATTATCAATATCTCTTTCATAGGTATCATAACCTCTTAGAGAAGAATCTCTAAAGTGAAGTATTTGAGTTACTTCTTCTGAACTTGTACAATTAGCCTTATTACGATTTGTAACATCTTGTATGGTTGTGAACGAATCTACACCTGCATATTTTAAAGAAGGAACCCTATTGCCCGAACCATTCACGAAGAAAGTAGTATCAGATACTATAGCAGGGTTATAGGTTTTACATAAGTAACGTTTATCTCCAACTTGCCATACATCAGGATCAGAGTTTTGATGGTATGCTTTTATTCCAAATTGGAAGAATGAACCAAAACTTGTGGTATCAACACAATTATTAGAACCATCACCTAAGTAGAATGGGATATCGGCGGCAGGTATGTCTTGATAAACTAAATTTTCACGTAGGAAAAGGTCAATTACTTCCTTACTAACTTGCTTTTTAGAAGCAACTACCTCCCACTTCTTGATAATATTTACCACAATAGTATCGATCAGTTTAGTACCCGAAAGGTCATCTATATTGTACCTTACGATAAAATTATACAACCATTTTTCACCATTATAAGCGATATTGGCGTCATTTCTATTAGCTTGAGGGCCATTATATTCTTTGTAGTAATAAAACTCTTCAGAATAACCACCTTGTTGAGGTCCACGGCCTACGTTACCTGGATAACCCCAGTTCCATCTAAGTGCTGTAATACTATCTTGTATAGGATCTTCTAGTTGGAAATAAGCAGTAGCTCCTGCACACATGTGTGGTGAGCTGTTTAATAAAGTAAATGCAGGATTCATATACAGAATTCTGAACATATCAGGATAGTAAGCAGTATCTAAACAAGCAGGTAATCCATTTGCTTGGGGCACACCGTTACCTACTATTAAACCTACGGTAAACGAACCTGCAGGTGTACGTTGACCAGAACCTATCTGACCAGGAGTGTAACCTTTAAGGAATTGTGTTCCTGTGTTTCCTACAATTGCGTAAGGTAATTGGAATGGCAATGCACTACCTGGTCTACTTGGAGCTAATACCCCACCACCATTAAATACCGCCCAAGAGCCAGTTTGATTAGTCGGTAATTGTACGGTATCATAGTTTACAGCAAACCACGATTGGGTACAACCTGGTTTAGTATTTGCCATATCAAAACCTAATATGTATTGGAAGTTACCTGTAAATGGACATGGTGTACCATCTACCCATTCTAATCCTTTTGCATTTGGTGGAACGAGCGCTAATGATTTAGTCGCTTGAGACTCACACAGAAGCGGATGAATAGTGTCTTTTTGCCATAAAACTACATTAAAACAAACTGCATTATTATCAAACCAATCTTCTCTATGCAGTGCAGAATCAACAAAAATGGCTGAACCAAATCTAGTTTTACCAAACATATCTTTGTATGGATATGAGGATGGAAGCGCATTTGTGGTGGTTCTAGCCACTGTTTGTATATGCACTGCACTAAACAATGAATCTTTAGATTGCAATGTAAATTGCGTATTTGCAGGTAAAATAATGGTCTTAGGTCCGGTGTACGAAGGGCCTGGAGTAGGCACTCCACCTCCACCACCCGGTGCTGGAAGATTTATAGTGGTGATGGTTACACCATCCGGAACGTAGAAACTCATTTCGCTAGTGGTGGTAGACCATCTGGTAGTTCCGTTGCCAGCAGTTTTATTCCATCGTCCTAATGGATCGGCAGCAAGTACGGTGGTATCGGTTAAATTATTTACTGCATAAAAAGAATCTACAGCAGCATCATAGTAAAACTCAGTTCCGATAAATCTACTTGGAGGTCTATTAATTACGATATACGTTTCTTGTTGAAAAACACTCAAGTGAGAGCTATCCATGTAATGTATAGTTCTTCCAAGCGTTGATGCGGTAATTACTAAAGTATCTCTGTATCCGTTTACAGCAGGATTTAATCCGTCATAAGGCATAAAGTAGGTAAAAGCAGAATCTGCTGGAATGTTTATATAGATAAACCTTGGTACAACCATGAATGAGTCAGAATAAACATTTACTTCATAACAGATCGTATCTTCTTTGAACAAACGCTTATCAACCTTAGGTCTTCTATAGTTCTGTCCATTATTAAAAGTTCTGTAAACATCATCCCATGGCGTATACCAGTGTATTGGCACACTATCGATGCTCCAATTACAATTAATCCCAACATTTCTATTAACCCATGGTCTGCTATCGGTCGTACATTGTGGTGCATATCTATCATCCATAAACCATACTCTCCAAACATTAGGATTATAGTCTCTAACATTTAAGTTTGGATCAATGGCAGTTTGATCACCAGTACCCACTCCTTTTCCTCCAACTGGTGGAATGTAATTGAATGCATAACGCTTTCGGCCGTTTATACCACCTCTGTAGCTTGTGGCATTGTAATAGTATTTTTGCCAAACGGTATCTGTACCGTTTATTACGGCGATGGAGTCTTTAGCTGTATCAAAGTAGGCTTTATACCCTATGACAGACAGCGTATCAGTTTTTGGGAAAGTGTCTGCCGACAATATTTTATTGCCGTTTTTATCTTCTTTCCATTTTCTTACTATGAATTTAGTAAGTCCAGTGGTGTTGTCAAAGTTATAATCAAAACTATAATCAAAATAAAAAACGATAGAATCTTCATCCAATTGATTGTAATCATTTTGATAATAACTGGAGTTATTTACCATTTGAACAGAGTCTGTAATCAAACACTGATAGGTTTGGTTATAGGCAACTTGATCAAAAGGAACTCCAATGGTTGAGATGGGTCCTATTACTTGAATAGTGTCATAGATAGTAACATCACAAGGGCCTTGTTGAATACGTAAACTAATCATCCAAGGTCCAGGTCCGTAGCCGTGAGCTGTTGGGCTAAAATTATCTTTATCAAAATTGGCAGGTCCAGACGGAGGATCACCAAAGTTCCACAAGAATGAAGACATACCTGCGGTGTTGAAATTGGTAACCGAAAACTCGATGGGATTATCGGAGACACAAGCAGGATTGGGTGTAGATACTATTTTTGGATCTACCACAAAGTTGGTAACTGCATTTTTCCAAGTAAAGGTCTCACTACATCCATAGGCAGAAACATACAATGTTCCATTAAAGGTGCCGTTGGTAGTGTACATGTGTTTTATCGTGTCTTTCCCGTCAATGCCAAACCACCATTGCGTATTCACCGTGGATGAACCTTTTTGAATAGTGCCATCCCCAAAATCCCACACAAAGGAATCGATATCTGCTAATGCTATAAGTGATGTGTTAAGGAAGACTCCGAGTGTGGAGTCGCAACCTGGATTAGGCTTTGGCGTAATATTGTCAAACTTAATGCCTAACTTAGGATGAACATATATATAATCCTGAAAAGTGTATTTAGTTAAACATCCACTGGTGTCATATGCTTCAACGACCATGTCAAAGAAACCGCCGTCAGGATCGTTTATAGTTACACAAAAATCAAATATTTTTAGTTTTCCAGCTCCTCCAGCAAAAGTGGTATCCACTTTCGTACCGTCACTAAATAGCATTACAAGTCGCTCAATAGAGCCGTCTGGCGCTACAATCGAATCTCTAAAGCAGAAGCTGTTGCCAGAGTAACACTGCGTATCATTTGCGAGCTGGCGAACGTGTATCTCAGGTGAAGGCCTTACAATCACCGTAACGGTGCCTGTGCACGTACCTGCTCCTCCCGTACCCGTATATTTTACAGTGTAAGTTCCTGCTGTAGCGTAGCTGTAAGATGGTTTTTCTTGCGTACTTGTACCAGGTCCGGCATCACCAAAATCCCAAACAGTGCTACTGTTGTAACCTGGTGAGTTAGCGTCAAAACTTAGAATTTCTCCTAAACAAAACACCCCTGTTGAGGACCAATTTCCATTGTACATTACCTTAGGGTTACACTGTGAGTAAGCCAAGAAGCTTGTCACCAGTAACACAAATGACGCTAAATACCTGGTTAGGCTAGCTGAATTGAATGATTTATTCATACGTTTATTCGGTTTGTTATTCTTGTTTTTAAAATCCAAAAAGTTGGTAAATTTAATGAGGTTCATGTTAATTTTCAAATTATGGACGTAATAGTGTTAATTTTATATTTTTTATTTGAGGTAATTCGCCTTTTAGCTTATAGCTAACTCTGGCAAAATATTCACCCTGAGGACATTCTATTCCTATATTATTTATTCTTCCATCCCAACCTTCTTCAGGATCTAAAGTGCTGAATACTAGATTAGAATTGCTGTTAAAAATCTGTATGGAAAAATTGTCGTAACCCGAAATATTCACTTTGTACGTGTCATTCAAACCATCGTTTCCGACCGTGAAAATATTTATGGCTTCAAAGTGACCAATGGGTGCTAATTGAACGTCAAAAGTCAAGGTTTTGGAACAAGGATGATTAATTACCACTGCTTTAATCTGATGTTTACCGACCGTTTCTAAGGTTACATTGATGAACGGAGCATTGGTGCTATATAACTTGTTATTGATAAACCAGTTTGCAATAAGATTTTGATTGCTTAAGCTAAATGAATAGTGTCCATTTTCCGCTTGAGTTTTTATAATTTGCCCATTAAATTCAGTAACGGTCAATGAAGTGCGTGTAGTTATCTCTGCCGTTTTAAAGTAATAAGTATAAGTGCCTATATCTCGACATTGGGCATTATATGCCGCTGTGTTGCTTGCCACTTTAGTTTCGTTTAAAAACCAATCGCCCTTTTCTGATGCTTTAAGTACCACTGTTTCTCCAACACATGGGTTATAGTTAGACGCAGTGATTCTGGGTGGGGTACTGCTTTTATTCTCTAAGGTTTTGATGGGTTGATTCGTGTAGTTTTGAGGCGTTGAAGATGAAGTGTCAACGGTGAGAGGAACGCTCGCGGACCTAGAAGGATTTGTTTTTTTAGAATCTACACGTCGACTAGTTCTGTTTTCGTTAGGTGACTTTATCGTATTATCGGCTAATTCTATTGTTACAAAAGTAGACTGTGAATCCGTTGTAATAGACTCCGGTAGGCTAAGGGTATTCTCCTCTTTTGTTTGAGGAATTTCGAATGAATTAATAGTTTGGAAATAGCCCACGGTGCTAATAGTTCCAATGCTAACTATGATTAATCCAGTTTTTACAAGTGTTACACTAGCATTAAAATAGGTTGATAGCGAACTAATTATTCCTCCCGCTTGAGCTGTAGATGATGAAATAGCCGTCCAAGCATCAACTGGCGGTGGTGCACTATGACCTGACATTTGCTCTTTGAGCAAATTTTCAAAATCAGATATGTCGTTGAATTTCGGCATTGTTTAAAACCAGTCCTTTAACCAAATTTGTAACTGCTTGCGTGCTTTAAATAATTGAGATTTTGAAGTATTCTCATTAATATTTAAATAGTCGCTTATTTCTTTGTGGCTATATCCATCAATTACAAACATGTTAAAAACCGTGCGGTAGCCCAAAGGTAATTGTTGCACTAAGCGCATCATTTTTTCTGCGTCTAACTTGCCAGTTTCTATTCGGGAAGTAAGCGGGAGCTCATTGGTATTTAGTTCAGAGACATCAAAGTGTAACTTACGTTTGCGAATTTGTTCTATGCTCGTATTTACAAAAATACGCTTCATCCAACCTTCAAAACTACCCGTAAATTGAAACTTGCCTATGCTATTAAAAACCTTGATAAAGCCTTCTTGCAAAGCATCTTTGGCTTCGTCTTCGTTGGTCATATATCGTAAGCAAATGCTGTACATGGTTCCTGAGTGTATATCGTAAATTTTTTTAAAAGCGTTATGGTCTCCATTGCTGCAAGCTTTAATCAAAGATATTTCATCGTGTGATTCACTAGGGCTCATTGCGCTGGATGTGCTTTAGATGTACTCAGATACAGGGAGGTTGCCCGAGGGTTAGATTTTTTTTACGTGATACTTTTCTGAAAGGTATTCTTTCAGGTTCTCTGCATAGTAACCTACTGCTTCTAATGGTTCTATAACTTCAGTTTCGTTTAGGCCTTCAAGAACCCGTTTAAATTGAATGCTTACTACGCGTTGTTCTGAATTAGCAATAAAGGATGCTGAAAAAAGATGAAAATTAAGGTGTGCCAATTCTTCCATAAACATTGCTAAATGCTCATCGGCAGGATATTCGCATATAGGTGCAACAATTTGAAAAATACCCGCAATCTTTTGTCGGTCAAAGTACTGCCATTGCGTAGTTTCGGTAGGTTGCCATATATCCACGTATAGCTCCGTTTCATCTCCTCTTTGTATTAGGTATTCGCCGTCGTTCTCACAACGAATTTGCTCTGGCGTAAGGTTTAAGTGTTCTTTAACTACTTTTTCGAATATCGATATGGCCTCTGTAACTTGCATGATTGTTTGAAGGGCAAAAATAAGGTTAGTAATAGGTTATTAGCAGGTAGCTTTCTAATTATTGAATCATTAAGCTATTTTCTAAGGTTTGAGATCCGTTATTTACGGAGATGATATACTTGCCTTTTACAGGATAGTATTTCCCAAGATCTCCTTTCTTAAGGTTATTACTTGGGTTTTCTTGAAATTTAAGTTCAATAGAATGTGTATTGAATCCTTTTTTACCGTTAATATCTTTTTCAAGTAATAGATTTCCTTTTTCATCTGTAATTGCTATGGTTACGTTAGATCGCTCACTAAGATAAAAAACCACCTCTTTTCTAGGTGCGGTTTCTTTCCATTCATAGCTGAGTGTACCCCAGTTTTCACTGTATTTTAACGGATCCATTTTTAAAAATAAAAAGCCCGAATCTAGGTAGGTAGCAGATTGGTAAACAGGTTCAAGTTGAATCTTATAAATACTTCTGCCATGGGTGCCCACCAATAAGTCTCTTTGCTCTTGTTGAATGGCCAAGTCATGAATCGCCACAGGAGGCAAATTGCTAAATGCTTGAAAGCTAGTTCCTCTATCTGTCGAAATATATAATCCTGCGTCAGATCCTACGTATAAAATATCTTCTGTTATTGCATCTTCTTTCAGTGCATTCAAGCATTCTGCAGGTAAATTATTGCCTACTTGTGTCCAAGTAGTTCCATAATCTTCGGAGATGTAAATGTAGGAATTAAAGTGATCCCAAGTATGACCATTCAATAGGGCATACACACGTTCTTTTTTATGTTCGCTAGCTACAATTTTTCGTACCCAAAGGTGTTGGGGGAGTTTTTGTGATATGTTGCTCCAAGTTTTGCCTTCATTTTTGGTAAGTTGAATGTTGCCATCATCTGTGCCTGCATAGATTAATCCAAATTCGAATTTACTTTCGGATATACACGAAATAGTGCCATAGCTCACATCCCCATCTTTTCTGCCATTACTCAAGTCTGGGCTTATCTCTTCAAAAGTTTTGCCTTTATTCCTACTGCGATGCAACTTGTTGCTCGCCATATACAGAATATCTTGATTGTGCATGGATAGCAGGATAGGCGTCTGCCAATTCCAGCGCAGTTTCTCCGTTTTCAGGTCGTGCATAGGATGTATGTAGGCATAGCCCCCGTTAGCATCTCTGCGGTAATAGTGTCCAAATTGAGAACCTGTATATACTGTTTGGTCTCTATTGTCTATCTGGATTTGCATACCATCGCCGCCGGCAATGCGCTGATAGGGATATTTGCCTTCTTGATGCCACGAGGTGCTGTAATTATAATTATTTGGACCTTTCCAAACCCCGTTATCCTGCAACCCACCGTAAACATTGTAATATTTTTGATTATCAACTGCAATGGTGTAAAACTGCCCAACTGCTGGAGAGTTGCACTTAGTCCAGTGGTCTCCGCCATCATAACTAATGTTTACCCCTCCATCGTTGCCATTGATAAGGTGAAGAGGATTGTCAGGATTTACCCAGATGTAATGATGATCTACGTGCACATTATCGCCACCCGAAAATGTAAAACTGGACCCACCATTCTTTGATTGCAATAAAGGTACACCCGCTATAAAAACATGATTTTCGTCCTTGGGATTTACAGCAACCACTCCAAAGTAATAACCGTACGAATAGCAAACATTTTCGAGAACATTTTCGTGTGTTTTAGTCCATGTTTTGCCAGCATCTGTGCTACGATAGAGTTCGGGGCCTTTCACGGGATCTTCAAACATTACGGCATTTTCATCGTGCAGATATTCATAAAAATCATAAGGCTTTAGTGTGCCTTTTTTTGCCATCTTTTGAATGTCTTTTGCTTTGTATTTGTCTGGAAATCGATTCTGTTTTAGAAAGGTATTCAATGAGGAGTCACTCAAATTTTTAAACGAATCCAGCGTCATGGTTTGAAACGATTTCTTGGTTAATCCTTCACTGGGAGCTTCTTCTTTTTTGTATTGCTCTTGATTATCAAGTAAAGCGTAAATAGAATTCCCACTAGCGCTAAGACCGATCCTTCCAATGTTTTCACCTGAAGGGAAAGATGCAGATTTGTTCCAAGTGTCTCCACCGTCTTCAGAAATATGTACTCCGCTATTTTTGCCTCCCTCCCAAAAATTCCAAGCTCTTCGTTCTTTTTGCCACATAGCGGCATAGAGTCTATTCGAATTTGTGGGGTCGATTTCTAAATCAATAGCACTGGTATTTTCATCAACAAAGAGTGTTTGTTTCCAGGTTTTACCACCATCTATCGTTTTATATATTCCACGTTCTTTATTGGGAGAAAAAAGGCTGCCCATACTTGCAACGTAAATAATATTGGTCTTGGTAGGATGAAGAATAATTCGGCTAATGTGCTGTGTGGCAGCAAGTCCGAGGCACTCCCAAAACTTCCACACTTGGGGGTCGTTTATGCTAAAATCACATTTAAAAACCCCAAAACCAGCATAACTAGATCGGCTGGAGTTAGCCTCGCCCGTTCCCACATATATTACTTTCTCTACCCAATTTACAGCAAGTGCGCCACAATGTATCGTATATCCATTGTCATCAAAAACCGAAGTAAAGCTTTGTCCGTTGTTTTTGGTTTCCCATACACCGCCTGTTGCGTAGGCTACAAAAAAGTGTTTGGTGTCGTAGGGATCTATGGCCATGTCAACCACTCGTCCACTCATTATAGTGGGACCTATATTCGTTGCTTCAATGCCTAAATAGCTCGATTTTTTTTGCAGCTCTTCGCGTTGTTGAACGGCCTCTAGGCGCTCCTTTTCACTAGTTGGTTTTACTGGATTAGAGGGATATTGAGCCAAGCACGTAAAACCACATAATAGTATAACGCTTAATGCGAATGTCTTTCTGTGCATTTGGCGAATATACACTGAGAAAGTATTATTTTTATTCTGAGAAAAATGATGTCCCCTGCGGAGTTTAATATATAGAGTATTTTATGGGTAAGCGGTATCGCATATTTACGGTTTTACCTTTTTGTGTGGCAGGTTTCCATCTTGGTGAATTTGCCAAAAGGTTTGCTGCGCACGTTCCCAAACAATAATCATTAGACGAAATTATTTCCTCTTTTTCTAATCGTAGTGTTTTTCTCCCTTTTGCACCCTTGATTTTTTTGTCTTGATATAGTTTTATTTTTTCAACGGTAACATCATTTACATAACCGTTTTTATCAACTACAAACATCAGGTAAACAATTCCTGAAATATCATTCTCTAATGCCTCTTTGGGATATTCTAGATTTTCCATAATAAACCAGTTTAAACTATCTTGTCCGCCGGGGAACTCTGCCAGCGTTTCATAATCTGTAAAAACAGGTTTTGTTGATTTTGTAGAGTCTGTTTGTGCTAAACAAATCTGTGAAAAAACAACGAATAGGAGGAGTGAGTTTATTTTGATGAAATTCATATTTTATGGGTTGAAGATGAGCCTTTCTCCTTTTTTGCTTTCGTCAAATTTGCCAAAGGAATAAGCTAGGTGTCCAGAGACAATTGTTTGTTCGATAGTGGTTGTAAATGTCTCACCTTCTAGCGGGCTCCATCCACACTTGTATAAGATGTTATTTTTGCTTACAGTCTCTTGTGTTTCAGGATTCAGGATTACGATGTCTGCATAATACCCTTCCCTTAAGTAGCCTCTTTTTTGGATTCCAAATAAGTCGGCGGGAGCGTGACACATTTTCTCTATGACTTTGTTTACGGTTATTTTACCTGTCTTAGCATGCTCCAACATAAGTTGTAAGCTGTGCTGCACTAAGGGTAAACCACTTGGTGCTTTGGTGTACTTGTTCTGCTTTTCTTCCCACGTGTGCGGTGCGTGGTCGGTTGCAATAATGTCAAAATAATCGTTATTTAATGCATGCCATAGTGCATTTTGGTCTGCTTCAGATTTTATAGCGGGGTTACATTTTATTAGACTCCCTTTTTGAGCATAATGCGTATCATTAAAAGAGAGATGGTGCACACATACTTCTGCGGTTATTCTTTTTTGAGACAGAGGAATAGCGTTGGTAAAAAGCGCGATTTCTTTGGCTGTGGATATGTGTAGTATGTGAAGACGAGCATTGTATTCTCTGGCTAGGTCACTTGCCATTTTGCTGCTCAGATAACAAGCTTCCTCATCACGAATTATAGGGTGAGCTTCCATAGGAATGTCTTCACCGTATTTAGCCACAAACTTTGCGGTATTTCTACGAATTGTTTCTTCGTCTTCGCAATGTGTAGCAATAAGCATTGGGGTTTGCGAAAAAATACCCCTTAACGTATCTTCATTATCTACGAGCATGTCTCCAGTGCTACTTCCCATGAATAATTTTACACCGCATACTGTTTTGGGATCCGTTTTTAGTACCTCTTCAATATTGTCATTGGTTCCGCCCATAAAGAATGAATAATTGGCCAGAGAACAATCGTTTGCTCTTGCATATTTTTTGGCCAGTTCTTCCTGCGTGGTGGCTTGGGGAATGGTGTTTGGCATTTCCATATAGGAAGTAGTGCCTCCTGCAACAGCAGCCTTTGCTTCGGTGTATATTTCTGCTTTATGGGTGAGCCCCGGTTCACGAAAATGCACTTGGTCATCTATTACGCCTGGGACTACCCATTTTCCTGATGCGTCGATGGTTTTGTCCGCACTGCGGCTAATTCCATTTTTCGATATTTCTGCTATAAAACCATTTTCGATATAGATGTCAGCTATAAATTGTTGGTTTTCGTTAATTAGCAGTCCGTTTTTGATTAAAATTGAAGGCATATATGGTCAGCAAATTTAATGTACGCGTGTATGGTATTTGGATAAAAGAAGGTAAAATTTTAGTCAGCAACGAAAATATCAATGGTTTTAAGATGTTAAAACTGCCAGGTGGTGGATTAGAGTTGGGTGAAGGGACTAAAGAATGTCTAGTCAGAGAGTTTAAGGAAGAATTAGATGTCACCGTAAAAATAGAGCAACTCCTGCATGTGACTGAAAATTTTATTCAAAGTGCTTTCAGGAAAGATGAGCAAATTATAGCTGTACATTATAGGGTAAGTAGTGCCGATACAATAGATAACATGCACACCGTCCAGCCTACCAAGCTAGGTGGAGATAATATACATCTATTTGAATGGCGAACACTTGATCAGCTATTACTAACTGAACTAACTTTTGATATGGACAAGCAGGCTTTGGCGAAGTTAACGTAGCGGATATACGTTGCCTTTTGCTGTACGAGCGTTACCATCACAACCTCGGTAGTACATAAAATAGATGTACAATTGATTTGGAACTTTTTCTCCTTGATAATAACCATCCCAATTGGGTTTAGTACTATCGTCTCGTGAATCGAAAACTTTTTCTCCCCACCTAGAAAAGATGGTAATGTAATAAGAAGGTTGAGAAACTGGGAGGGCAAACGGGAATAATTCATTAAGCCCATCATCATTAGGACTAAAGGCGCTAGGCACATTAAGTTCGTTGGGTAGCGCTTCAGGATCTACGGTGATAAACAAACTGTCCATAGCCATACATCCAAATTGATCTATTATTTTGAGTGTATACTTGCCTTGGGCCATAGTGGTGATGCTCTGGTCTTTAGATCCGGTATTCCATTGATACGCATATCCTGCGGGTCCTTCAATTTTGGTTGGGCTATTTACGCAGATAGTGAGGTCGTCACCTAAGTCAACTTCTGGTGATTGTGATACAGTTATTATCACAGAATCAGCTGCCTTGCATCCATATTCATCATACACCGTTACTCTGAATGTATCGGGCACATTCACCTTTATTTTTTGTGTAGTAGCTCCATTACTCCAATCGTATTTTATTCCGTCAGGTCCTGCATCAAGCTCCAGATTAATGTTATCACAAAAATGCCTGTCTATTCCCAAATCGAGATTAATGATTGGATTTGTTATCTTAAAGGAATCCGTTTTAACACAATACCTTTGTTTGACTTGAACCCAGTAATTATCAGCCTGAGTTAGTGTTACTTTTTGGGTGGTTTCACCAGTAGACCATTTGTACTCTGCTTCTTCTATGGAAGTAGCCTCAGCTTCAAACGTAAATTCGTTGCAATAAAACTGGTCATCGATGTCTGGTATCGTCGCAGTCCAAATTCTAATGGTATCATACGAAAAACAGTTTGCATTTCGTACAATAACAGAGTATTCGCCAGTATCTCGAACATTTATCGTTTGCTTGTTGTCTAGAGGGCTAGTGCTCCATTGATAAAAAAGTCCAGGTACGCCCACATCTAGTGTCACATTAACGGTGTCACACAGAAGTGAATCTCTGGGGAGAGACACAGGAGGGACTTTGTCATAGCGTAATTGAACAGAATCTACGTAACTGCAATTTCCATAAGAAACAGTTGCGACATATCTTCCGGTATCACTTACGTTAATACGATATCCAGTTTGGCCGGTATTCCACTTTACAGAGACTGCGTCAGCGGTTTTAGTATCTAATCTAATTGAAAAGTCGTCACAAAAAATGAGGTCAGGACCTAAGTCAAATGACTTGGTAGAACGTATTCGCACGTCATATTTGTAATTGGATTCACAAATAGACGTAGTGGCTTTTAAACTTATTGTGTAATTCCCATTTCCCGGGTAGGTATAGCATATATTGCCTGCTAAGCTAAACGTAGTAAGGGTATCACTTGTAGTTGTTGGATCACCAAAGTCCCAAAAGTATTTAGTTTTAGCGGGGAATTTAGTATAACTTTTATTTCGAATGCAAACAGTATCTCCGCATTCAAAGGTATAAGCACCACCTACAGTTGTACCGTTGGGCATATCAAAATTAGCCAGGATATCAAATTCACATTGTATTACATTAAATTGGTAGTCGCGGCGGGTTTCCCCAATCAGCTTTCCGTTTCTGTATTCTTGCACCGTAAATCCAACTACAAATTGACCTGTTTCAGAAGGCGTAATTGTTATCTCTCCTGTAGATGAATTCATGTTGAGAGAAGGGCTTCCCTTCATTTGCATAAACTCAGAATAACTAGCGCTCCAATTTAATTCAGAGAAAGGGGGTCTGTCATATGCACCAGCAGAACTAGGTCGCGGGCTGTTTTGATTGGCTCCTAAATAAGGAGTTGTGAGAAGATAAACCAATGAATCTCCATCTGGATCGATAGCTGGTTGCTGAAGCGTAAGCGGAGCGTCTACGCAAATATATACAGGAGGTACTGTTGTAAAATATGCACTGGAATTGGCGGTAGATTTAGGTGGTATAACAGTCCATGCCGTAAATCCAGATGCCTCAGGGCTAACAATATTGTCGATGGTGTTATTTCTGCAGCACCGTTGCCATGCTAGAATTACGCCATTGGTCCCTGGATTAATAGTTCGAACAGCCGTGTAAACATAAGCATCCGTGCATACGCCACTTGGCTGTTTTACACATTCGTAGTTTGTGCTTTTAAGTCGATTAGGGGCAGATCCTCTTAAGGTAAAATCGGAAATAAAGTTATTGGTTTTTGCGTCCCATGTACTGATGAAAATAGTTTTATCAGAATCTATTGCGTCAGGATCCCCGTTGTAGCAATCAAAATACACATTGACTGTTACTCTGTACGAATTGGTAGTTGCATTTAATAACTGGTAATATATCTCGCCTCCAACTATATGAGTAGCTTCAACGAATATGGTTGACAGCAAGGTAAGTGTTATGATTAGTAGCTTTTTAATACGTTTTTTAGTTAGGGCCCTGTTAAAACAGGCAGAAGTAGTCTATCAAACATACTAAAAATTAAATACTCTTGCAATATTAAATCCGAAACGAATATCTCCATCAAGCCATTTAGCTTTGGTATCGGTAATAAATGCTTTTTCAAAGGGACCGCTTGAGTTTGTAAAAAACAGCTGAAAAACGTGTCCACCCGTTTCTATGTCAAAACCTACTGATAGCACATTGGTTTTATCTTCCTCCAATTGATTGGGTATTACGTAATAATACTCTAGGTTTAGTGTGGTCCTGGAGGTAAGCTTTTGCCTAACTCCCACTCCTAAAGATAATATGTCATTCTTAAATTTAGTGGAATCGACAATATTTTTATGTACTAGTGTAGGACTTAATTGTACGCTTAATCCTTCCGTAAATTTTCGTGCAATGAGTAGCTGGTGCGTATAATGTAATCTGCTAGAAAAGTAGTTTTGACGATCCGGTTGCGGCCATTTTAAGGTAGTTATGCCCATATGGCTTATCCAAGTAGCAGTTACGGGCATTGTTTTAAGTCCAGTACTTTGTTTCAGGAATTTATATTTTACAAAACCATCATAGGTTTTGTCCACCGTACTTCTACCTAGTCCTACGTTTAAGTTATCGGTTATTCCATAGTCTCCACCTATACGCATAGTGGCTTGATCAAGTCCGAACATATCATAAGGCCCTCCGCTCAAAAAACCAAATCGATGCGATATTTTAAAATCGAATTCATTTTTAGCTACGGTTTCGATGCTATGCCCGTTTACCACTCTATTGGTTTTAAATGTGGCCGTAGTATAATCGATAGTTTCTAATTCTGGTTCATCTAACAAATCTAGGTCTTGAGCTAGGCATAACTTAGTAGTTGCTAAGAGGATAAAAAAGAAAAGGATCTTGTTCATTTATACGATATGTCTTTGGACGTGGTGTTAACTAAAAAAATATTTTGAAAAATTTCAAAAGGTTTTTTAGGGTTTTATTTAGTGAGAGTGCGTGTAATCAGCGTCCACATTAATTTTTATTTCATTGGAAATTTTAGCAGCCACTGTCTTGGGTATTGCAATATGGTAGTCTACAGGGTTTACAGTGAAGCTAGCTTTAGCATTTACAATTCCTCCTTTAACCACGAACGTAGCCATAGTACTTACTTCTTTTGTCACATCTTTCATAGTTAATTTACCGGTAATGGAAGATTTATAGGTACCGTCTTTCGCTAAATTTACAGCACTCATTTTATCAATAGTACCTGTAAAAGTTGATTTAGGATATTTCGTACTCTCCATATAATTTTCGTTAAAGTGTTCTTGCATTAACGCTTTAGGGAATTCAAAATCCTTAATTAGGACACTAAACTGAAGTTTACCTGTTTCAGCATCAAAAGCAGTTTTAACTTTATGATTATCTGCAGTTATGTCCTCAACAGGGGTGTGGCTAAAAAAATTGATATTACCCGTATTTGTTTTGTAAATACCACCGCTGTGGTTTGTAAATGCCATTAAACCAAATGTAATTATGGCTGCGAAAAGAATGCTTGTTTTATTCATGAGTTGCTATTTTTAATTATTTGATTATAATACAATTAGATAATACGACGTCTTTGCTTCCGAGTAAATCTAGTTCTTCAGAACCATTACAACCCATACAGACTCCTTTAATTTTTACCGTAGAACTGTCGGTTAGAGCGAGAACTTTGCTTAACTCAGTTGGTTTAAACCCGCATCTCACAAAGCCCTCGTCACCATTGCCTTTTAAGAGTATTTGGGGTTCTTTTTCGTTGGATAAATCCTTGCTTAATAACTGACCTTCTACTTGAATTACTTTATCAGAATAGATGGCCATTGCAGCTTGCTCATTGGTGTCAAATGCAACAAAGATTTCAGTGGCTAGTAATGTTTCAGCTGCTTCACTTTTACCCACATTTGTATGAGGTTTATTGTACGTGTTGTAGCCATAGAAGACTGCGCCTAATGCGAGTACTATGATTAATATTATAATTGGTCTGGTCATTTTCTTAAACTTAATTATTTAACGCTCCATCTTTAATCCAAGCCTGCAATTGGTCTATTGAGCATTGATTTATTTTAGTGGTACTTCCTTGAGGCATTGATTTAAAACCAACGTCGTGATTTACACTTCCAAAAAGTCTTCCATTGTCTACATAAATTTTTACATCTGAATAGGTGTCTAGCTTGATACTGCCTTGTGGGTTAGTGTTATTATGGCACGAAATACAGCTGTTATTCGTAAGAATCGTAACAACATCGGTGGAATAAGACATGCCGGCAGTATTACAGTTAACAGTAGGATATAGCTCTTCTTCCACGTCGTTATAACAACCCATAAAAAGTAATCCTATCAAACCTAGGAGTAATGTCTTAACCTTAATTATTTGGAGCTCCATCATTTATCCATTTATTAATTATTGTGAGGTTACAATTATCTAACTTTCCGCTGGGGGGCATGGTTACAAACCCAATTCTATGGTTAATTGATCCAGCTAATTTACCATTGTCAACGTTGGTCTTTACTGCTGCGTAATTATGTAAGCTCACACCTCCACTTGATGAAGAAGCGTTGTGACAAGAAACACAATTCGCATTAAGTGTAGAGGTTACTTGTTTTGAAAAAGTTACGTTAACGCTGTCGCATTCGATACATTTATTGTTTTTGGCACCTTGATCAATCCATTTTTTGATTAGCGCTTGTTGTTCCGAGCTCAGCGCGTTATAAGGTGGGGGAGGCATTATTTTACTTGAACGCGTTTCTATTACGACTTCGTATAGTTTACTGTCACTTGGATTTCCAGCCTTAACGCGGCCAGTTTTCATAATATTCGTGTAATTATCCAAAATGACACCATCTTCTTGGGAAGCTGCATCGTGGCATCCGCTTTTAGCACAGGAAGATATGAGTAAAGGAAGAATTGAATTTTCAAAATATACACTATCGGGATCGCAGCTTACACTGCTCGTGGCAACTGTTGAATTGTTATTAGGAGTAACATCAGGTTGATGCTTACAGGATTGTGCGCTAATCATTAAAAATAGAACTAATGTAACTATTGATGCAGAAATTATTTTCTTCATTAACTTAATTTTCGTTCAAATTTAACTAATAATAATCGCTATCATTCTATGATTAATTTCATAATATACAAATGACATTAAAGTGGGATATTCCCGTGTTTCTTCTTGGGTAGTGTTGATACTTTATTTTCCAGCATAGCATATGCTTTAATAAGTTTGACTCTTGTTTCTTCTGGCACTATTACTTCATCCACAAAGCCTCTTTCTGCCGCCCGATAAGGGTTAGCAAATATTTCCGCATATTCTTTCTCCTTTTCAAGCAATGCTGCAGCTGGATCAGCAGCGGCACTTATTTCGCCTTTGAATATAATTTCGGCTGCTCCTTTTGCACCCATAACAGCGATCTCTGCACTTGGCCACGCAAAATTTAAGTCTGCCCCAATGTGTTTACTATTCATAACGTCATACGCTCCGCCATAGGCTTTTCGGGTAATAACCGTTATTCTAGGCACGGTCGCTTCACTAAACGCGTACAGTAATTTTGCTCCGTTGGTAATAATGGCATTCCACTCTTGATCTGTGCCAGGCAAGAAACCTGGTACGTCTTCTAAAACGAGAAGTGGAATATTAAAGCAGTCGCAGAATCGCACAAAACGTGCTCCTTTTTGAGAAGATTGCACATCTAAAACACCTGCAAGATAAGCTGGTTGATTAGCTATTATACCAATACTTCGGCCAGCTAATCGTGCAAATCCTACAACAATATTGGGTGCAAAATTTTTATGTATTTCAAAAAATGATTCTCGGTCAATAATACCTTGAATAACATCTCTCATATCATATGGTTGATTTGCGCTATCGGGCACTATTTTTTCAAGCTCGTGACGTATTTCGTCCCCTAGTTCATAAGCAATTCTTGGTGCTTTTTCCTCGCAATTTTGAGGCATATAGCTAAGAAGTTTTTTAATGTCTTCTATCGCTTCAAGATCATTTGCGGAAGTAAGGTGAGCTACTCCACTCTTTTCGCTATGTACAGATGCACCGCCTAAATCTTCTGAAGATACTTCTTCATTGGTGACGGTTTTAACCACATTTGGGCCGGTTACAAACATGTAACTGGTGTCTTCTACCATGAGAATAAAGTCTGTTATGGCAGGCGAGTAAACTGCTCCGCCGGCACAAGGGCCCATGATTGCAGAAAGTTGAGGAATTACCCCGCTAGCCAATGTATTTCTGTAAAATATATCTGCATAACCACCAAGGGAAACAACACCTTCTTGAATACGAGCGCCACCACTATCATTAAGTCCAATAACGGGAGCACCATTGCGCATTGCCATATCCATTATCTTGCATATTTTCTCAGCATGCGTTTCAGATAAAGATCCCCCAAAAACAGTAAAATCTTGCGAAAAAACATAGACTAATCTGCCATGAATTGTACCGTAACCTGTAACCACCCCATCGCCAGGGTAGTGCATTTTCTCCATGCCAAAGTCGGTACTTCTATGCTTTACAAGCGCCCCTATTTCTTCAAACGAGTTGCGGTCTAAGAGTAGGTCAAGTCTTTCTCGAGCGGTTAGCTTTTTCTTATTATGCTGAGCATCTATTCTATGTTGACCACCACCTAATTTAGCTGCAGCAAGTTTTTGGGTAAGTATATTTCGTTTATTCATTAATGCGGTATATTGTATTCTGTATGATGCACTTAATTGTGTGAGTATTCTTTCTCCTGGAAGAGTACAATATTAAGGTTAATAGTATGTTTTTTACTAAAATAAAAGCCGCATTCAGCTAAGAATGCGGCTTTTTAGAAGATAATTTAACGGTTGGGATTAGTGAGCAACACTAACTTTTCGAGTATAGGTAGCATCTCCATTCGTTATTCTTAAGATATAAAGTCCTTTCTCTAAATTTGAAACATCCATTGTGTTGCTAGTGTTGAACATGTCTTGCGCATTTTGGCTTACGACTACTTGTCCATTTAAGTTAATAAGTTCAATTGTAGTAGCTCCCTGCTGTACATAATTCAAGGCAACGTTTATGTTAGAATTTGCAGGGTTAGGGTATGCAGAAATATTGTTTTCAAAAGCAACAGTGTTCAACGATAATTTGCCAATAGATTTCCATTTCATCTCCTTCAAAAGAAAATTGTTGTTAGAATCGATGTCTACTTTTGGATTAGTTCTATTTCTATGGTAACTCAATGCTCCCATAAAAATTGGCAGGTCGGCAGCACCCGTGATGCCCGCATTAATTTTAAAGCTAATTTCCGTTGTAGTCAATACACTGCCTTTTACAGATTCACTTGGGTTTAAAAGAGTATAGTTTGGTGAAGAAACTAATAGAGCTCCATCTCCCGCTCTAAAAATGGCTAAAGCAATGGTGAACGTATCGCCTGCAGGAATGGTTTCGCCTAGATTTTCTAATGTTACTTGAGCAACAACGTCTGTAGTTCCGTCATCATTGGTGTATAAATCTACCGGTTTGTCTATGCTTTTAACGGCCCAGTCTAATTGAGCGATAGACATAGTTGAAATAATACTTAGAAGGATTGTAAAGGTTTTTTTCATTTATTGTGTTTTTAATTTGTTTGGCAAATTTAAACTAATGTAGCTCAGCTCAGTAAATAATGTATCTCAGTCATGTCAAGATTAGCTAAAACATTGTTTTCTGACACGATAATGTTTTTTGAGAAACCTTGTTTTTTTCGCTGTAGCAAGGATATTTTCTCTTCAATGGTATCCCTCGAGATAAACTTGTAACTGAATACACTCTTTTTTTGTCCTATTCTATGTGTTCTATCTCTTGCTTGGGCTTCTGAAGCAGGATTCCACCAAGGGTCCACAATAAATACATAATCGGCAGAGGTAAGATTCAAGCCAGTTCCTCCCGCTTTCAGTGAAATAAGAAAAACAGCAGGATTTAGTTGAGCTTGGAACTCCTTTACGCGTTTTGCTCTGTTTTCCTTGCTCGTAGCACCTGTAAGTTTATAATAAGATAGCCCCAATCGTTGTAAATCTTTTTCAATAATTTCTAGGTATCTCACAAATTGAGAAAATACCAAGAGCTTATGCCCATCAGAAATTGCTGATGCGATTTTTTCAAGTAAAATATCATGTTTACCGCTCTTAGCAGTATACTGTTCGTCAATTAAAGACGGATGATTTGCCAATTGACGTAGTTTTGATAATCCTTGTAAGATAGAGAATTTTGACTTTTCAAATCCTTTCACATCTACCAGGTCGAGTATATTATTGCGGTATTCAGATTTGATGGTTTCATAATACTCGGCTTGCTCTTCTGTCATGTCGCAATAGATGATTTTTTCTGTGAGACGAGGAAGTTCTTTGGCCACTTCTTCCTTTGTTCTCCTGAGTAAGAATGGTTTGATGATTTTTCTGAGTTCTTTTGCTTTTACTTCATCTCCCTCCTTTTCAATAGGCTTAGCGTATCGGGTTTCAAATTGCTTTAAAGTGCCTAATAATCCTTTGTTAAGCACATTCATCTGGCTCCATAAATCGCGTATACTATTTTCTATTGGCGTGCCAGTAAGCGCTATCTTACATGCAGCATTTAGTTTGGCTATACTTTGAGTCGTTTTTGCGGTGTGGTTTTTTATATTTTGACTTTCATCTAAAACAAGCACGTCATAATGCAGTTGCGTAAAAAGAGACTCGTCATTGCGAATGAGCCCGTATGTAGTGATGACTACGTCATACTTTTCTAATTCAGCTGGCGATTTAGCTCTTTTGGCGCCCGAGTGAATTACGGTTGAGAGGTCAGGACTAAATTGGGTACATTCATACACCCAGTTGTAAAGTAATGAGGTAGGAGCAACAAGTAGAAACTTAGCTTTTCTCTCAGAACTTTTTAACATATCGTACTTCACTCGTTGCAAGAATGAAATGGTTTGCACAGTTTTTCCTAAGCCCATGTCATCTGCCAATACACCTCCAAAGTTGTTGTTTTTTAAAAACATTAGCCAACTTAGACCATCTAGTTGGTACTTTCTTAAAATGCCTACAAAGTTAGAATGAGGTTTTTCAGCACCTATGGCAACTAGCTTGGTAAGATGTTGCTTGATTTCTCTAGACTGTATTAGCCCTAGGATGTCTACTTGGTACTTTTTTATACTGTAGGTATTGCTCTTAGTGCTTTGCCCCGCTAATGCTTCACCTAGCGCAAACCACTCTTTTGGAAATAGAAAAACTTCATGGTTTGGTAGTATTATCCGATTGTTACCTCGTCGTATTTCATTCACAACCTGGCTAAAAGGAATGGTATACTCGCCAATGATAATTTGCGCGTTTAGATCAAACCAATCAATTTTATCTGCTATGTTATAATGAAGTTTATAGGGTGAAATACAGTATTTTTCGTCAATTGTAGAAGATACATCAAAATGGCTAGCTGCTAGCACCTCGTTATGAGTTCTGAGCCAGTCAATGCATGATTGTAAATCTTTATCTATTAAACTAAAAAATGAACCTGAAACTAATGTAAGGCCTATTTCGCTAAGCGCGTTTATTCTGTTGGCTTCCCATATTTGTGATCGTTTATATTTGGTAAAAATGGGCTGATCTCTGTTCCATTCTAGTTTTACGTGGAAGAGTTTGTCTTGATGAAACGGGAAACTCAGGCCGCCATAGTTAATCATTACATTAAATCCGTATTTCCCATTTTTTAATGCTAATGAGAGATTGGGTTTAGCCTCTTCTCTTAACGTAACAATTTCAAAACCTTTGGTAAAAACTGGTGAAGTTTCAAGTAATGGTTTGATAAAGTTAGTGTAATATTTTTTTTCACTGGTTTTAGGGATAAAGACGAGTTTTTTATTCAGGAATACCGCCAGTTTTGCCCCATCTACAAAGTCGTAAAACCGGTAAAGTTGACCGTTAACTACCATTCTAGCCGGTTTTTTAGTGAGCATTAGGCCTCCAATTTTCATGAACGGAATACGCTCTTCATTATGCTTAAGGGTTACAAAATAGTTGGTACCCAACTCCGTCTTATGAAAATGGAAAAGAATTTTAGTAAAATCTCGGTTGATTTCTATCGGGAATGCTGCGGGGTTTATTTCGTCAGCCACATAAAGATTGTCTGCATCCAATGGTAAAATGGCTAGAAAATTTGCAATTTGTTTTTCTAACCATGGCCTAATTAAATCGGCTTGCAATAATTCAGTGTGATACTTTTTGAAATATTCTTTAGGGCGTATTTTTTTTTCAGGTGAAAACTTACGTACGATAGCCTCTTCCATCAAGTCGTCTAGACTAGCGATTAGTGTTAAGTCTTGCACACTTAATTTATGGTAGTGCGCTGCGCTTCCCGAAAATACTTTTTGATAGGTAAGTGTAAGTGTTTGGTGAATAGACAACGCTACAACATGGGGATGTATGAGCACACCTAATTGAGGATGTACTGAAATACTAAAAATTAATTTATATCCTTGTTGATTATCTACTCTCACTTAAAGATGAACCTAAAAAATAGTGCAATATAAGGGTGCTGGAGAAAACTCTAAATAGTGTAAAGGTTGGCCGCTATTTTTAAAAGAAATAACACATAAAGTTAGACTATAATTTATCGCTGGATGGTGTGTTTTAAAGATCTAAATAACGTGTCTCAAGTAATTCTAATAACTCATCAGGCTTAGTACTTCTCCAATTAATATCGTTCAAGTGATCTCCAAAATTAATGCTATACTTCAAGTGATAATGACCTAACTCACTCAGAACATGAGGTAAAGCATTAATAAAATAAATAGCGCCATCTATATCATCCTTCCATTCTTGATAATAATCATCAGTATCTCCATGAAAATTGAGGACATTCTCCAAAATAATAGCAAAATTTTGAATACCACAACTGATCAAGTGATCAATGAGCTCAACTTTGAGCTGCATAATATCATTGTTAATGGCATCATTCCATTCTCCTATAAGTTCTATTATGCAAAAACCTTCTTCGTAGTCGGCAAAAAGTAGTTTATAAAAAAGTGTTTCGCTGCCAAAATCATCCCACTGAGGATGCAACAAGTAGTTGTATACTTTATTAGTATAATGAAATTCAGAATACTCTTGGTTATAGTTTAACGCATTGGGATCTTGGTCAGAACTGTACAGGTCTCGCCAAAGGTAAAAAGGCTCGATGTTATGCATTCAATGTAATATTGGTTTCAGCGATTAAGTACAAAGGCCTGTTTTTTACATTATCATTTATGCGACTTATGTACTCGCCAATGATACCAATGCCCATCAACTGTATTCCACCCAAAAAAACAATAGTTATCATAAGCGATGACCAACCTGGTTCATAAACTTGCAGTATAAATCTAGAATAGAGGGTGTAAAGAATAAGTAAAAAACCGATTAATGCACACACAAAACCTGAGATTGTAGCTAGTCTAAGTGGCAGATTTGAAAAAGATGTTATAGCGTCTAATGCCAAGTGAATCATTTTTCGATAGGTATAACCAGTAGTGCCCGCATTTCTGCCATGTCGCTCATAGCTCACGCTGGTTTGTTTGTATCCAAGCCAGGCAATTTGACCACGCAAGTACCGTTGTTTTTCGGGCATTTTTTTTAGGCCTTCTACAATCTTGCGATTCATAATTCTAAAATCGCCAGTATCTACAGGTATTTCTATGGAGGTTATTTTATTGAGCAGTTTGTAAAAGAAAGAAGCGGTCATTTTCTTAAGTAACGATTCTTCTTGACGTTTAATGCGTTTAGCATAAACTACGTCATATCCCTCTTCCATTTTAGCTAACATTTCAGGTATTACAGATGGTGGATCTTGACCATCGGCGTCCATAAGCACTATTTTATCGCCCAATGCGTGGTCTATGCCTGCAGTTACGGCTATTTGATGCCCAAAATTTCTACTTAAATCAAGGTATTTGTAACGGTTATTCGAGTCACAGTAGTTTTTAACCAGAACCAATGAATCGTCCGTACTTCCATCGTTTATAAAAATGACTTCAACATCTTCCTTTAATTTAGTTAATTCACTTTCAAGAGATCGCATAAAAGATGCAAGTCCATCTTGTTCATTATAAATAGGTAAAATGATTGAAATCATTGAAGTGCAAATTAACAAAATTATTTAACCAATGTATCAGCGAGATTTAATGACGGTTATGTTCAGTTCCGAAAAGACGTCAATGTACTGTTTTAAATTTTGGATGTTACTCGTTATGCTTTTCAAAAGTCGGAAAAGACATTGGCATAAATTATTTACGTTTTAAATCTTTTAGGAATTGTTTAAATCCGACTACGCTTAACATCTTTTTAAATTCTAACCAAATGGATGGTTTTGCCGCAGTGGTATTTTTAACATTTGGGGCAAATCCGGTGCCGTTTTCAGTGAGATCCTCGCGTGAGTCTATCGTTTTTATACCCAACAAATCATCGCTATTTTTGAAACGCTCACGTGCTCTTGCGGTATAACCTAACTTTTGCTCAGCAAGACCAAGATTATTAAGTATGATAGCATCTTCAGGATCTAATTCTAGCGCTTTGCTATAATCGGCGATAGCACCCTCAGAGTCTCCTATTTTATCTCGGATATAGGCCCTACAGCTATAAAAATAAGCATTGTCGTCTACCATTTCTATGGCGTAATCAAAGTCCTGTATAGCATGTTTAAATCGTAAATTAAACTTGCACACTCCACGCTCCACATAATACTCTGCAGCATCTGGATACATGGCAATAAGCGTGGTCCATGTATTCATGGCCTCGTCCCATAATTTACTTTTTTGATAGGCGAAAGCCAAAAGTGGGCTTGGTTTTCCTTTTTTAAGTAAAGAGATTACTTGATCAAATTTTCCTGCATCATAAAGTACTTGTGCGTCCATAATATTTATAACAAATAACGAGAAAAAATGATTGCAGCAACGGCCACGGCAAACAATGAACTTATTAGCACGAAACCTGCACTTACGTCTTTTATAATTTTAATATCAGGATCTAATTCTATGGTTAGCTTGTTACAGAGGCGCTCAATTGCAGTATTAATCATTTCACTTACAATGACTAACGTAATACAGAGTAGGACCCAGAGCCATTCTGAGGAGGTTATATTGAGATAAAAACTCAGTATAATAATAAATAAAGCGGCTACTGCATGTATTTTAGCGTGGCGTTCTTTCCAAAAAAACAATCCAATGCCATTTAATGCGTAACCAAATGCGCGTAACTGTTGCATAAGCATAAAGCAAAGGTATGTAACTAATTTAGGATACATAAAAGGTTATTAGCGAAAGCAAATCTTTATTTAGTTGGCATTTTATAGTTAAGCGGTATGAGTTTACCGTAACCAAATTGCTACTTTGCGCACTTTAATAGATATACAATGAGTGTAGAACAAGATTTAAGAGATAGAGGTAATGATAGTTGCGAGCTATGTGGCGGCAAAGAAGGACTTACTGTCTATACTGTTGCGCCTAAAGAGGGTAAACTAGCCGATAATTGTGTTATGACCTGTGAAACATGTTATGATCAGTTAGGGGATGAAACCAAGGTAGATGCTAATCATTGGAGATGTTTGAATGATAGTATGTGGTCAGAAGCGAATGCAGTTAAAGTAGTAGCGTGGCGCATGTTAACCCAGCTAAAAGGACAAGGTTGGCCCAATGACCTATTGGATATGATGTATATGGATGAGGAAACCACATTGTGGGCTAAAGAAGGTGTGGAAGCTGCACCTACCAGCGGTATTATTCACAGAGACAGTAATGGTGTAGTTTTATCTACTGGCGATGCTGTGGTGCTTATTAAAGACTTAGATGTAAAAGGCAGTAGTCTTACAGCTAAGCGAGGTGCTGCGGTGAGAAATATTCGATTAGACCCCGATAACGAAGAGTATATAGAAGGCAAGGTAGATGGCCAAACGGTGGTTATTATTACCAAATACGTGAAGAAAATCTAAAATAAATTGTCTACTAGTTTTCATCCTTTACTTAGCTTTAAAGCTGTTAATCGCGTTTTTAGTAAAGTCAGAAAGCACCAATTGTCCACTGATGGCAGCGCGTTCCGAAAGTAAAGTATCCCAGTCTTCTGTTCCTCTCCAAAATACTTCTTTTAGTAATCGCATCGCTTCTGGATTACTATTTTTTAGTTTTTGAGCTAAGTTGTCAATAGCAGCGTCCATTTCTTCTACGGTGTCATACACATTGGTGTATAGACCCTTGCCTTGAGCCCATTTTGCTGATTGCCATTCGGTAGCATCTATTGCAAGTTGACTCATAGCGGATAAGCCAATTTTGCGTTCTACTGCTGGGCCAACTACAAAAGGACCAATCCCCACAGCCAATTCGCTCAGTTTTACGGAAGCTTGAACGGTGGCAAGTGTATAATCGAATGCAGCTGCTAGTCCAACTCCGCCGCCTACCGCCTTACCTTGCACGCGGCCAATAATAAGTTTAGGGCATTTACGACACGCATTTATAACATTGGCAAATCCAGAAAAGAATACGGTGCCTTTAGCTAAATTTTCAATAGCTACGAGCTCATCAAAACTGGCACCTGCACAAAAAGCACGATCTCCTTCACTTCTTACGATAATGACTACCGCATCGTTATTTGATCCAAGAGCAGTAATCGTATTTGCAAGTTTAGCAAGTACTTTGCCTGGTAACGAGTTGCTTAAAGGGTGGTAAAATTGTACGGTAGCAATTCCATTTTCTATGGTGTAAGTTACATCACCTTGATCTATTGCATTCATTCTGTGGCAAAACTAAGAAAAATTGCGTGCCACGATTTAGTTTAAAAGTGCACAAGGCTCAGGCAGCCAAGATTTATTCGTATTTAATTAAATTATAAATAAAGGAATAGATGGTCATTAGCTTTGTTCATCCCACTCTTCATATCTTTCATAGAAAAATGTATAACGACAAAATCAAAAAGCACACCTCAATGGTTTCTACTAAAGATGAAGTCAATTTATTATCTTATTTGTTTATTCTTTGTAGTAGCATGCAATGCGCAAACAAGTACCCATAAATCAAGCAAATCTCAAAACAGCGAAATGAAATTTAACGTATTAACAGAAGCGGAACAGCGGGTTATTCTGAACAAAGGAACAGAGTATCCAGGCACCAGCGAGTTTACCGACAGCGAAGCCAACGGAACTTATATCTGTAAGCAATGCAATCAGCCACTTTATACTTCAGAAACTAAATTTAACAGTCACTGTGGTTGGCCATCCTTTGATGACGAGATAACTGGAGCGGTATCCCGAGTGCGAGATGCTGATGGACGCAGAACAGAAATCATTTGCTCTAATTGCCAAGGTCACTTGGGCCACGTTTTTGAAGGTGAAATGATGACACCCAAAAATACGCGTCATTGTGTAAATGGCATATCAATGAACTTTGTGGAAGGTGGAGAAGCCTTACCCGCCATTATAAAAAACGAACCTTTAGACATGAGTAAACTAGATACAGCAACTTTTGGTGCAGGTTGTTTTTGGTGCGTAGAAGTTCTTTTTCAAAAACTAAAAGGCGTGCATCATGTAGAAAGTGGCTATGCCGCTGGAAAATTAAAAAATCCGACCTATAAAATGGTTTGCGAGGGCAATACAGGAAGTGTGGAAGTAGCTCAAATTGTATTTGACCCAAGTATTATCACCTACGAAAAACTGGTAGATATTCTCTTCCATGTGCACGACCCTACTACGCTTAATCAACAAGGAGGTGATCATGGAACACAATATCGATCTGTAATTTTTTATCATAACGATGAGCAAAAGGCCATTGCAAGTGAAGTGTTAAAACGCATTGATGCCAGCGACCTTTGGAGTAACCCTGTTGTTACAGCCATAGAACCTATTCGGAATTATAGCACCGCAGAGCAGTACCACCAAAACTATTACAACTTAAACAAAGAAACCAACGGGTATTGCAACGCTGTAATTGGTCCTAAGGTGGTGAAGTTTCAGTTGAAGTATAAAGACTTAATCAAAGAATAGTCGGCTACACATTTATTTGGTTAGCATTAGAAATGCTGCTATACGATACTTTTCCAATATAGTTTAAATGAACGTGAACTAAATTCTATATTTTAACAATGGAATTAGTTAACCAACTCATCCGTTGGGTAGTAGCTATTGGTTTACTAACGGCTTTTTTTTAAAAACTCAACGGGGAAAATGAGCACGCATACGAAATCCTATATTTGGATAAAATTTGCTAGTGCACTGCATGTTATTAACTTATTCTCAGATTTACAACCCTAATAATCATTTATTTAAAAAATATTTCTATTCCTATTTTTATTATTTTAACCCAATTTAAACAAGGATGCTTACTTATTTACTCAACTATTTGGTCATCTAATCTGTTACATTTGCAACAATATTTTTGAAAATGAATTTCGAACTATCCGAAGAACACTTAATGATACAGCAAGCTGCGCGTGATTTTGCTGAAACTGAATTACTACCAGGCGTTATCGAAAGAGATAATGAGCAACGATTTCCGTATGAGCAAATCAAAAAGCTAGGCGAACTTGGTATGTTAGGCATGATGGTTGACCCTAAGTGGGGAGGCAGCGGAATGGATACCATTAGCTATGTGCTAGCAATGGAAGAGATATCTAAAATAGATGCAAGTGCCAGTGTGGTAATGAGTGTAAATAACTCTTTAGTTTGTTGGGGAATAGAAAAACACGGATCTGATGAACAGAAAGAAAAATTTTTACGTCCACTGGCCAGCGGACAAATTCACGGTGGCTTTTGCTTAAGTGAACCAGAGGCAGGTAGTGATGCCACCAGCCAGCGCACAACTGCCATAGACATGGGCGACTATTATCTTTTAAATGGAACCAAAAACTGGATCACCAACGGTAGCACTGGAAAAACATTTTTGGTAATGGCGCAAACCGATGTTGAAAAAGGACACAAAGGAATTAATTGCCTTATTGTAACTTCAGACATGGAAGGTTTCCAAGTTGGCAAGAAAGAAGACAAACTCGGCATTAGAGGTTCTGATACACACTCGCTAATGTTCCAAGATGTAAAAGTACCTAAAGCAAATAGAATTGGAGAAGAAGGGTTTGGATTTAAGTTTGCGATGCAAGTATTAAGTGGCGGTCGTATTGGTATTGCTGCACAAGCTTTGGGTATAGCAAGTGGTGCATACGAGAGAGCACTGCAATATTCAAAAGAAAGAAAAGCCTTTGGTACGGAAATCATGAACCACCAAGCAATCCAATTTAAACTTGCAGATATGGCTACAAAAATAGAGGCTGCAAGACTGTTTTGCTACAAAGCAGCTTACCTAAAAGATAAAGGTGAAGATTTTCTTCAAGCAGCAAGTATGGCAAAATTATTTGCATCTGAAACCGCTATGTGGGTAGCTACGGAAGCAGTACAAATACACGGTGGATATGGCTTTGTAAAAGAATATCACGTAGAGCGTATGATGCGCGATGCTAAGATAACTCAGATATACGAGGGAACTAGCGAAGTACAACGTATCGTTATTGCTAGAAGCATTTTGAAGGACTAATTGGCTGTGCCAGATTTATGATTTAGGACGGCTTTGCAGCCATATTTAGGATATAGGACACAAGATTTAAGACAATCTTGTCCTTAGATATTAAAAAAACGCATCTCGAAAGTGATGCGTTTTTTTAATGTATTTTTTTAAATCGTCTTACATCCTTCGTCATACGTCATAAATCAATCCTACCACTTCTTCTGCTACGTTTGCACTTAAAGCTACGCCCATTCCACCTAGCCTTGCCGCAACTATACTATTCGTAGATAATCGCTTTACTATGGGTTGTTTTTCATTACTTTTTCCCATCCCCATAATACCACTCCACTCATAATCTATGGCTACTTCTCTGCCAAAAATTTGCTCATTCATAAAGCGTTTCAATTCTGCCAATACCGTATCATTTGGGACGAGGTCATACGAATTTTCGCCTTCCACATCCTTGTTACGTGCTCCTCCAAGTAATATTCTTTGGTCTATATCTCGCCAATAGTAATACCCGCTATCGTAAAAATGGGGTCCTTTGCATGGCAGATTTTCAATGCGTTCACTTACGATTACTTGCCCTCTACAAGGCACTATATCCTCATCAATTAATTTAGCGGTAAATGCATTGGTACAGAGAATCAGATTTTTAGTTTTTAGCCTAAAATCCTTGGTGGTTTGCACCAGTATATCGTTATCTCCTTCCCATTCCGTCACCTCTATTCCTCCATACAGCATTATGCCTAACTGCTGAGCGCACTGATAAACAGTTTCGTATAATTTACCCGTATTTAATTGACCTTCAAAAGCATTATGTATAGCCCCAATGGTATTGGGCAACGCATTATTACTACGGAAACTAAACACGTTATCTAGGCCTAATTCTGTGTATAGGATTGTATTTATTCCTTGCAGGCTATCTATGCCTTTGTGCAAATAGGCTTTGTTTTCCTTGGTAAAAATTTCAATGCTTCCTATATTTTCATATCCTATAGCGGCATCTCCAAACTTACTCCTTAGCTTTTGTAATCCATTGTACCTTTTACGGATGGTCGCGTATACATTTTCCATCGAATCGTGCTGTAAGTCATCCAGTATTTCGCTCACATTTGCAAAGCAACCAAATCCAGCATTACGGGTACTCGCACCTAATCCCCAGCTGTGCTTATCAATC
The DNA here is from genome assembly GCA_017857855.1 of Bacteroidia bacterium. Taxonomy (GTDB): domain Bacteria; phylum Bacteroidota; class Bacteroidia; order NS11-12g; family UBA9320; genus UBA9320. Next base: position 1,080 of record JAFMCI010000004.1, on the reverse strand, counting down.
ACGACTACCTTAGCATTAGGCTTGGCTTCTTTGATACCAATGGCCGATTGTAGGCCTACAAGACCCATTCCCACAATAAGATAATCTATGTTTGCTAGCAAGTATTCCTTTTCCCAATAGGAGTAGTTCATACCGACGAAGGTAATTACATTCTCAGTGATTTAAGAGTATGCTCATTAATAGTCACATTTCGATTGCAAGCTTGCAGACCTCCACTGCAACCAGTATTCCGTTAGTCCCTCTGGTGTTTTGTGAAAATAATACTGTAAGCCTTTAACCTTTGAAAAATGCGTTAATACTGTTTCAAGTTTTGGCGTATGTCCCCATCCGCCCCTGTGGTCAAACGAAGTAAAAGCATCACATGAATCTTGCACTCGTAAGAAAGGAATAGTTATCGTGTACTCTACATCCCCTACCCCGTCCATATCCTTAGTCACCATGGTAATATGTTCTAAATCCACCACTGTATAGTTTTGTGTTTTATATAATTCTTTCAACTTGTCTCCCACTACCAACGCCATCTTATTTGAAAATTGATGCGCCACATCCTCACCGTTTTTAAACTCCGGTCCTGAATACTTGCCATAACAACTCGTCTCAGAACAATCCCACACCATATCGGTAGATGTTGGGGGATTTGCCCTAGATGAAGTTTGGCCACAGCTACAGCCACAGAGCAGAAGTATTCCTATTACATTTAAATTCATCTACCTACAAATATACTTTCAGAAGTGTCTCATTTAAGACGCATTAGGTTCGATTTTCTATTTTGTCTTACAGTTTGTAAAAGTACCTTTGCCTACTTGCACACATTGCAATCAAACAAACAACAAACAAAATGGATAGCCAATTTGATAATGCCCTGGATTACCACTCACAAGGAAGACCAGGAAAAATAGAGGTAGTACCTACCAAACCAACTCAAACTAAAAGAGATTTAAGCTTGGCCTACTCGCCAGGAGTAGCCGAACCGTGTGAGGAGATTTTTAAAAACCCGCAAGACGCTTATAAATACACAGCCAAAGGAAACTTAGTGGCCGTAATATCTAACGGAACAGCAGTGTTGGGATTAGGCAATTT
>JAFMCI010000090.1 GCA_017857855.1 Bacteroidia bacterium | reverse complement strand
CTGAAATTAATGCACAAAGGCGGTTGGAAAAGAAAATTGAAACAAAGGTTTATAAGCGATTAATTAAAGAGTTGCTAAAGAAAATATGAAGCTAAAGGATATTAAACCAAATCCGAACAACCCACGCGTCCTCAGGGACGAAAAGTTTCAAAAGCTAAAGCAAAGTATCACGGAGTTTCCAAAGATGCTTTCGCTTCGCCCAATGGTCATAGATGAAAACAACATGGTACTCGGGGGAAACATGAGGCTTCGCGCTTTGCAAGAACTTGGATTCACGGACGTGGAAGAAGCATGGGTAAAACGGAGCAGCGATTTAACTGATGAAGAAAAGCAAAGGTTTATCATTGCTGATAACGTGGCTTTTGGTGAATGGGACTGGGATACGTTGGCGAATGATTGGGAGGCTGGTGACTTGGAGGCATGGGGCTTGGATATACCGCAGTTTGACACGGTGGAGGAGTTGGAGGCAAGTGAAGACGATTACAACGTGCCAGAGGGGGGCATTGAAACGGACATTGTCATTGGTGACTTGTTCGAGATTGGGGAACATCGGTTGCTTTGTGGGGATTCAACGGACTCGGACGCCGCGGCGCGGTTGATGAATGGGGAAAAGGCGGATTTAGGACACAATGACCCGCCCTATGGCATGAAGAAAGAAAATGAAGGGGTTTTAAATGATAACTTAAATTATAATGATTTATTACAATTTAACCGTGAATGGATTGCTTTACAGTTCACTTATTTAAAAGATAACGGTTCTTTTTATTGCTGGGGAACAGACGAGCCATTAATGGATATTTATAGCCATATTTTAAAACCATATATAAAACAACAAAAGGCAACCTTTAGGAATTTGATAACTTGGGATAAAGGCAATGGACAAGGTCAAAATTCAGAAAATACAAGGAGTTACGCAATAGCAGATGAAAAGTGTTTATTTGCTATGATGGGAGTTCAATCATTTGAATTTGAAAGAAATGAGCAAAAATATAATATAGTATTTGAAAAATTAAGATTGTATTTTGAAGATGAACGTAAAAAAAGTAAATTATCAGTAGAAGAATTATCGAAAATAGATAGTACAAGAGTATCTCATTATTGGGCTAAAAGTCAATGGGAATTCCCTACAAAAGAAGCGTATAAAAAAATACAAAACTATTGCATTGAAAATAATATAGACGCATTTAAAAAGGAATACGAAGAACTTAAAAAGGAATACGAAGAACTTAAAAAGGAATACGAAGAACTTAAAAAAGAATATTACAGTACTCGTGCGTACTTTAATAATATACATGGTAATTTTAATAATGTTTGGAAATTTGAAAGACATTTAAGACAAGGAGATGAAGGAGGACACGCAACGCCTAAGCCTATTCCTTTGTGCGAACGTGTGATAAAATCAAGTTGCCCAGAGAAAGGTTTGGTACTTGATGCGTTTCTCGGCTCAGGCTCAACAATGGTTGCCGCGCACCAGTTAAAACGCAAGTGTTATGGCATGGAACTTGACCCAAAGTATTGTCAGGTTATCATTGACAGAATGCGCAAACTTGATTCATCATTGATTATTAAGCGTAATGGCATACAGATATAATTCTCGTAAAAAACTCGTTTCATGAGGGAAGGTAAAAATAATGGCAAATTAAAATCTGGAAACACGGTTAACGTTGGAAGACCAAAAAAGCTCCCATCTATTGACTTGCTTATGGCTGAAGTAATGGGTGAGGAAAAGGACGGCATCACCGCAGCACAAGCTATTTTAAATATGCTAAGGGGCAAGGCTGCAAAGGGTGACATTAAGGCGGCTCAGTTACTCCTTGAAAGGGCGTATGGGAAAAGCAAGCAAAACATTGACATCACAACGCAGGGGGAAAAAGTCACCGTGCCAACGATTATATTTACAAAGGAAAATAAGCAAGGTGAATAAATTTATAAGCGAGGTTACAAACGAGGATTGCATGGAAGGCATGGCAAGGTATCCTGACAAATACTTTGATTTGGCGATTGTTGATCCTCCGTATGGGATTGGTGAAGCAGCTGGTAAAAATGCAAGTAGAAATAAAGGATTTGGCAAAAAAGGAAGTAAAAAAATTTGTCTTGCAAAAGATTATGGTAATAAAAATTGGGATAATAAACCATGTAATTATGAATATTTTATTGAATTACAAAGAGTATCAAAAAATCAAATTATATGGGGTGCAAATCATTTTATAGAAAATATACCTCAATCAAATAGTAGTTGCTGGATTGTTTGGAATAAATATAATGGACAAAGTGATTTTGCTGATTGCGAATTAGCTTACACTTCTTATAAAACGGCAGTAAGGATGTTTACTTTTCGATGGAATGGTTTATTACAACATGATATGAAAAATAAAGAACATCGCATTCACCCAACTCAAAAACCAGTTGCTCTTTACAAATGGCTTCTAAGCAACTACGCAAAGCAAGGCGATAAAATACTTGATACCCATTTGGGAAGTGGCAGCAGCCGAATCGCAGCCTATGAAATGGGATTTGATTTTACGGCTTTTGAATTGGATGCAGAGTATTTTGAGGCTCAGGAAAAACGATACAAGGCGCACATTGCTCAATTAAAATTAGAATTGGTTTAATGGAAATAAAGGTTAGTGACAAATATCAAGCCCTTTGGCAACCGCGGACGCGTTACTTCCTCATTACTGGTGGACGTGGTTCGGCAAAGTCTTTCACCGTGGGGCTTTGGGCTTGTAATATGTTATTGGCTTATAAGAATTGGAAGGTATTGTTCACGCGTTACACTTTGTCTTCTGCAAGTATTTCAGTTATTCCTGAGTTCAGGGAAAAGATTGACTTGCTTGGCGTGGGTGATGAGTTTAACATGACCAACGCGCAAATTGCTCATAAGGTGACAAAGAGTGAAATAATATTCTCAGGCATTAAAACAAGTTCAGGAAACCAAACGGCAAAGTTAAAATCAATACCAGCATTAAACGTGTTCATCGTGGACGAGGCAGAAGAATTTGTAAGCGAAAAGGACTTTGATACAATCGACGAATCTATTCGTATGCCTGACACTCCAAACCTTGTTATCCTTGTCATGAACCCGCAGGACGTGGAACACTGGATTTGGAAGCGTTGGTTTGAAAAGTCGCATCGCATGGAGACGATTGACGGGCATTCGATTCCGATAAGCACACATGAGGATATAACGCACATACATACGACGTACTTAGATAACTTTCATAACCTAAGCAAAGATTATACGAACAAGATAGATGCGATTAAAACCAAGTACCCTGAGGCATACGCGCATAGGTTCTTAGGCAAATGGCTGGATAAGAAACAGGGCGTAATATTTCCAAACTGGGTGGAGGGCGAATTTGATACAAGCCTACCTTTTGCCTACGGGCTTGACTTCGGATTTTATCCCGATCCTTTGGCATTGGTCAAAGTTGCGGTTGATACGGGAGCAAAGAAAATATACGTTGACGAGGTGATTTATAAACAATCGCTTTCCTATGACGCGGTCATTGAGCAAATGAAGCAATACGTTCACCCGAATAGCATGATAGTAGCAGACACGAGTGAACCACGGTTGATTGAGGCATTGCAACAAAGCGGCTTGAATGTGCAGAAGGCTGATAAAGGGGCTGGGTCAATCGTGGAAGGGATAAAGAAAATGCTGGATTATCAAATCGTTGTCACGGCTGATTCGTATAATATCAAATACGAGTTAAGGAATTACGTTTGGAATGACCGCAAATCTTCCACGCCCTTAGATGCAGATAATCATGGCATGGATTCCCTTAGGTACATATTTTCACGGCTGGCTCAAGGCAGCGATTTATTGGCTTACAATTAAAAGGCATGAAAAAACACACGGCAGTTGAAATTTTAGAAATAAGTTTACTCGGCATTGTATCATTTGATTCGGAAGTGCTAAGAAATAAATACAAAGAGCAGTTTAAAATTGCCAAAGAAATAGAAAAAGAGCAGATTATTTATTCTCATATTTCAGGTATGCAATTTATAGCAGTTGACCCAAATCATTATTATAATGATTCAGAACAATATTTCAACGAAACTTATAATAAAAAGATATGACACCAAAAGAAAAAGCAGAGGAATTAATTGATAAGTTTAGTACCCGCCTAAAAGTATTGCATGAATTAGAAGGCTGGGTGGAACACATTGATTCGTCAAAAGC
>JAFMCI010000034.1 GCA_017857855.1 Bacteroidia bacterium | reverse complement strand
ATAGCGTTTCAACAAAAGTCTACTTTACTTCTTCATAAAAGAAAAAGCCCTCAATTGGTACCTGAAATAATTTTGCCATTTTGAATGCTGTTGGTAAACTTGGATCAAATTTTTCCTTTTCGATCGCATTAATGGTTTGCCTCGAAACACCAATAATATCTGCTAACTGTTCCTGAGTTAAACCCTTTGATTTTCTGAGTTCAAGCACCTTATTTTTCATAAATACCTTTTTCTGTTTACCCTAAGAACGATGATATGAAAAACTCCCAAAAACAGAATAAGTTGGCTAATTTCAGCTTTTGAAGATATAATGTTACTCTGGCCTAAAAGAGAGAAGCTTAAGCCAACGACAACGACTGCCCCAAGAGTTAAACCCATTGCTTCTAAATGTATTTTGCGTTCAAGCTCATCATAATGATTAAATAATTTTCTGTTTGCCAAAATCATTAAAATCCCAATTAAAAGGTTAAAACCAATGGCGAGGGCCGTCCAGGTTGTGTTTCCGTCCCAAAAGAATTTTGGACCAAATGTCGCAATCGCTAAAGTTGCCACCCAAGTCCAAGTCCATAAAGCTAATTGTAAGGTTCTTTTTTGTCTTTCTTTTTTCATAATGTAAAGTTTATTTGACAAAAGTAGTACAGATTATCAAAATGTCAAGTCTTATTTACATAAAATCCTCATTTAAGCGCCTATTCATCGCTAAAGTGTTTTCAATTCCTACTGATTTCAATCTGAAGTTCACTTTTCACATTTCCATAAACGAACTTATAGCTTAATTACGGATGACTATAATTCATCCACTTTACCAAACCAGCCCGTGAGGCCACCCGTATGAATAGCAATCACTTTATCGCCTTTCTTTATATCTCCAGAAATACACAGCTTCTTTATGGCTAGCATCATTTTTCCAGTATAAACAGGATCTAATAGTATTCCGGTGTCTGCGGTAAATTCTTTGATGAAATCCATCAGTTCTGGGGATGTCTTGGCATATCCACCGCAGTGAAACTCATCGTATATGGTTACGTTATGAATCCCATATACGTCCTGGAGGTCTTTGGCTATGTAGCCATTACCCTTTAGCACTTGTATGCCATACAACGGTGTCCCGTCATTTGTACTATCCATAAATTTTGACATTCCCGCGATAGTTGTTCCTGTGCCACATGCCACAAACACCTTAGAGATTTCTTTTAACTCTATTTCTCTTAGTACCTCAAAACATCCTAGTGTGCCTTGCTCGCAAGCGCCACCCTCTGGTATAAAGAGCTTTTCCTCATAAATACCCAATTGGCGATTATGCTCTTTATATTCTTCTCGCGAAACAAATGTAAGACGCATACCATACATCTCGCACAGCTTTAAAACACCGTTTAATTGTTTTGGCTCTTCTCCTCTAATTATGCCCGTACACGGTATTTTTAGTATCGCACAACTAGCAGCAGTAGCAACTAAATGATTTGAAAATGCACCTCCAAATGTTATGATTTCACGATAGGTAGTCTTGTCGTAATGACTTAAGATACCGGATAATTTACGCCACTTATTGCCCGAAATTATAGGATGAATGAGATCATCTCGTTTTATATATAATTCTATGGCAGCGGCAGCGCTCCAAGCCGTGCGCACTTGATGCAATGGGCTAGGAATAGTAAGGTGATCTAAAATATCCATTTGCTACTATATTTCTGGAAAATGCAATTTAATTGTGGACCACACCATATCTGACTCATAGCCTTTTCCAATAGCAAATTGGGCTGCTTTATAGTTTTTTTGATATCCTTTTATTCCTCTTAAACTGTGTATTTTTTTGGTAAGAAGATCAACCAGCATCTCGTCATATTTATCCATATCTATTTCGTTGAGTCCTTTCTTGATACAGTAATCCGATATTTTTCTTTTTTTTAATTCCTGTACAATCTTGTTTTTGCCCCACTTTTTATAAGCAAATTTTCCTCGTACAAAAGCTAATGTAAATCGCTCTTCATTGATAAAATCCTGTTGAATAAGTTCGTAAATTAAGAGTTCTACATCATCTGGGATTAATCCGTAATTATAGAGCTTATCGCGTACTTCCTGATGACAGCGTTCTTGGTAGGCGCAATATTTAGCTATTAGACTTTTAGCCTGAGTGGGGGTATATTTCTTTTTATTCTGCTCTAACACTTGAAGGCTGCTAAATTAGTGTACAATAAGCCTATTTTTGTAATTCACTTGTACTCATTAACCGAAATAGCACAAATAGTAGGTGGTCAATTGCATGGTAACGGTTCGGTTATCATTCAAAATATTACCACTGATTCTCGTAAGATTCAACTTGCCGAATCTTCTCTTTTTGTTGCCATTATTACTCCTAAAAATGATGGGCACCACTATATAGCCCAAACATTACGGCAACATATTGCGGGACTGTTGGTTAGCGAAAAACCAAAGGAAGAATCCAATTACATCTTGGTTACCAATACGCTAGATGCATTGCAAAAACTAACTGCGTACCACCGTAAACAGTTTTCCATTCCTGTTATCGCTATTACAGGAAGTAACGGAAAAACGATTGTGAAGGAATATATTAATCATTTGCTAAAAGATAAATTTGCGATATGCAGAAGTCCGAAAAGTTATAACTCTCAAATCGGGGTTCCCTTATCCGTTTGGCAACTTTCCTCTAATTTTTCCTTAGGTGTTTTTGAAGCAGGAGTATCTGAGCCCAATGAGATGGTGAGATTAGAAAGCGTTATTCAGCCCACTATTGGCGTATTTACCCATTTAGGCGACGCACATGCTGCTCAATTTGCTTCCGATGAAGAAAAATTGACTGAAAAACTTCAGCTTTTTACAAATTGTGACTTTGTAGTATGTCCAAGTAGTGAAGAGTTGGCCATAAAAGCACTTAATACTGGCGGGAAAAAAGTGTTCTCTTTCGGATATGATTCTACCTCTGATATAAACATAGCGCGTGGTGAAAATGGAGAGTTTACATTGAACTACAAAGCTGAAAGTACTTCTATTTATCTTCCGCAGTATGATAAAGCCTCAATTGAAAACGCCCTAACTGCATTAACTACGGCGGTAGCGCTCGGAGCCAAATTAAGTGATACTGCTGCGCGTATCTCCACGCTTCCTATAGTAGATATGAGGTTACAACATGTAGCTGGCATTAATAATTGTCAATTGATTTTAGATTACTACAATGCCGACTATCAGTCTACTGTAATGGCACTAGACTTCATGAAACAGCAAAGTAGCAAACAGTATGCTACCGTTATCATTTCGGATATTCAACAATCTAACGCGGGAGCCAGTGTATTGTATGCTAATTTAAATTTGCTCTTAAACGATCATTCTATAAATCAACTTATAGGCATCGGAAAAGATATAACAGAAGCGTCTCGTCTGTTTACACTACCAGCTACATTTTATCCGGATACGGCAACATTCTTAAAGCAACATTCTCTTTACGAGTTAAAAAATCAAACAATTTTACTAAAAGGAGCACGTCATTTTGCTTTTGAACAAATAGCAGAACGACTGCGGGTAAAAACACACCAAACGGTACTAGAGGTAAACTTGACTCGCATGCAGCACAACCTTAACATAGTTAAAAATAAAGTTGGCCCTCAGACAAAAATAATGGCTATGGTTAAGGCCTTAGCCTACGGCAGCGGTGGGTATCAAATAGCCAAACGTCTTGAATTTAATCAGATAAATTACCTTGGTGTCGCCTATACCGATGAGGCAACTGATTTAAAATCCTCAGGGATAGTATTACCTATTCTGGTGTTAAATCCCGATTTAAATGACCTTACACCTTACCTGGAGCAAAATATTCAACCGGTTATTTATTCCTTTGAAAGCTTTGAAAAAGTAAAAAATGCTTCGTTAAAAATTCACCTGGAGTTTGATACGGGTATGCACCGCTTGGGCTTTGATCAACATGATTTACCTCAATTACTTTCGCTTCTAAAAACAAATTCTAAGGTAGAAGTCGTTTCGGTGTTTAGTCATTTAGCCGCTTCTGATACCCGCGAATTAGACGATTTTACGAATCAACAAATTGCTATATTTACCTCTATTTGTGCAGCTATTGAAGCTACTCTTGGCAAAAGTGTGATAAAGCATATAGCCAATAGTGCTGGTATAGAACGTTTTCCTTCGGCAACTTTTGACATGGTGCGATTAGGTATTGGGCTTTATGGAATATCTCCAATTGATAAAGGCACTAAGCTGCTTCCTGTTAGCAGTTTTAAGACGTATATAAGTCAAATAAAAACGGTACCTGCCGGAGCAGGAATAGGCTATGGACAACATGATAAATCCCAGAAGGATAGACAGATAGCCGTTGTAGCCGTTGGTTATGGCGATGGGTATAGTCGTCTTTTTAGCCGAGGTAAGGGGAGTTTTAGCATCAATGGAAAAATGGCCTCTGTAGTTGGCAACGTGTGTATGGATATGACCATGTGCGATGTTACCGAAATCACTTGCCAAGAAGGAGACGAAGTAATTATCTTTGGAGATAGCCCAAGTGTGGATGAACTCGCTGCCACTATTGGAACTATTCCGTATGAAATACTGACTAACGTAAGTGAGCGTGTAAACCGAATATTTTTTGAGGAATGACAAAAGAAGAGCTCGTATCAGGAATAACCGCTGGTGACACCAGAACACTGAGTAAAGCAATTACCTTGGCAGAGAGTTCTATACCCGAAAAACGAAACTTAGCACTTGAAGTAATTGCGCACTTTGGACCACAAAACGATACCTTTAGAATAGGAATAACAGGAACACCAGGAGCCGGTAAAAGCACGTTTATAGAAACATTAGGTAAGTATATACTTCAAGATCCTTTACGAAAAATTGCAGTGTTGAGTGTGGATCCCAGTAGTGGCAAAACCCATGGTAGTATCTTAGGCGATAAAACCAGAATGAACTATTTAAGCTCGCATGAAAGGGCCTACATAAGACCCACTGCCTCTGGAGCACAACTCGGAGGTCTGGCACAAAACACACGATTGGCTATGCTCCTTTGTGAGGCGGCTGGCTATAATACTATACTCATAGAGAGTGTTGGAGTAGGGCAAGGCGAGACAGAAATATCGCAACTTTCAGACGTATTTACACTAGTGTTGAATCCGGGAGGAGGTGATGAGTTACAAGGAATAAAGCGGGGCATCATGGAAATGGCTGATATTATCGTGGTAAATAAAGCAGATGGAGATGCCGAACGACAAGCAAGTCTAACCGCAAAAGAATACAGTATGGCGCTGCATCTAATGCCGGAAAATGAAAATAAGTGGGTGCCTAAAGTCATAACTGCATCCGCTCTACATGAAAAAGGAATAGCTATATTTTGGGATAAAGTGATTGAATTTGAAGCTAAGATGCTTGAGAATTTTTGGAAATCAAAAAATCGACAATCACAGATGTATTATTGGACTCAAAAAACCATACAAGATCTACTCTTGGCAAAAATAGAGAATCATCAATCACAAATAAAAAAAGGCTTAGCCGAAGGAAAGCTCCCTGAAGTAGTAGCCCGAGAGATAGTAGGTTAAATTTCGTTTAGAAATGTACCTGGTATCTTCAGGAATCTAGGGCTATACAAATATCTATTCGCACGGTTGGTAGCGCAATTTTTGATGTAGATTGATTTGCTAGAAACAGCTTAATTTGGTTCGTCGTAGAAACAGATCACGGGATTTATAGACACACTGTGATGAGAATTCCATAATTCTAATTTGGGGTATTGATATATAGATTCGTTCAATTTTAAAAATCAACAAACCGAAAGGCAAAAACCCTACTTTTGCAGCACTTAAAATAATACAAAAATGATAATTGGTGTACCTAAAGAAATCAAGAATAACGAGAATCGTATTGCCCTAACACCAGGTGGAGCCTTGGAGCTTACCAAGAGAGGTCATACGGTATATGTACAAAAAGACGGCGGAGTAGGATCTGGATTCAACAACCAAATGTATATGGATGCTGGAGCGCAAATTTTAAACACCATTGAAGAGGTTTATGCAATTGCTGAAATGATCATGAAGGTGAAAGAGCCTATTGAAGCAGAATATAAGCTTATAAAGAAAGATCAATTAGTGTTTACCTATTTCCACTTTGCTAGTTATGAGCCTCTTACACATGCTATGATAGCAAGTGAAGCTGTTTGTTTAGCATACGAAACAGTGGAAGCATCCGACCGCAGCTTACCTTTACTTGTGCCAATGAGTGAAGTAGCAGGTAGAATGGCTGTTCAGCAAGGTGCTAAATACCTTGAGAAACCAATAAAAGGTAAAGGAGTGCTTTTGGGTGGCGTACCTGGAGTGCCTCCAGGAAAAGTTCTTGTAATAGGTGGTGGTGTTGTAGGAACTCAAGCAGCTAAAATGGCAGCTGGTCTAGGCGCTCAAGTTACTATACTTGATGTAAGCTTAGCGAGACTTAGATACTTAAATGACGTTATGCCTGCAAACGTAGTAACTCGCTTTAGTAGTGAGATGAACATTCGTGATTTGATTCCACACATGGATCTTATTGTAGGTGCAGTACTTATTCCGGGTGCAAAGGCCCCCAATCTAATCACTAGAGATATGCTTAAGCTAATGTCTCCAGGTACTGTAATCGTAGACGTAGCTGTAGATCAAGGTGGATGTATAGAAACATGTAAACCTACTACACACGAAGATCCAACTTTCATCATAGACGATATAGTACATTACTGCGTGGCTAACATGCCTGGTGCAGTTCCTTATACTTCAACGGTAGCACTTACCAACGCAACCCTTCCGTATGCTATACAACTGGCTAATAAAGGCTGGAAACAAGCATGTAACGAAAACAGAGAGTTGAAACTTGGCTTAAACGTAGTAAACGGAAAAGTTTGTTACAAAGGCGTGTCTGAAGCATTTAACCTTGACTACACTCCAGTAGAAGATATCTTAGGTTAATTAAGAAATCCTATTTAAAAGGGTAAAGGGTAGAAACTTAATCGTATTTACTTTTTACCCTTTTTTATATTCATATGAAACTAAACTACAAACTATATCCGTGTACTTCAAGTGATGCCCCAAAGCATCTTTTTATTCTACATGGATTATTTGGTATGTTAGACAACTGGCACAACATTGCCAGAAAACTTTCTGAAGAATATACTGTAATAAGCATAGACCAGCGTAATCACGGCAATAGCCCTCATTCAGAAGAGATGTCATTTGAACTAATGGCAGATGATTTGGCAGAACTCATGGACGACTTGCAAATTGCAACTGCAGCTATCATGGGGCACTCTATGGGAGGTAAAACTGTTATGAGATTTGCCGATTTACACCCCGATAAGTTAAACAAACTTATTGTGGTCGATATTAGTCCCCGGGGATATAAGTCTGGTCATGACGCCTACTTTAAGGCATTTAATACTATTGATTTTTCTGTGTGCCAAAATAGAAACGAAGCGGACGCTGCTCTTGCTGTAATAGAGCCAAATGCTGGTGTGCGTCAGTTTTTACTTAAAAATTTAGATAGGTCTGAAAAAGGGTATCACCTAAAATTTAACCTAAAGCCTATCGAATCTTTCTATCCTCAGATGATTTCAGCACTTGATTTTCAATGGCTCATAAACGCACCCACACTCTTTATATACGGTGAGAATTCCGGATACATAACGGGTGATGATATTTTAACCATTGAGCATACATTTACGCAAGCTAGTTTTATTGAAATAAAGGATGCCGGCCATTGGATACATGCAGAACAACCCAAAGCATTCCTAAAAGCTGTTGGAACATTTTTAGCTGATTAAGGCTGTTTCTTTAAGGGTAAAAAGACTATACTTGCCCTGTTGTTGTGAGAGTACTTATTATTACATTAATTAGCTTTGGTTGGTTGGCTGGTTGGTCACAAACCACTATAATAGGTAGGGTTACCGACGCCAAGTCGGGTGAGCCTTTACCCTATGTTACCTTAAGAGGTAATAATGTAAATCTCGGTTCGGTTACTGATTTTGATGGTTTTTATGAAATCAGAACATCACTCGCTGTCGATAGTATAGTTGCTTCTTATATGGGATATAATTTGGTGAAAAAAGCTGTTGTCGCCGGCCAAAAACAAACCTTAGATTTTTCACTTTCAGAATCTGCCAATAGCTTACAAGAATTTATAGTACGCCCAGGAGGTATAAATCCTGCCGATGTGATTATGAAACGTGCTGAAAAACGTAAAAAAGAGTATAATCCTGACAAAATAGAATACTACGAATATGAGGGATACAATAAAGTGCAACTTGCCGTAGATAATGTTTCTGATAAATTTAAAAAACGGAAATTATTTAGTGCAATGGAGCCACTATTTGATACCATTTCATCCTTTAGCGATTCTGGCAGTCAAAAGGTGTTACCTGTTTTTGTTTCTGAAACATTAAGTGATTATTACTTTAGAAAAATACCGAGACGTACCAAAGAAGTAATAAAAGCAACAAAGATACAGGGAGTGGGTGTGGGTGAAGAAAGTTATGTGTCTCAAATACTTGGCTCTACTTTTCAGCAGTACAATTTTTACGAAAACAATCTTTACATCTTAGACAAAGATTTTATATCTCCGCTCAGCTTTCAGGCGAAAGCCTACTATTTTTTTACCCTTATTGATAGTGTGGAAATAGGTGGCGTTCCTTGCTACCAAATAAAAGTTGATCCAAAAAATCCGATTGACCTTGTTTTTAGCGGTATGATTTGGATAGAGGCCAATTCATATGCATTAAAACGATTAAGCTTAGAAATAGGCAATGAAGCAAATCTTAACTTTATCGAGAAACTAAAGATTCAACAGGAATTTGTGGAAGTAGAACCAACCTATTGGTTGCCCAATAAAACGAGAGTGCTTATAGACATTGCCGAACTAACCAATAGCACCGTCGGTATGATTGGTTTATACTACAATTCTACCAAAAACATAAAAATAAATATAGTTCACGAATTGCCTTTTTACGAGGATAACATAAGCGTTGTTGAAAACTCATTTACCAAAAGTGACGCCTATTGGGATACAGCACGTCATGAACAGATCTCCCTTGAAGATAAACGTATTTATCAGATGGTAGATTCCCTTAAGAACCAACCACTCATCAAAAGCTATGTTGACATCGTAGAAATAGCCATAGAAGGACATATACCCAAAGGCAAAATAGATCTCGGTCCGTGGTATTACGTTCTAGGGTATAATCAGCTAGAAGGTTTACGCACAAGGGTAGGTTTTAGAACTTCACCTAAGTTTAGCAAAGACTACCAATTTAGGACATATGGCGCATATGGATTTGGTGACAAGCAGTTTAAGTTTGGGATATTTAATGAGTATGTATTTGACCGAGCCAAGTGGGGTAAAGTCGGTGTATTTGTAAAAAAAGATGTTGAACTTATAGGTCTTACAGATGAGTATGTGGCGACCTCTGCATTGTACGATGCTTTTTCGATGTTGGGAACTAATAGGCTAAGTAGAAGTTTTACGCAACGTATTTGGGCTGAAAAAGAGTTGATTAAAGGGTATACACAATCCGTTAATCTAACGCACAAGACGTACGAATTTGAAAAAGTGGGTGACTTTAATTTCGGATACTATTCTAACCCAGTTGATTCTACTATAAAAAGCAACTATGACATAACGAGTATCAATCTTCGCGGTAGATTTTCGTATAAAGAGCAATTCATATATCGAAATACAAACAGATATAGTCTTGGAAATCTTAAGGCTCCTGTACTATCACTGGATTATACTCACAGTTTTAAAGATGTATTAGGTGGCGAATTCACTTTTAATAAATTCGGAATAGAGCTATGGCAGTTTAACAGTCTAGGGAATTGGGGTACTTTTCAATATACGGTAAAAGCATACAAAACTTTTGGACAAGCGCCATATCCATCCCTATTTATTATGAGAGGGAATCAATCTTTTTTTAGCAATAACCTCAGTTATAATCTAATGGATTTCTTTGAGTTTGCAGCAGATCAATATGCTTCTGTAGATTACGAGCACCAGTTTAATGGCTTGTTTTTTAATCGGATTCCGCTTATTAAAAAGTTAAAATGGAGGGAGTTTGTGAATTTTAAAGGTGTGTATGGTACAATGAGTCTTTCCAATCAAAGTTTAATGCCACTAAACAATCCCAATATAACTACTCCTAGCTTTTTTGTGGGAGGTAAACCCTATATGGAGCTTGGTTACGGCATAGAAAACATCTTCCGCTTTGTGAGGCTAGACTTTATACATAGACTTACTTACCTGGATGAAAGTCACCCCAATGCAAAGGCTTTTGGTTTAAAGGGAACGGCAGTCTTCCGTTTTTAGGTGCCAGCTACTATCGTTTCTCTTGAAAAAAGGACTTCATAAGCAATATGGATTCCTCCTCTAAAATGCCTGATTTTACAATGCGTTTATGGTCTGACTTTAAAAAATTAGTAAAGCCGTGTTTAGGCTCGAGACAACCAATAAAGATGTTTTTGATACGGGCATTTTTTATCGCTCCATAGCACATTACACAAGGTTCTACCGTTACGTATAATTGGCAATCTTGTAAAAATTTGGAATTTAAATACGAACTAGCAGCGGTTATTGCCAGCATTTCTGCGTGCGCTGTTGGGTCGTTAGATCGTTCTACCTGGTTATATCCCTTTCCTATTATTTGATTATTTGCCACTACAATAGCGCCTATAGGCACCTCGTTTTCTGCCAAGGCGTTTTCTGCCTGTTTCAAGGCTTGTTTCATAAAGTACTCTGGGGTTAGTTCCATATTCCTATTGCTTATTTACTTTTTCCATTAACGCGTCAAAAAGCATCTCGCTAATATACTTTGACCCCTTATAACTAAAATGCGTGTAATCTTTCTGAGCTAGACCATCGTTTACCCATGCCACCATTGAGTTTTCGCCGCCCATAGCTTCATATAAATCCCAAAAACAACAACCTGAAGACAACGCAGCTTCTCGCATAGCATCTCTAAGTAATGGTATATTACCATAAGAAACCATTGTTCCTCCATCATTTTTACTCATATCGCTTGGTCCTATTACAAGTATGCTTACACCGGGATTTGCCGCTTTAATACTTTGTAATTGTTTGGTGAAAAGGGTCCTGTAATAACCGTAGTTAGACCTTACGGTAGGGATTACATTTATGCCATATTGAAGTATTATAGCCCGAACATTCAGTGCCTCCAACTGCTTCCGATATAAACCTTGGCTCATTTTGTTGAATCCAATAGCTGAGCTGCCGCGCATTGGAAAATTATCTACAGCCACTCCGGAAGTACCATCTAAAGCTACTCCATAGATGAGCGGGAACTTACCGTTTGTAAAATCCAATCTAAGTTCTTTGTCCGTCTTCAAATCCCATTGCTGCACACCTAATCCATCTGATGGCTTTAAATTATAATTATTTACACTATTATCACAGGTCAGCTGTAATTGGGATACTTCATCATTTTCATACAATAGGGTTATGCGGGCATATTGTCGCACACTCAAATAACTTTTACTTCCATTTCTGAATATTAAATATGACTGTTCTTGCTTTTTACTACTAAACGCTGGCTGTATACTATTTTTAGCTTCATCATACGTCCATTTTAAAAAAGAGCTATAATTACCATCAAACGTAAACGAAGACCCCCCAATTCCGTACTTTCCGTCAGTGCGAGTGGATCCATTAATATAAAAAGCATGCTTCCTCATGTTTTTACTATGTGAAACAAAAACAGATTGTCTTGATGTTGCAGCAGGTTCATTTGGCAATACGATTCCGGGGCCTTGACCACCATATACTTTCTGTAGTTTGTTTCTGAAATAATCCGAGATTCGATCTCCTTCTAATTGAGAATCGCCATAGTGCAGTATGCGAATAACTTTTGTTTTACTTTCATTTATTAGCCCATTTTGGAGTGATTTTAGCGCATTAGGATTGTTCACTGGAATTTGTATCCTTCGGTAATTAGGAACCTCTTTAAAGCCTACCAAAACTTCCCTCACCGTTTCTATATCGCTATTAAGAACAGTGTCTGTTTTAGCGTTGGCTATGTGTACTAATGTGCCAGCTATCTCTGCGTTAAGTTTAGGGTTGATTCCCGCTAAAATGCTATCTAAATTTACCTCTCTATGGCCAGATTTATCGTCACCCACGAGCTCATCAAAAGAAATAAATTTGAGTTTAAAAGTGCTACTTAATGTTATCCCGTCTTTCGGAAACAACCAAACAAATAGGCCTAAAAGAAGGTTTACTGCCACGATAGCTAGAAATAATTTGGTAGGTCGCAAGCTTCTACTTTCTAGATATTTACTTCTGTCAAGCTTCACATCAACAATTAGTCCTTAAGCATTATTCTATTTAATTCACTTTTGGGCAGTTTGTCCATTTTTTTATAGTAAGACAGCTTGCTTGACGGGACCACTATTTTTAATCGTTGGTTTACGATTATTTTATTCCCTCTGATGTTATTCCACTGTCTTAGTTCATTCACTTCACAATCATACAAATCGGCAATCCTAAGTAGAATGTCACCTTTTCTAACTTTATAGTAAACTGTTGCCGTTGTGCTTTGTACAACAGGTGCGTCTTCCTGGGGTATTACTGGCGTAATGACCGTGGTATCCTTTTCTTTTTCCTCCAAAATAGGCAAGGCGGGAGGCGCCGTATACACATAAACTTCGTCACCCAATTCATAAAAATGGTTAATTCTAGTAGACGGTATGGTGATATAAAAGAGTGAGGTAGTTTGTGGAATTACATATTTTTTATAGGTTGGATTTAACTCTTTAAGTAGTTTGTAATCCACGTTCAGTAAAGTCGACAAGTGTTCCAGAGTGGTGTATCTTGAAACAGAAACGATCCCAGTAGTTACAGAAATCGGTTTTGTTTTATACCCCATTTCTTTATAAAAATTGGCACAATATGTTGCGGCCACAAAATGAGGATAAGTGTTTTTAACCCCACCTGGCAAATAGCTACATATCGTGTCGTAATCTCGAGCGTCTCCAGCAAGAGCATACGCTTTTAGCCAATCATCTTCATTCGCATTGTAGGCGGTAAGTGCCAAACGCCAATCTCGGTAAAGCTCATATAAACGTGTTATTTCAACACAAAAAACAGCGGCAGACTTTAACACATCTCTTCTTTCGTCTATGTAATTTGTAATAACTAATCCGTTTTTGATGGCTATTCTATGTCTTAAACCAAATGGCCCCTCTTTCCCATCAACCCCTTTTTCGATCAAGTTAAAATTGGTTAATGATATACTAGCATATCTCAATTCAACAGGCACTTTATTTTCTGAAAATACTACTTTTAACGCATTGTCAAATATCAAAAATTTACCGATTGTCTCTACATTACTAGGCTTTGAAGATTTTTGATAATCTGCTATCTGCGCACGAACTATAGGATTAAAGGCTAATGGGATTTCGGTTTGTATTCGTTTAAGTCTAGCCGTAATTTCTTTATCGCTAGTTTGAGAAAAGCAGCTTAGAAACAGTATCCCAAATAAGAATAATAAGCTAGGTCGCATAGTAACCTGTCACGATTTTCGAAATGTTAAACAATTCATTTTCTGCAAACGCTTTGGTCATAAAATGCATACCAATAGAAAGACCATTTGATTCTTCTGTAGGTATAGAAATCGCTGGTAAACCTGCTAAAGAAGCTTGCACCGTAAACATATCTGCAAGCCACATTTGGATAGGATCTTTTGTTTTTTCACCACCTAATTCAAATGCAGTAGTAGGGGCAGTAGGGCATAGAAATAAATCATAGTTTTCTAAGATCTTTTCGCTTTCTATCTTAATTACATTACGCACCTTTAACGCCTTGGTGTAATAGGCTTCATACGAATCAGCGCTGAGCACAAAGGTGCCTGTCATAATTCTTCTTTTAACCTCATGACCAAATCCTTCACTTCTTGATTTTTTAAACGTAGATTCAATATCGTGAGCGTCACTACTTCTGTGGCCATAGAGCATACCGCTATAACGAGAAAGGTTAGAAGAAGCTTCTGCCGCTGTAAGCACATAGTAGCAAGGAACCATATAATCCAAATAGGGAAATGACTGCTCTTCTACGGTATGTCCATCAGCTCTTAGCTTTTCTATAAGTGAAATATACGCAGACTTAACGTCTTCTGCTAGCCCTTCACTAAGCATAGCCTCCTTAGAGTATGCTATTTTATATTTTTTAGTGGTGTTGGCTACAAATTTTTCAACAGGAGCAGATGAAGAGGTGGCATCTAACTCATCTTTACCCGCCATTATTTCAAGCAACAATGCCGCATCTTCTTCGCTGCTGGTTATTGGTCCTATTTGATCAAAACTTGAAGCATATGCAAACAAACCATATCTAGATATTCTGCCATACGTAGGCTTCAGTCCAAAAGTGCCTGTAAATGAACTTGGCTGCCGAACCGAACCTCCCGTATCCGACCCAAGTGCTGCCAGACAAAGGTCTGCTTGAACGGCAACAGCACTGCCCCCAGAGCTGCCCCCAGGTACTTTGCTTTGATCTGCTGCATTTTTAACTGGGCCAAAAGCCGAATTTTCATTACTAGCGCCCATCGCAAATTCATCACAATTAGTTCTACTAATAATGATAACATCTTGATCTAGTAAGCGTTGTAATGCCGTGGCGGTGTATATTGCCTCGTAGTTTTCTAATATTTTGGAAGAGCCGGACGCTTTGTGATCCTTATAACAGATGTTATCTTTAATAGCAAGAAACATTCCCGCCAATTTACCTGCAGTTCCGTCTTTTATTTTCTGGTCTATTGCTGCTGCCCTTGTTTTTACTTCTTCTCCAAAAACTTCTAACACCGCATTTAAATGTTCGTGTTCTTCATTCTTGCTAAGATAGTAGTTGGCTAAGTCAGTGCAGGTGATTTTTCCTTGGCTTATGTCTGACTTTATGTGGGCAAGTGATGTATATTTTTTTGCAATCATTCAGCGGACTTGTCCTCTGTTTTAGAATTGGTTTTTGGCTTATCATTCATGCCTTCTCTTAATTGCTCAGTCACATCGTTTTTCGCCTTATTAAACTCACGTATTCCTGATCCTAATCCTTTCATCAATTCTGGAATTTTTTTTCCTCCAAATAGCAAAAGAATGGCAAATATGATGACTATCCACTCCATTCCGCCCATACTTAAAAACAATAACATAGTTTTTTTTATTAATATTTCCTTATGCAAACGTACTACAATTCTTTGGATATTGTGAAGTGATAGATAATCCTTAAATTCGTTTAAAATTAGAAATAAAATGGCAGTAAGACGACCTTTTAACCTACAAAAGTGGATAGACGAGCATAGAGATGAGCTTAAACCACCTGTGGGGAATCGAAACCTGTATAAAGATGCTGGTGATTACATCGTAATGATTGTTGCAGGACCTAACGCCCGTAAAGACTATCATTACAATGAAACAGAAGAACTTTTTTACCAGCTAGAGGGCGACATTAATGTCCGAATACAAGAAAATGGGGAAGCAGTAGACATTCCTATAAAAGCAGGAGACATGTTTCTTTTGCCCGCAAAAGTACCTCACTCACCTGTGCGAAGTGAGGGAAGTATTGGACTAGTTATAGAGTGTAAACGTACGAATAATGAGCAAGATGGACTTATGTGGTTTTGTGAAAATTGCAATCATAAGCTTCACGAATACAAATTCCCGCTTACCGATATTGAAAAAGATTTTATCCCTCGATTTAAGGAGTTTTACGCCTCTGAAGAATTACGTACTTGCGATTCATGCGGTACCGTAATGAGCACAGATCCCAGATTTGTTTAAATAAAGTAAGCGCTTGTAAAAACGCATTTTACATCACTGTCTTCGTAGGTATAAATGATAGCACTCATTACAGGAGCTTCAGCAGGCATCGGGAAAGAGCTTGCAATTGAATTTGCCAAGGATAAAATCAACTTAGTTTTAGTGGCGCGAAGAGAAGAAAAAATGCTCAACCATGCCTTATTTCTAGAGACAACCTATGGGATTAAAGTAACTGTAATTCCCATGGATTTGGCATCATCCAACAGTGCTGAAAGATTATACGATGAAATTCGAAAACAGGAATTTAAAATTGATTTTTTAATAAATAACGCTGGTTTTGGCGATCATGGTGAGTTTGTAGACAGTGATTTAGCCAAGCAAGAGGATATGATAAATCTGAATATTCTTTCGCTTACCAAGTTAACTCGATTATTTGGTGCCGATATGAAGCTCAGAAACCAGGGTACGATTTTAAACGTTGCATCAGACGCCGCTTTTAGGCCGGGACCTATGATGAGTGTGTACTTTGCAACGAAGCATTATGTTTTAGCTTTTTCAGAAGCAATAGCCGAAGAATTGAGACCCTATGGAGTTTATGTATGCACTTTATGTCCCGGTTCTACGCAAAGTGAATTTGGTGAAATAGCAGGTTTTGGAAAACTTGACCCTAACAGTAGTAGCCCCACTTCTGCAGAAGTAGCAGCATTTGGTTTTCGTCAAATGAAAAAGAAAAAAGTGGTATTCATTCATGGGCGAAAAGTGCGACTTAGAGCATTTTTAACCCGGGTTATGCCAAAGGGGACAGTTAGGCGATGGGTTTATAGGCAAATGACCTAATTACAGGTGACACATTACTAAATTTTGAGCTGCCGTAGTATTGTGTCCTTTTTTACAAGTTGTCCATTTGCATTATTCTAAAAGTAAATATTTAAACCATCTTTGTGGCGTGTTTTAAAGTGTAATATCGTTACGCTATTTGTTACGATAAAGTACGCCTTTTAAAAACAACTAAACTTACGGTAAAATTACCAATGCTCAACCTAAAGAAACAGATCCCTAATTTACTTACCCTGTCGAATCTGCTTTGTGGTACGTTTATCATCATCAGCGCATTTCAGTTAGAATTTTTAAACGCAGCCTACTGGGCTGTTGCTGCCTTGATGTTTGATTTTTTAGATGGTACCGCTGCGCGGCTTTTAAATGTAAGCTCTTCCATAGGTAAAGAACTTGATTCTATGGCTGATATGGTGAGTTTTGGGGTTGCCCCGGCGATGGTGTTGTTTAATTACTGGAGTAATGAGTTATATGAAACAGGATCACTTGTTGTATACTTTCCGTTGTTAATTGCTGTATTTTCGGGTTATAGATTAGCTAAGTTTAATGTTTCCGAACAGAATAATGATTATTTCAGTGGCTTGCCAACGCCTGCGCTTGCACTCGCGTCATTTGCCCTTCCTCTTGCGGGAGAACAATTTGAATTAGCCAATATTTGGTTGAATAATCCTTTTTTCATTATGCTGTTTTGCATCATTGGCGCTCTCTTATTAACAAGCAATATCAAACTCTTTTCTATTAAAATCGGATCACAAAACAAAAAGCTAAACATTATACGCGTTGCAATGTTGCTTACATGCGCGCTGTTAATAGGCTGGCTACATTTTTTAGGTGGTTTTCTTTGTTTGATAGTGTACTTGGTGTTTTCTTTGGCCTTTCAAAAATTAATCTAAGCAATAATACTTTTAGGATTTATAAAAGATCCCTTTACTCATTTACACATAAGACTGAATTCAAATGGCAGATATAATATTTGATCTTTTAGCCAAGGAGCTAAATCGTCAACAAAATGGAATAGAGCTAATCGCTTCCGAAAACTTTACCTCAAAAGAAGTAATGAGCGCTATGGGTAGCGTGGCTACCAATAAATATGCAGAGGGCCTTCCAGGAAAGCGCTACTATGGCGGATGCGAAATAGTGGATCAAATAGAACAATTGGCCATAGACAGAGCAAAAGAGCTTTTTGGTGCCGAATGGGTGAATGTTCAACCACATAGTGGTGCACAAGCAAATGCTGCCGTAATGCTTGGCGTACTTAATGCCGGAGATCAGATTCTTGGTTTTGATTTATCTCACGGAGGGCATCTTACTCACGGTAGTTCCGTAAATTTTTCTGGAAAACTATACAAACCGGCATTTTATGGCGTAGAAGAGCACACTGGACTCATAGATATGAATAAGGTGGAAGCTATTGCGCTGGAGGTACTACCTAAATTAATCATTTGTGGTGCTTCTTCTTATTCTAGAGACTGGGATTTTCCAAGATTCAGAGCGATAGCAGACAAGGTGGGTGCTTTGTTACTTGCAGATATTTCTCATCCCAGTGGATTAATAGCCGCTGGCCTGCTTAGTAATCCTATACCACATTGCCACATCGTAACCACTACAACCCACAAAACCTTACGCGGACCACGTGGCGGAATGATTATGATGGGAAAAGATTTTGATAACCCATGGGGATTAACCACACCAAAAGGAGAAATTAAAAAAATGAGTGCCGTACTAGATGGCGCTGTTTTTCCTGGGACCCAGGGCGGACCACTAGAACACGTTATAGCTGCTAAAGCTGTAGCCTATGGTGAAGCTTTGCAACCGGCGTTTATAGAGTATTGCAAGCAAGTAATGGAAAATGCTCAAGCACTTGCCGCAGCTATGGTAGCAAGGGGCTATAAAATAATATCTGGTGGTACAGATAACCACATGATGCTTATAGACCTAAGACCTAAAAGTGACACACTTACTGGTAAAGTAGCTGAAAACGCATTGGTAAAGGCAGATATCACCATTAATAAAAATGCTGTTCCTTTTGAAACTCGTTCACCTTTTGTTACTTCAGGTATTCGTATTGGCACTCCAGCTATAACTACAAGAGGTATGAAAACAAAGGACATGGAAAAAATAGCCGAGCTTATTGACCGAGTACTTATGAGTCCTGATAATGACCTCATAATAAGTGAGGTAAAAACAGAGGTGAATGCCTGGATGAAAGATTTCCCTTTGTATTCTTAATTCAATCTGAGTAATCAAAACCCGCAATACTGTTTTTATTGGAATAATTGGTGCTTGTAGATTAAATTGCAGCCCTAATTGTCTAAACCAAAAAACAATATAATAAGCCACTTTCTCCAAATTAAACAATATTGGAGAACTGATGTACTTGCCGGATTCAGCGTTTCGTTAGTTGCGTTACCACTTTCTCTCGGCATAGCATTAGCTATGGGACTGCCCAGTAACGCACTCTTAGCCGGAGTTATTGCGGCAATGGTTGGTGGTTTAGTAACTTCATTTATAAGGAGCGGAAATGTATCTATTAATGGGCCCTCCCCTGCCCTTATCGGTATTGTCGCCGCCGCAATTATCACATTAGGCGGTTGGGAATTTGTATTGGCTGCTTTTGTATGTTCAGGCGCAATGCAGGTAATTTTTGGTGTTTTAAAACTAGGAGGCTTGGCTGATTTTATTCCGTCGTCGGTAGTACAAGGAATGATGGCCGCAATTGGAGTTATTATTCTTGCAGGGCAGGTTCATCATGGATTGGGCGTGGAAATACCCGTTATGAATGACTTTGAAAAGCTAATGGCTATACCAAGCAGTATTGCCAATATGAATCCAATGATTGCTATACTGTTTTTTAATAGCTTAATCATACTTTCTATACATCCATATGTCACAAATCGATTTATAAAATATGTCCCAGCCACGATATGGCTGCTGTTATTTGCGGTTCCGTTATACTTTGTGTTTGACAAAATTACAGGAGGAAATGTCATCATTTTTGGCAAAATGCACAGCCTTATTCAAACTAAAGATCTTATTCATTTTAAATTGCCCAGGGATGTAATTGGCAGGTTCTTTATTTACCCCGATTTTAGTAAAATGGGGAGTCTTAGTTTTTGGCTAGTGGTGCTTTCGGTGTTTCTGGTTTCAACCATCGAGACTTTAGGCTCTGCAAAAGCAATAGACAAAATTGATCCTCTAAATCGTAAAACGAATTTAAATAGGGATGTTGCTGCAATGGGAATAAGCACCATGATATCTGGGGCTATAGGGGGTTTACCTGTTATTGCAGTAATTGCGCGCAGTTCTGTGAACATAAACCAAGGAGCCAAGACAAGTCTCTCTAATTTTGTTCAAGGAGGCTTAATTTTGCTGTTTGTATTCTTATTGTCTGACTACATCCAGCTCGTTCCTAAAGCTGCACTTATGGCTATTTTAGTATTTACGGGTTATAAACTTGCCTCGCCCAAAGTCTTTAAAGACGCTAACCTAAAAGGATATGAGCAGTTTATGATTCTTTCGGTTACCTTGGTGGCTACCTTAATTACCGATTTAAATAAGGGAATAGTTTCCGGTATACTTTTTACCATTATCATTCATTTAGTCAGGTCTCATTTACCCGCGAATCTCTTCTTTAAATACCTCGTCTTTCCTTATTTTAATTTAGCTAAAATTGAGGATCATTACCACCTTAGAATTAAAGGGGTTGCTAATTTTGTAAGTATTTTAAAGATTAGGAAGATACTCGCTAGCATTCCGCCCAAGGAGCGCCTTGTTCTTGATTTTTCTCACACCCGTTTGGTAGACTTTTCCTTTCTTGAATTTGTCAATAATTGGGGAAAACAATATGAAACGGAGCGCGACGGTCAATTTGAAATTGTTGGCTTAGATGAGCATCTTACCACTAGCGAGCATCCATTTAGTATTCATACACTTCCGCAGGCAGTTATTAAGCAGTTATCTAAGAGACAAAAAGAGCTCAAAGAGTATGCATTTGCTAACCAATGGTCGTTTGAACATAAAATAGATTGGCAGACTGATTATCTTAAAGAGAATATTTTTTTCAAAACGCGGCCAATAGAATATGTTAAAAACCGTATTTCGGGCAATTACACCGAAAACGTAAGTTGGGAACTAATAGATATAACTTTTGACGAAGGGGCGCTAATGGCAGCAGAGGTTCATAATACTACTATGCTTCGCATTTGTTTTGACCAAGACATTCCAGACTTTAAACTAGATCAAGAAAAACTTTTTTCGCGTCTGTTAGACTATGCCATAAAAGAAGAAATTTCATTTAAGAGCGATACGGAGTTTGGCAGTAAGTTTTCTGTTAAGGGGCCCGATCGTAAAGCAATACAAACATTTTTTACCAGCGAGCTTCAAAACTTTATAACTGAAAACAACCGTTATCACATAGAAAGTGCAAATAACAAATTACTCGTTTTTCGTTATTTTAGGCTGATGAGCATAGGTGAAATCGAAGAGCTAATTTCTTTTGCTCAACAATTAAGTACGGAATTTCAGAAGTGTTTGGCAACCCCTAGCCCTAAGCTGTAGTTGTGTGTTTGAAGTGGCACAAATGCAGATTGTAAACCCATAAAGTTTAGATAATAATTAAATCCATTCGTTGTACTTATTTCAACAGCCTCTCTCCAGGTTAGTCCAGTGAAATTTCCATAACCCAAAGCAGATAATATTTTTAGGTTTTTAGAAAAGTTTCGTTCGAGGGCAAGGCTTCCGCTCATACCAAAATTTCCAAAGTCTATAGCGGCAAAATCTAGTATTAATTTTGAATTTTTGCCCACCATATAACTCCCACTTATATTGATTTTAGACGGCAAACTAAGCCGCTTTTTACGGACAACACCCATATCTATAATTGCTGTAAATGAGGTGTCTATAAATTCTGAAAAAGATGCATCTTTACTCCCAAATTGGTACTTATAACCAGCAAAAGATAGCGTCGTGTCAATATGAGTTTCGTTTTGATCGAATAAGTAGTTTACATTCAAATCTGCAACTTTAAAGCTAAATATCATTTTTTCGCTCTTCTTAAAATCAATACTATAGTTCAGATCTAAACCAATGCCATTCATTCCTTTTCCTCCTACTGATGAAGAAAAGTTATCAAAAACAGCTTCTAAAAATCCCCCATTATTTGCCGTATAAAGCGACATAATTGATGCCTTGATTTGGCTGTAATTTGTAATTGCGTTTAACCCTATCCCCAGTTTTGCATTGAGCTTTTTATCTTTCACAGATTTTAAGGTGATGCCTCCCGAAACAGCTGATGCGCTTAAAAAATTAAGATTTCCACTGCTCACTTTCTGCTCTTGAAAATTGGAGTTTCCAAATAAAATTAATTGTGTAAACGCTGTTCCTCCTGAGTATCCAGCTAAATTTCTGCTTTTTACATAAACCCCAAAAGAAGAATTGATTTTATACTCTGCCTCAGCTCTAACTTGAGCATAAAGGTTTGTTCGTTCTTTTGGAGATTCTAAAAAATTTTGCTTTCCGTCAGATATAAATCCACTTCTAAATAGTACATCGTTGAACATTGCACTATTAAACACGTTTGA
>JAFMCI010000089.1 GCA_017857855.1 Bacteroidia bacterium | reverse complement strand
AACATCGTGCTTGCACTTCCTCTGTATTTTTTAAGTATTTCATAGGAGGTATTCCCCGTTTCTCTATGGATTAGTTTTATGAGGAGTTTTCCCTGCTTGAGACTTAAGTTTTTTAGATGAGAGAGGAATTCATCTTTTATAGCTTCTTCAGTAGCTTTGATATACTTCTTTTTTGCTTTAGCCGAGGTAAGTTGATTTAGATTATCCTCCATCATTTGTAGTCTAAATGCGGCCAACTTGGCATAAGGCATTACTTTTTTAACATTCCGAACAAGTCGCAGATACTCCTCTTTTTGCTCCTTATTGTCAAACTCTTTTAATATAAATTCATCAAAAGTATAAACATAGAAAGTATCTCCATCCATGACCATTTTGCGCAAAATAACCGCAGAATCAGCACTTTTTTTCTGTGCATTCGCACTAAACAGAATACTGCTTAAGACTAGAAAAGTCATTACCTTCTTCATTGTACAAAGATATTCAAACTATGTTTCTTATTGGTTTTATCATCGAAGAAGTTCAGAAAGAATCTCTACAGATTTCATTTTTTTATTCTTTGTAATATGATACTGATAATATTTTATTAATTGATTTAAACCTTCTTTACGCGCAGCAGGGTTTACGATAACCATTGGCCAATTGCTATTGTTAGAAAGTAATGAAATGAGCTCAGAAGTTTCTCTGGACACGGTACTCACGCCGCTTTGTTCCACAAATACACCTTCTTCCAGACTTAGATATGGCGTATCTACAGAAAATTCTCCTTGTGGTTCAACGCCCAAAAAAAACGTAAGTTTAAGCATGAAGTGAATTGGAAATAATGCGTTGAGTGGCTCACGCTCTAAAAAAATAATTTGTGCTGCGATGAAGTCAAACAATTCTTCTTCATATTGTTCGTCTACAATGCATTGATTGAGCAACTCAAGTAAAAAAAGAGCTACCGTTTTTTTAGGAACACTGTCCTGAATATCCATTAACAGTGGATTATTCTTTAATTCTTTTATCCTATTAATACTACTATTGGGTTTTTCGTAAATATCTAGATCTACTAAACTAAGCGGCTGAATCATAGATGGTTTAATAGCAGATTTTCCTTTTCGAATGCTTTGTAAAATATAAGTTCTTACCCCAAATTCGCGAGTGTACATTTTACTGATAATACTACTTTCACCATAATTGGTATTGCGCAAAACAATAGCTTTGGTTTTGGTAATCATTACCTCACGATAAGCAGTTTAGTCACTAATGCTTCTTCATCATCCTTATTGGCGCTGTAAATAAGATAAATTCCTGTTTGTGGTTTTTGTCCTTCAAAATTTAACCCGTTCCAAACTGCGGTGCCGCCGGTGGCAATTAGCTCATACACAACACGACCAGCGACATCTGCTATTTTTACTGTCGCATCCTCTGGCAAACCAGTAATCGTTATTGGCCCCTGATAAGTAGAGTGAACAGGATTAGGAAACACTAATGTATTTTGATGCGTAGTACCTGCTTCTGTCGCATCTCCTCTATAAGATGTTATGCCTTGGGTCGTTCCAAAAAACACTTCACCTGTATTCGGAACTATGCCAATACAATTCACTATATCACTAGGCAGCGGACTATTGCTCGCCGTAAAATGTTTCAAAATACGTGACCCATCTTCTGCAATAAGCCATACTCCATTGTTTGTAGCAGCCCATTTTCTATTCCCGCCATCTACCTTAAGATCATTTATAACCTCTTTTTCTAGAAGGTATCCAATATCAATTCCATCATCAATAATGATTTGCTGCGCATCCGCATTTAATCTTTGCTGTGGATTGAAAACCAAACTAGGTTGATAAAATACCCCAATTCCTGTTTCTGTTCCTACCCAAATTTCTCCGTCTTTATCCAATACTATGGCTTTAACATTATTATTGGGCAAGCCGCCGTTTTTAGCACCCGTGGTGAGAGGTCTGTCTACTACCCCTCCGTTACTATTTTCTTTAACTACAACAAGACCAAGGCTGCTAGAACGTGGTGCAAGCATCCAAATATTATCTTGATCATCGACTACCATCTCCCCAATTCTGTTGGAACCAACATTATATTCCTTCCAGCTACCGTCCTTTTTTAGCGATAAAAGCGGTTTCTCTGTTTCGTAGTTGGCTACCCACAAGGTTCCTTTTGAATCTTGGGTCATGCCTAATGCTATTTCTCTTGTGTCTACCGCTGCTTTTATCGTACTATTAGCAGAAGTAAATTTTTGATCTGGTACCTTGTTTTTAAGTTTTGCTAATCCGCTTCCAAAACTACCTAAATAGACATCTCCACTATTTTGATTGATATAAATATTGGTAAAATCAATCATACTACCCACTACTGGGTTATTAAGATCTCTATTAAGCCATTGTCCGTCTTCGTATATGTAATAACCGTAATTTACATAAGAGGGAGCATACGCATTAGTGTGGCCTCCTGCTGTTACATACATAGTATTCTCATACCCTTGCATGTCATAGGTCGTCAAGCCATAGGGTCCTGGAGGTATAAACCCGTCTATCCTTCCGTCTGGCCATTTTTTAATTAGCCCCCTATAAAAACCACCAAACCATAAATTGTTTTGATAATCTATGATTGCATATTCCATAAACGGCTCCTTCTTTTCTTCCAGCTTAAAGAGCTTATCTAAAAGTGCTACTCCTTCCCAACGGCAAATCACCAATTTGTCATGCGCCGTTATTAAACTTTTATAGTCTTTTTTAACGCCGGCTTCTACCGTTGAATAACTGCCACTTGCGTAATTGTATAAAATACTATCGTTTACAAAAAACAAATTGTTGTTGAATTCTCGCAATAGGCGAGTAGATTTATAGGTCGTATTTGTTTTCCACGTTTCAAAATTTTGAAGATTTACTCGGCTATCATAGGCAGGTGCCGATTTTATGCCTTCATCTGTAGCTAGGTAAAGGGTGTCATTAAAGACAAAAATTGAAAATACTTCCAGCGTAGTACCGCCAGCACCTAGGTTTTGATAATCTGCTGAAATGAGTTGCTTTTCTAAATCAACCACAACTACTCCAAATGATGTGGCTAAATATGCTTTGCGACCAATTACAGAAGTTTCGTAGATAAACTTTTGGCCTCCAACACTAGCTCTTTTTAGACCTGGCAAGTTGATGATTTTATTGTCCTTTAGTAAATCAATATTCCCGTTTTCATAGACTATGATTAAGGTTTTAGTATCACTAGAGTAGCCAAAATTACTCACTTTTGATTCTGCAAATCCATCTACTTTGGTAAGCATTGTAGATTCCCCACTAATCAAATCAAATGTATAGAGGCCTACTTCTGCCAGCACATACAAGGTTCTGTCTACTTCTATTATTTGCCTTACACTGTTATAAGGCAAATGCATACGCCACGTATAGGTAGGTGTATTATTCTGAGCAAAGAGACTGAGCCCTATTAAGAAAAAATAAAAAGTGTAGATTAACCTCATTTAATTAGAATAGACAAAACTAACGATTAGTATCACTGTTTTGTTATCAGGCAGCGTAAAATTACGATATAATGCACATACTCTAAAAAGAGTCTTAATTTTGCTTCGTTTTATGAAAAATAACATAGAAAACAAACCCCACGTTAAGATAAAACAGCAACAGCGTATGAAACCAGATTGGCTTAAGACCCAAATACCTGGAGAAGGACATTATGCTGAAATGCTGAAGTTGGTAAAAGACAATAAATTACACACCATTTGCGAAAGTGGTAAATGCCCCAATATTGGGGAATGTTGGGGAGCGGGTACTGCTACTTTTATGATTGGCGGGAATACCTGTACTAGAAGCTGTCAGTTTTGTAATGTTGCCACTGGCGCTGGCGAGAAACTTGATCCTCTTGAGCCATTTAAAGTTGCACAGTCTATTAATATAATGGGCATAAAACACGCTGTGATAACCAGTGTAGACCGCGACGATTTAGAAGATGGAGGAAGTATACATTGGGCTAAAACCGTTACGACCATTAGAGAGTTTAACCCAGAAACTACACTTGAAACCTTGATCCCCGATTTTCAAGGGAATACAGAGCAATTAGATCGTATTATTTCTGTTCATCCTGAAATAGTGTCGCACAATATTGAAACGGTAAGACGTCTTACCAAAGAAGTTAGGGTACAAGCAAAATATGATAGATCACTCTTTGTACTTTCATATCTTAAAGAGAAAGGTATGAAAACCAAAAGTGGCATTATGTGCGGAATGGGTGAAGCAGAAGACGAAATTTTGGAAACCATGCACGATTTAAGAAACTCCGGTGTAGGAATCATAACACTTGGTCAATATATGCAGCCCACTACACGACATCTAAAAGTAGCTGAATATGT
>JAFMCI010000088.1 GCA_017857855.1 Bacteroidia bacterium | reverse complement strand
CGCACGTATAACCGCAATCGAAGAAAAAATACAATCACTGCTTTGTATTGAGCAAGGGGAATAAGATGAAACTAGCAATCTATATAGATACAGATAATAAAAACGACATTAGCGACTTATCTGCTTTAAGCAAGGCCATTAATTCTGACAAAACAAGCTCTGAAGATTTAAAGCGTTACATTCAGAAGGTTGTTAATGAAACTGTGGGGGTGAAGAAATGAGCGATAATAATTTAAAGCTTTGGGATTCGATTAGTAAAACCGATCCTAAATATACTAAGAAGGTAACCTTTGGCCGCGCGTTTACATCAATCACGCCTATCTACCAGGCTAAAATGGCCACTAAGATTTTTGGAGTACAGGGCATTAAATGGGGAATATTCCCAGATAGCGAGAAATTTAGTGAGCGCGAAATAGGCGACACTATCCTATTAAACTATGATGCCGTTATGTATTTCCATCACGAAGGCGAAAGAGGCGAGATTCCTATCCATGCTTGCACAGAGTTGGCCGCCAAGACAAAGAATGGTGTTTTAAAGGTAGATGCTGACGCTAGAAAGAAAGTCGTCACCAGCGCCAAATCTAAAGGATTCTCAGATATTGGCATGTGTGCGGATATTTTCATGGGTGAGTTTGAAGATTATGAATACTTCAAGACTCGCGAAGAGGAAGCCAACCTTGAACGAAATGAAGGAAAGTCTGAAGAGAAGCTAAAAGGCGAGCTTGAATATGACAGCTACATTGAGAAGCAATTAAAGCTAATTGGTGAATCAGTAAACATGAATATGCTAAAAGCTTGCTACAAAGAAGCTATGATAAAAGCCACCGTAAGAAAAGACGAGAAATCACAAATAAAACTAACCAAAGCGAAAGATGCTAAAAAGCTAGAACTTGAGGGGAATGATAATGTCAAAGCTGTATGATATTAGTGCGGAATATAAAGAGCTTGTAGCAATGTCTGAAGATGATGAAATGGCGATTGCTATTGCAGACACATTAGAAGGCATTGAAGGCGAGTTTAACGACAAAGCCAATGCAATCGTATCAATGGTTTTAAATATGGATGGTGATGTTGAGCCTATCGACTCGGCCATTGCCAGGTTACAAGCTCGAAAGAAAGTAATACAAAATAAGCAGGCATCACTTAAAAACTATTTACGTGAGAATATGGAGCGAACAGGGATAAAGAAAATATCTTGCCCGATGTTCACTATAACTTGCGTTCCTGGTCGTGAGAATGCCTACATAGATAATGAGGATGCTTTACCAGAGGACTATCTTTCGGTTAAAACAACCATATCACCAGATAAAACAGCTATAACAAAAGCCTTGAAAGAAGGCACAACAATCGAAGGCGCACATCTTGAACGCGCTAAATCATCAATTAGAATTAAGTAGGTAATTATTATGAAAATTGGCGTAAATATAAAGATAGATGTAACCAAGCTTGATAAGGCTAGATTCTTCAAGGGCAAGAAAGGCACGTATGCAAATATCATCACATTCATTGATATAGATAATAAGGGTGAGCATGGCGATAACGGCTTTGTTACCCAAGAAAAAAACAAGGATGAAGAAATTCAGATGCCAATTTTAGGTAATGCAACAGTGTTTTGGCAAGGGGAATCACAGCCTAGACAGCAACAAGCTCCGCAGCAGCAATATAAGCAAGCTGAAGATAACTTTGATGATGACTCCAGCATCCCGTTTTGATGCAACCTTGTCCAAAATGTAAAGCGCCACTTGTAAGCCTTTTCAGTCAGAATCTAAAGCTTTGCGTCGACAACCGTAAGCATCGGTTTGATAACAAGCTAAAGACTGACCAGAAGCCGCTTATAGTGGCTCAACGATAACTAGGGGAATAACATGCTTGAATTTGAAACAGAAGAACAAAGCCTTCAGATATGGGCCGACAGTGAAACTCACAGCAATACAGAGTATTGGATTGATGAAATTAATGATGGAGCTAAGTTAATGATAGTTAAGTTTGATTTTCGTGGTGATCAGATGATGAAAGAAATTGACTTTAAAACCGTTGCAGAAGCTATTCAATATGCGAACAATCAAGAATAAACACAATAAATATTATATTTATCTTTACAACTAATCTATTAAAGACTAAGGTTAATACATCAACAACGAAACAGGGGAAACGACATGAAAACTAAAATTCTAATCTTTACCAATAACGGCCAATACTTCGGTAGCACAGAAACCTATCTAGTTAAACAGTTAATCAAAGCCTATGCAGCTATTGGCTTGAACGCTTTTGAACTACCATTATCATTACAGGAGCAGGCAGCATGAAAGCATATAAGGATCATAAAACAGGATTATGGCTAGTTAGAAGAAACAACTTTGAAGCAATAGATGCGAGCTTGGTTAAAGCTTGTGCAATTATTTTCAGAATGGAAACAGAATTATGAGTACTTTAATCAAACCAGGTGAAGCCCTTAGTCACGGCAGAATCATGCCTCCGCGCACAGAAGAATCAAAAACTATCAATGACCAGATAAACGAATTCTTTGATCATGGTGGCAAGGTTGAAAAGATAGAAGCGGGCAAAAGTGGCATTAAAGATGGCGCTAAGTTTAAATTCAGTATCTAAGTAGATATTGTGTCGAACAAGAAGGAGTTAAAAATGCCTAAAACTAAATATAGAATTGTTGGTGACAACTATTGTGGGTATGAATGCCAAGTTAAACGTTGGTGGTTTCCTGTATGGGTGCAATTAAACGGTGTAAATACTTGGCTGACACTTGACTCAGCAAAGCGACATATAGAACGAATCAGCAAGGTTCACGCAATATATACAGCAGACTAAAACGAAATAATGTCGGCAATTAACTATTAACGGAGAACGCCATGCAGCAAGAAGATTACAACTCGATAATGAGAAACCCGCTAGATATTTGTGAGAACAGGCGTGGTGTTCTACACCATTGCCCAGAGTGCAATTCGCGATATATGGGGGATGGTAAATCTTTATGTATTGAATGCGAGCAAGATATAAAAAACCTTGAAGATCATCTTCAGGACGCGCTTCCTGTCAACAAGAAATAATGTCGAACAAGAAGGAGTTAAGAAATGCCTAAATTTGAAGAAGACTTTAGTGAACCAATGTCACTTAGTGACTGTACTTATGCTCTAAGTGGCAGTTATTCAAAAGAGGAAGCGGCAGAAGTTTTTTCTAATTATCTTGGAGAGGACATTAAGCCGGAATCATTAGATGAAGATAGGGTGCGCTTTGGTTTTCCGCCCGAAGATGTAGAGGATCGTGAAAGCTTGCCTAAATCATGTTGGTTTACTGGCGCAGGTAAAGGTAAAGGAACTAAACCTGTTTGGGTTTGGGGCTAACCATAAAATATGTCGTAACAAGAAGGAGTTAGGAATGGCTAATAAAATATTAGGTTTTGATAGTGCGAAAGACGAAGCTAAAAGAATCGGCAGAGACAACATGATGATTTCCGCTCCGCTAGTTCTTGATCTGTGTGAAGAGATTGACAACTTACAGGCTCAAGTAAACGCGCTTGAAGAAATGATGATGGAATGTACAACTCATGGTGAGCTTGATGGGTCACTATTCAATTCATACATGGAACACGCAACCAACCAGTGAAAATGTCGGAGTAGAACTATATGGACAAAACGAATTGGGCTATAAAAATTTCCAGACGATTAACTGAAATTGAAGAATTAAAAACTAACAAAGATTTATCACCATACGAAAAAACATTACTAATTTATGAGTATGAACAATTAGCGCAAGAATTAGAAAACTTAACTGTTGCTAACCATAAATAATGTCGAACTAACCAGTCTTAGGAGGCTGATATGGAAAAGGAAGTATTGTACGCACTTATTGAAAAGTGGGAATACAAAGATAGCAACAAAACAGTACGGGGCAATGATGACTCAGAAGATGGCCGAATTGATAGAGCTATTGATCAGGAATCAGAACGAACTAAACGGCAGTGTGCAGATGATCTTAGAACCCTAGTTAAATTACTAGCTAAATAGAAACTGTGTCGAAAGGTGACTATATGGAATTAAATGATTTTAGACTCAAAGCACAAGAGATTCGTTCTCTTGCTGAGAAAGAAGTTCGTAAGCTTGGTAAAGAATTTGCGTTTTCAAAAGCAAGCGCGAAGATTGGTGATACCGTCACATGCAAGTTTGGCGTTAAGCAGTCGCTCATAGTTGACGATATTAAATTCTCTATGCGCAACTACTTAGCAAAAGATGAAAAGCCAGAATGTGTCTATTTTGGGTTTGTTCTTACTAAAGCTGGAAAGCTTAGAAAAGATGGCGCGCGTGGTCGGATATACGAATCTGACTTGCTTAAATAGATATTGTGTCGAACAAG
>JAFMCI010000033.1 GCA_017857855.1 Bacteroidia bacterium | reverse complement strand
CACTTGTTTTACCCTATTATCGAACCACTCAAATACTCACGATTCATTCTAGCAATATTGCTAATTGAAATTCCTTTGGGACATTCTACCTCGCAAGCTCCAGTATTCGTACAATTACCAAAACCTTCTGCATCCATCTGAGCCACCATATTTTGAGCTCTATCTTTAGCTTCCACTTGTCCTTGTGGTAACAATGCATATTGCGAAATTTTAGCGCCAACAAAAAGCATCGCACTACTGTTTTTACAGGTTGCAACGCATGCACCACAGCCGATACAAGCCGCCGCATCCATAGCAAGATCTGCATCGTGTTTTGGGATTGCAGTCGCATTAGCATCTTGAGTATTCCCGCTTGTATTTACCGAAATAAATCCTCCTGACTGCTGAATTCTATCAAACGAACTTCTATTTACAACCAAGTCTTTTATAACGGGAAAAGCGTTTGCTCTAAACGGCTCAATATAAATAGTGTCACCATCCTTGAAGCTACGCATGTGCAATTGGCACGTAGTAGTTCCTTTTACAGGACCGTGTGCTTCTCCGTTGATAAACATAGAGCAACTACCGCATATTCCTTCTCTACAATCGTGGTCGAAAGCAACAGGATCATCACCACTATTGATTAACTGCTCATTGAGTACATCCATCATTTCTAAGAAAGACATATGCTCTGATATACTATTTACTTTATAGTCTACCATTTTACCTTTATCTGCGGCATTTTTTTGTCGCCAGATTTTGAGTGTTAAGTTCATTTCGCTCATCTTACTTATAACTTCTTTGTGTCAATTTAATATCGTTAAACTCCAATTGCTCTTTGTGCAATACAGCCTCACTTGGTTTACCTTTATACTCCCATGCTGCTACATAAGCATAGTTTTCATCATCGCGAAGGGCTTCACCATCTTGAGGTCCTCCAACTTCTACAGATTCTTCTCTAAAATGACCTCCGCAGCTCTCATTTCTGTCTAGGGCATCTTTCGCAAAAAGTTCTCCTAATTCTAAGAAATCAGCAACTCTTCCAGCTTTTTCTAATTCCGGATTTAATTCATATGCCCCGCCTGGAACACTTACATTTTTCCAGAAATCCTCTCTTAGTGCGGCAATCTCTTCAATGGCTTCTTTTAGCCCTTTTTCATTTCTGCTCATTCCGCACTTATTCCACATAATATTACCCAACTGCTTGTGGTAATAGTCTACAGAATGAATTCCTTTATTATTAACCAGACCTTCAAGCCTTTCTTTCACTTCATTTTCCGCAGCATCAAACTCTGGCAACGTAGTTGGTATTGCCCCAGTACGGATATCGTGAGATAAATAGTCTGCAATGGTGTATGGTAATACAAAATAGCCATCCGCTAAACCTTGCATTAAAGCTGAAGCTCCTAATCTATTTGCTCCATGTTCAGAGAAATTAGCCTCGCCTATTGCATAACAACCCGGTATGGTAGTCATAAGATTATAATCTACCCAAACACCACCCATTGTATAATGAACTGCTGGGTATATCATCATCGGAGTTTCGTAAGGATTTTCAGCTGCTATTTGTTTATACATGTCAAATAGGTTACCGTATTTTGCTTTAACGATTTCTTTACCTAGTTCTTTTAAGCGAGCATCGGTAGCACTAGACTCGCCTTTAAGTAAAGCCTGCTCTCTACCATATCTTAGAATCGC
This sequence comes from Bacteroidia bacterium, assembly GCA_017857855.1. GTDB lineage: Bacteria > Bacteroidota > Bacteroidia > NS11-12g > UBA9320 > UBA9320. The sequence goes on along the minus strand of JAFMCI010000033.1, from coordinate 21,091 downwards.
AGATGCAAAATCTAAGTAAACGGCCTCGCCTGTTGCATTCACACCATAACCTGCATCACAACGTTCTTTGGCTGCTCTACTTGCTACATCACGAGGCACCAAGTTCCCGAATGCAGGGTATCTTCGCTCCAAGTAGTAATCTCTATCTTCTTCTGCAATCTGAGTAGCTTTAAGCTTTCCTGCTTTGATGGCAGCAACGTCTTCTAATTTAGCTGGAACCCAAATACGACCGTCGTTTCTTAGCGACTCAGACATAAGGGTTAGTTTACTCTGGTAATCACCACTTCGAGGAATACACGTAGGGTGAATTTGGGTGTAACAAGGATTGGCAAAATAGGCACCTCTTTTGTGTGCTTTCCAACCCGCACTTACGTTACTTCCCATTGCATTGGTACTTAAGAAGAATACGTTTCCGTAACCGCCTGTACCCAACACAACGGCGTGTGCCGAATGTCTTTCGATTTCACCTGTTACTAGATTACGGGCGATAATTCCTCGTGCTTTACCGTCTACTACTACCACATCTAGCATTTCATGGCGGTTATACATTGTTATTTTACCACGAGCGATTTGACGGTTCATGGCAGAATAGGCACCTAATAATAATTGTTGACCCGTTTGTCCTTTCGCATAAAAAGTCCTAGAAACGAGCACTCCACCAAATGAACGATTATCCAATAACCCTCCATAATCTCGAGCAAAAGGTACCCCTTGAGCCACACATTGATCAATAATATTTGCACTTACCTCTGCAAGTCTGTGCACATTGGCTTCTCTACTTCTATAATCTCCTCCTTTTACAGTATCGTAAAAAAGGCGGTAGGTAGAATCGCCGTCACCTTGGTAATTTTTGGCTGCATTTATTCCACCTTGCGCTGCAATAGAATGCGCTCGTCTAGGTGAATCTTGGTAGCAAAATGCTTTTACATTATATCCTTGTTCAGCAAGAGTCGCAGCGGCACTGCCACCGGCCAGACCTGTGCCTACTATAATAATGTCAATATTTCTTTTATTGGCAGGGTTTACAAGATTAAGGTGATCCTTGTAGGATGTCCACTTATCTTTTATTGGACCTGCTGGTATTTTTCCGTTTAATGCCATTTGACTAAATATCTACTTATGAATTAATGTGGATGAACGTTGTAATGATAAATTGCTATGAAGATGAATCCCAAAGGAATCGCAATCGCAAAAATATTTCCTAGCATTTTGATTACCGGAGTGTACTTCGTGTGATTAAAGCCAACCGATTGAAAAGAGGATTGGAAACCATGTAAAAGGTGAAGTGATAACATTACGAAAGAAAGAACATACAAGAATACTCTCCATGGTTGATGCGCAAATTTGTGCACTAACTCCTCATGATATCTAAAATTTTCAGTTCCTTCTATTAAACCACTGGTATCTCCAACGATGTATTTTGTAGTAATCTCAGGTACCCAAAAATCATAAAAATGTAGCGCTAAAAATGCCAAAACAGCTAGACCAGAAATAATCATATTTCGACTCATCCATGACGCATTAGCACCTCCGTTATATTTGGCATACTTAACGTTTCGCGCTTGGCTATTTTCATATTCCAATTTCATTCCCCATACAAAATGGAAAATAACTGAGAAGATAAGCACTGGCTGAAGCACCCATTGAACTAGTGGGTTATTCCCCATAAAATGAGAAACTTCATTGAAAGAATCCGCGCTAAACACAGAAAGTAAATTAATACTTAAATGCTGCAGTAAAAAAAACATTAGGAAGAATCCGGTGAGTGCCATAATCACCTTTTTTCCAATACTCGACAAACCTTGTTTTTTGCTAGACATATATTGCTTTATATAACAGCAAATTTAACATTGTGTTCAGAAGAGGCTAAAAAAAAATGAAGAAAACAGCACTTTATCGTCGTATGGAATATATCTAAATACCTTACACCCTTATTTTATGGCGAGTAGTCCATTTACCGTTTCGTAAATACGAGCAAAAAACTCATACATCATCCAGCAGTTGGAAATTGTCCAAGATAGTTTCCTTCTTAAAACTAATTGTTAGACTGGCATTTTTAAATATTAATTCACATTTACTCCTAAGAATAAAGTTATCTTTTTTTTAGCCCAAAAAGCTCCCACATTTGCACTCATGTATTCTGTACTTCGAAGTCTGTTTTTTCTGCTATCCCCGGAAAAAGCACATTATACCACAATGAGATTATTTAAGGTAGTAAGCAAGTTTTCTTTCGTTAGAAACACCTTTCAGTTTGCGGACAACCCTGTTTCTGTAGACGGACTTAATTATAAAAACAAAGTAGGTCTTGCAGCTGGATTTGATAAAGATGGTAAATTTCTAAACGAATTATATATACTTAACTTTGGTTTTATAGAAGTAGGAACAGTAACCCCAAAGCCCCAAAGCGGCAATCCGAAACCGCGTTTGTTTAGGCTAAAAAAAGACAGAGCGATAATCAATCGAATGGGATTTAATAACGAGGGGCTAAAAGCACTAAGAAAACGCTTAGAGACATTCCGAAAAACTCATCCAAATTGTGATATGCAAATTGGTATAAACATTGGCAAGAATAAAACAACACCCAATGAAAATGCCGTAAATGACTATGTTAAATGCTATGACGAGCTCTATCACCTCGCCGATTTTTTTATTGTTAATGTAAGCTCTCCAAACACGCCTAATCTAAGAGAACTTCAAAACAAAGAAGAACTAAAGAAAATAATATCAGCATTACTTGACATTCGAAAAACAAAAGATAACTGGAAACCAATGTACCTGAAAATAGCGCCAGACTTGACCTTTGGTATGCTAGACGAGATAGTGGAACTACAACAAGAAATTGCTTTTGAAGGAATAGTGGCTACCAATACCAGTATCGATCGCACACTACTTACTAAATCTAGCAAAAAACTTGTCCTAGAAATAGGCGATGGAGGTATAAGTGGCGCGCCAGTTTTAGCCGTTTCAAACTCATTTGTAAAGCATATACGTTCTAAATCAGACATGACCATTATAGGTGTAGGAGGTATTGAAGATGCTGCCAGCGGACAATCCAAACTAGATGCTGGCGCTGATCTTATTGAAATTTATACTGGATTTATATATACAGGGCCAGGTTTGGTAAAAGAGTTAGGAAACCTATAGCTGCCTTTTACAGAGAATCAAAAAGTCTTCGCTTATTTTTCTCCTTCTTTCTCTTTATCGCCCTTCTTACGCTGACGTTCGGTTACACCAGTGTACCTGCGCGGATATTTCTCTATATCGTCAAGTAGTGACTTTAACTTGCCGACGGTGGAATCAAGTTTATTGTAAATTTCCTTATCATTAACCAACATACCCAGCGTTCCGTCTTTGCCATTTATCGCCTTAGTAGTTTTCTCCAATTCCTCACTTAAACTTTTAACTTGGGTAGCCAAAGCATTAAACTCAATGGCACTGATTTCTTTCGTAGTAGCGTCTATTTCGGTCAATATTCCATCAATCTTTGGAGTTAATCCCTTTAATCCTGCAGTTGTTGCTTGTACATTACTCAATATGGCGGTTATATCTCTGTCTTTACCATCTAATAGCTTATTCAACTTATCGGCAGTTTCTTTAAACGACTTCAAGGCTAATGATGCGTCTTTTAAAGTACCCTCTAAGTCTGCACCCGAGATTGCCGTATCAATATTCCCCAAAACAGAATTTACACTTTTGGTAAGCGGTTCAAGAACGCCACTCACCGCTTGTGCAATACCTTGATCTTGTTCTGCCAACAAAAAATCGCCTGTACTCGCAAATTCAGTGCTGTTTCCAAAAATAATTTCAATGGCTTTACTTCCTATCATATCGTTATTTACGATTTTCATGATAGAATTCTTAGGCATTTTAATGTCATCTGGCAGCGTAATTCCAACGGTTAACCTAAAACTATCATTTCTATCCATGGTGATAGAAGTAACACTCCCTACTTTGTAACCGTTTATCAGCACAGGGTTACTTTTAAATAATCCTTCTATTCTATCATACTTTCCAAAGTACTCATTTGAAGTGGTGAACATGTCCTGCCCCTTCATGAAATTGTATCCAAAAGCTAATATGGCAATTGCTGTTGCCGTTAGAATTCCCACTTTTGTTTCCTTTGTTATCTTCATTTCTATTTTATACTATTGATTTTAGGACTATGTTTTTTTTCTTACAATTGAATAAGGCTTCAAATATATCAGAAGCAATTCATTACTAAATCTTTTCATTGACCAGAGTCATCTCTTTTTTTTAATGCGCTATGAATAACACCAAAGCAATCGCCAATCACATACTTATCTCTCCAGACGATGTTAATGATTTTTTTCTGTCTATACATTTACATCTTAGCACTTAACTTTATCGATAATTTTATACTGTTCAAAGCATAAGAACTTATTACCATCGAAAGCGACATTAGAAATAATGATATTCTTGAATGGAAGACTTTCTTTGTGGCATATAAGTTGTTCATTTGCACGCGTATTAAAACCTACTTTAACAAGCAGATTATTTCTTTTGTACAATTTTAAGAAAACATATCGCCAAAACCTTAAAAATCAGGCGCTTTTGTATCAACGCATATCCTTGTTGTGCTTTCTATTTTATACACCTTTTTTTTGTCAAGCTCAGCAACCTGATTCCACAGGCAAATTTGTTGATTCTATATACCAACTCGACAGTATCGGTCACGACAGTTTAGAATTCTCAATAGATCAACACGTGTCTGACCTAGATGCTTCATTAGATTATGAAGCAGATGACTCAATAATACTAGACATGCCGTCTAGAAAGGCCTATTTATATGGCAACGCCAAAATAAGCTACCAAGAAATCATTATCGTAGCAAATTATATCGAAATCGACCTGGATTCTAAGGATGTTATGGCTCGTGGAATTGTAAACGATAGCACCGGAGATTATCTAGGTAGACCGAGCTTAGAAGACAATGGGAAAAAGTATGAAGCAGATACCATGCGCTACAACTTCCAGTCTAAAAAAGGCATTTCCTTTGGCGTACTAACAACTGAAAGCGATGGACTTATACATGGCGAGCGCGTGCTAAGGGATAGCCAAGAAAATATTTATGTAAAAAATGCCAAGTTTACTACGTGCGATTTACCCGAACCTCATTTTTATATTAAAGCCGACAAGATTAAAGTAATTCCTAAAAAACAGATTATTACGGGTCCTGCTAATCTTGTAATTGCAGATATTAATACACCTCTTTTTGTTCCGTTTGGTTTTTTTCCTGTTCCTGACAAACGAAAACAAGGCATCTTATTCCCCACCTTTGGTGAGTCTCAGGCCTACGGTTTTAATATACGAAATCTAGGTTACTACGTGCCTGTAAATGACTTTCTGGATGTTCAAGTCATGGGGGATATTTATTTCAGAGGTAGTTGGAGAGCATCGGTAAGCTCCAGGTATAACAAACGCTATAAGTACCAGGGTAATTTAAATTTTGAAACATCAAGTTTCAAAATTGGGGAACCCGAGTCGCCAACCTACTCCGTTCGGAAAGATTACAAAATTGGATGGACCTATAACCGAGATGCTAAAGCTAAACCTGGATCTCGTTTCGGCGCAAGCGTAAATTTCTTAACCCGAAATTTCTCTAAAAACAACACAACCAATTATCAAGACATTATTAGTACCAACTCAAACTCAAGTGTTTCATACTCTAGAGCAATATTGGATAAAAAGGTAAATGTGAGCATAAACTCAAATATGATACAAAATCTTTCAACCGGTGAGTTGAATATGACTTTGCCTCAGTTTACCGCTAATTTAAGTAGGCAAATGCCTTTTAAAAACTTCTATTCCAAGAACGAAACGGCAAAAAGTTTTATGCGAAATCTCGGTATTTCGTACCAAGGTACATTTAAAAATGAACTTAAAACGGCAGATACCATTTTAGTAGCCGCAGTGAGTGAGACTTTTGGTGTGAAAGCTAGCCTTAATACTCCTCGACTTAGAGATGACTTTAGAAACGGTGCAAGTCATGTTGTACCCATCAATACATCTTTTAAAGCATTAAAATGGGTGACCGTTTCTCCGAGTTTTAGTTTTAGTGAATACTGGTATTTTAAAACAACCGAAAAAACTTGGGATGCTGTAGGAGATTCCGTTATTGTCAATAACGATATCGCTGGCTTTTCAAGAGCTATGTCGTATAATACTTCCATAGGATTTAGCACTATTTTATATGGAACGAAAGCTTTTACAGATAAAAAAATAGTGGCAATACGACACGTTGTGCGACCCAACCTAGAAGCTGTTTGGAATCCTGATTTTCAAAGTGGCGCTCAAAATGGCTACAAATCGTACATTGATTCTCAAATGATGGTAAAATCTTATTCTGTATACGAAAATGGGATAATAGGACGACCTACTGCTGGGCCACAAGCATCCTTAAATTTTGGATTTGGTAACAACCTGGAGATTAAAGTTCGCTCAAGTAAAGATACAGCCAATGGAGGTATCAAAAAGGTAAAAATAATTGAAAGTTTGAACATTAGAAGTGGCTATAACTTCTTGGCGGATTCTTTTAATCTAGCAACGTTAAATATCTCTGGGAATACAACTATCTTGAATAAGATTAGGATGAATTTTAGCACTTCGTTCGACCCTTACAGCTACACATTAGTAGGCCCTAATGAGGTTGCTACCCGCTACAATCAATTTGCCATCAATGAAATGAAAAAGCTAGGGCATTTCGTCCAAAGTGCTGTATCCATTTCCACTAACCTTAATCCGCAAGCGTTTAAAAAGAAAGAGACCGACAAGGTGAATGAGGATGAACTAGAGTACATCAACAATAACTTACAAAACTATGTAGACTTCAACCTCCCTTGGAGCCTTAATTTAAATTACAATCTAAATTCCCGTACTCCAGTGTTAAGAGAAAAAACGGTAAGTCAAAGCATAACTTTCCAAGGAGATATTAAACTCACAGAAAATTGGAAAATTGGAGTAAGCAGTGGGTATGACATTACTAAAAAAGACATATCCTTTACTTCTCTTGATTTTTTCAGGGACTTACATTGTTGGCAAATGACCTTTAAATGGTACCCTATTCAGCGTCAGATGTTTGACTTTGGCATCAGCGTAAAATCAAGTACTTTGAAAGACCTGAAACTAAACAGACGCAGAAGTTGGTTTGATTTTTAATGTACCTGAACTACTCACATTTAACTGGTTCAAGGAGACTAAAACATATCATCTAAAAAACAGTGAATACTTTTAATTCAACACATCATAAAAACTAAATTCGCATCGAAAAAACAACACACTAATGAGTGAACCCATATTTAATAAAAATCTAGGCAGATCTATAATCTTAGGTATTGCCGCTGTCTTAGTTGGCGTTTTCATTTCTAAGCAACTTGGCAAATCTGAGGAAGCCAACGAGCCTAAGATTTCATTTCGATCAAAAGTAGTGGCCGCATCTCCGGCAGAGCTTACTTCTATTCCACTTAACATAACTGTTAGTGGTAGATTGCAAGCCACCAATAGACTAGAACTATACTCAGAGGTGACAGGAGTTTTACTCACCACCAACTTTAGAGAAGGGCAACAATTTACTTCAGGACAAATTATTGCATCCATAGACGACGCTGAAATTCGTTCGGCACTCACGGCTCAACGAAGTAGTTTTATGACTATCGTAAATCAAGCATTAGCAGATATATCACTTGACTATCCTGCTGAGGCATCTGCTTGGAAAAGTTTTGTGCAAAGCATTAAACCAAGCCAACCTCTTCCTGTTTTACCCAAGTTAGACAATACACAGTTAAAACAATTTATAAGTGGCAGAAATATACTTACTACGTATTACAATATTCAAAGTCAAGAAGTTAGACTCACTAAACATAAAATAGCAGCTCCCTACAGCGGAGTGCTGAGCGAAGCAACTATAGATCCTGGAACACTTGTAAGAACTGGTCAAAAAATAGGCACTTTTGTACAATTAGGAACCTATGAATTGGAAGCTCCTGTCTCGCGCAACGATTTAAAACACCTCAAAGTGGGAAGTACGGTAAAGCTTAATTCTACTGATTTAGATAAAGAATTTTATGGAACTGTTAGTCGTATCAACAGTATTATAAATCCAACTACCCAAATGGTGAGTATTTTCTTAAAAGTAAGTGGCGCAGAACTCCGCGAAGGACTGTACTTAAAAGCCGTAATAAATGGAGGCGTAGAGCAAAACGCACTCATCGTTGACAGGAATATGATAGAAGATGGGAAAGCGATTTATACTATCAATGCAGATTCTACCTTGGTGCTTACCCCCATTGAAGTAATTAGCTTTTCAGACGAAAAGGCTATTATAAAAGGAATTACAAATGGGATGTTAATTCCAAATAAAGCAATTAGTGGCGCTTTTGAAGGCTTGAAAGTAGAACCATCTGTTCAATAGGAATGAAAAAAATCATAGCTTATTTCATAAAGTATCCTATTTCAACTAATACCTTAATGGCCGTAGTGGTTATATTTGGGTATTTGGCATATTCCAACATGACGGCGAGTTTTTTCCCGCTTGTTGAAAATAGAATAATCAATATACAATTGATTTATCCCGGAGCGGCGCCCAATGAGATAGAAGAAGGTGTAGTAGCCCGAATAGAGGAGAAACTAGAAGGCGTTACAGGTATAGAGCGCATCACCTCAACCAGCAATGAAAATGCAGCAGCTGTAATCATTGAGGTAGAAAAAGGCTACGACACCAAGGTAGCTCTTGAAGATGTAAAAAATGCCGTAAATGCTATTAATAGTTTTCCTGGCGGGCTAGAAAAACCCATAGTAGCACTCCGAGAAAACATAAACTTTACCATAAATTATGCTGTTACTGGTGAAAATATTTCACTTAAATCACTCAAACAATATGGGCAACGTATAGAAAAAGACCTACTTGCTTTTGACGGGATTTCAAAAGTAGAATTGGCGGGTTTTCCTAACGAAGAAATAGAAGTTGCTTTAGATGACGATGCCCTCCGTAAATACGGAATAAGTATAGAGCAAGCTGGATCTCTTATCCGAGGAGCAAATCTTGACATAACAGGAGGCTCCATTAAAACCAAGAATGAAGAACTCCTGATAAGAAGCAGAAATAAGGAGTATTATGCTGCTCAGCTTGAAAATTTGGTCATAAAAACAACTTCTGATGGCGCTATTGTACGGCTAAAAGATGTAGCTAAAGTTGCCGATAAATGGGCCGACGACCCCAATAGAATCTATATCAATGGGAACCCAGGTATAGAAGTGCTGGTAAGCAGTACAGATGAAGAAGACTTACTCAAAAATGCCGAATATGTAAGAAACTACTTCAAGAAATTTGCAGAACTAAATCCTAAACTTTCGGCCACACTTATTAAGGACCAATCAGAAACCTTACAAGAACGGAAAGAATTATTAATAGAGAACGGGGTGTTGGGTATGCTATTAGTACTGCTGCTACTCTCCCTATTTCTAAATATCAGAATTGCATTTTGGGTTGCTGTTGGCTTACCCATTTCATTTCTGGGTATGTTCATTATTGCTCTTTATGCTGGGGTTACTATAAATGTCATTTCTCTTTTTGGGATGATAGTGGTCATAGGCATCTTAGTGGACGATGGCATTGTTATAAGTGAAAACGTATATAGTCATTTTGAACGCGGTAAAAATCCCATTCAAGCAGCTGTAGATGGCACTATGGAGGTACTCCCATCTGTAATTAGTGCGGTCCTTACTACTATGGTAGCATTTAGCTTCTTCTTCATGGTAGATGGACGAGCTGGTGATTTCTTTAGCGAGCTGGCATTTGTCGTTATAGCTACTCTGTTTATTTCATTGATAGAAGCCCTTATAATACTGCCTTCTCACTTAGCGCATAGTAAGGCACTAAAGAAAGGTCAACAAAAGAATAAAATGGAATTACTCACAGACAAAATGATGTATGTGTTGCGAGACAAGCTCTATGCACCCGTACTTCGTTTTGCGCTGAATCATAAAATATTCACGTTTCTTATTGCTGTGTCTTTAGCCATTATTACTATAGGTGGTATTAAAGGTGGCCTTATTAAATTCACATTTTTCCCTATAATAGAACGCAATGACGTACCCATTAACTTAAGCATGCCAGCTGGTACGCGGGAGGCAATTACCAATGAGCGACTTGAAAAAATTGAAGCTGCAATTTGGAGAGTGAATGATGCCATTAAAAAAGAGACCGGTAACGACCTAAGCATAGTAGCTAATATTGAACGTAAGGTGGGCCCTGGATCACATGAAGGCAGTATAAGCGCTATTTTAGTAGGTAGCGAACAACGAACTACCAGTAGCATGGAATTAGCCGATCGTTTCAGAGAAGAAGTAGGTGCTATGGATGATGCTGATAAGCTAACTTACGGTAACGCAAGTGCTTTTGGTAAGCCCGTATCGGTTACGTTCTTGGGTGAAAATCAAAAAGAATTAGATGCTGCTAAAGATGAGTTAAAAGCCGCTATGAAAGAATTACCACAACTTAAGGATGTGGTGGAAAGTGTACAAGAGGGAAACCGTGAAATCAATATTAAACTCACAGATGAAGCTTATATTCTAGGTTTTAATGAAGCGCAAATTCTAAATCAAGTGCGTCAAGGTTATTTTGGGTATGAAGCACAAAGACTGCAACGTGGCAAAGATGAAGTTAAGGTTTGGGTCCGATTTAATGACGAACAACGATCTTCGTTATATGATTTGGAAGAAACAAGAATTCGTCTGGCCGATGGAAAAGAGGTGCCACTTAGAAAATTAGCAACCTTTACCACCGTGCGTGGAGTCTCTGGAATTAACCACTTGGATGGTCAAAAACAAGTAACCATAGAGTGCGAACTGAGTAGTAAAGATATTTCTGCTCCAGAAATGATTGAGCAAATCAAGCAAGATATTATTCCAGGTATTTTAGCCAAACATCAAGGAGTTTCTCCCTTGTTTGAAGGGCAAAATAGAGAAGCTGAAAAAACACAGAAATCAGCCAAATTTGCCCTGCCATTTGTACTTTTTTGTATCATTATCATCATTACCCTTACCTTTAGATCGCTGAGTCAAGCTATCATAATTCTACTATTACTAGTACCTTTTAGTATAATAGGTGTGGCATGGGGACATTACATTCACGGACAACAATTAAGTATTCTGAGTTTCTTGGGTATCGTCGCGTTGATAGGTATTATCGTAAACGACAGTTTGGTTCTCGTAGAGAAAATGAATGGATTTCTCAAAGAAGGTATGTCGTTCGATGAAGCCATTTATGAAGCAGGCTATGTTCGTTTTAGAGCAATTTTCTTAACCAGTATGACCACTATCGCAGGACTTGCTCCACTAATCTTGGAAAAAAGTTTTCAAGCGCAATTCCTCATTCCAATGGCTATAGCCGTGGCTTACGGTATAGGCGTTGCTACCTTACTCACCCTTATTTTATTGCCTGTATTTTTATCCGCATGGAACAATACGAAACGTGCATTTGGTTGGGCTTGGGATGGCGGTATAATGCCTTCAGCAGAATCTGTAGAACCAGCTATTAAAGAATTAGAAGCAGAAAAATACAATGAAGAAAATTAGTATACTATTGGCACTGCTTTGTGCAACATATTCAGGTTTCAGCCAAAGCGCTTTGTCGCTAGAACAAATCATTGCATTGGCTTTGCAGAGCAATTACGATGTAGCAATTGCCACCAATAATATTTCGTCAGCGAACAATAACGCTACGAAAGCACAAGCAGGATACCTACCAAATTTAAACCTGAATAGCGGTTTAAATTACAGTAGAAACAACACCAATTTAACCTTTGGTGGTGTCGTTCCTGATATCGAAAAAGATGGTGTTGAAAACACTTCATATAATGTCGGAGTCGGATTTAACTACCTTGTATTTAATGGTTTTGGAAGGGTTCACACCTATCAAAGCTTGATGAATACACAGCAACTTACATCATTGCAATCTAAGATAATTTCAGAAAATTTGGTTTTAGATATCGTGACCCGTTACCTTGATATTCAGCAAGCTAATCTAAATCTAGATGCCGCTTTAAACAATATTAAAATATCCCAAGATCGACTAAAACGCGTGACTATTGGCAATGAAAATGGCAGTAGAAATAAACTCGACGTCCTTAGTGCTCAAGTAGATTTAAACAACGATAGCCTTTCTATTCTATCTCTCCAAACTGCTATCCAAAAACAACTTGCCTCGCTAAATACCTTAATGGGAAGAGATCCTTATACTGCTATTGAAGTATCTGAACTTATTCCGGTTCCAGCTCAGCAATCTATGACTGTATTGCGCGAGCAAGCATTACAAAACAATGCAACTTTATTGTTAGCTCAAGTTGCCGAGGAGTTAGCTATGCACCAAATAGCTATTACCGAATCACGTAGACTACCCACGGTGAATATGACAGGCAATTACGGCTACAATAATGCCCAAAATGGTGCAGGTGTTGTCTTATCACAAAAAACCCTTGGATTTAGCAGCGGATTAACTGTTACTATGCCCATTTTTAACGGCTTCCAGTTGACCACTGCCTTAAAAAATGCGGAACTAAACCAAGCCAATAAAGAGATAGAGCTTAAAAAAGCAAAACTATCCATTCAAAACCAGCTTAGAAGTGCAGAATTAGATATCGAATTGATGTCTCAAACCATAACTGCTCAAGCGCAGAATATCGAACTGGCAAAAACAGCTTTAGAGCGCGCTCAATTAAGCTATAGCAATGGTACTATTACCTTTAACGATTTGCGTATTGCGCAGCTCAATATATTATTGGCTCAAAATAACTTAAATCAAGCTAAAATAAATCTAGTAAAAGTGTACTACACAACCGCTAGACTTGCCGGTGGTTTGTTAACCAATTAAGTTGGTTAAAAGTATTAACATCATTCGTAGACTGCTCCTAAGTCTACGAATGATTACTTAATTATATTCTACTTTGGTAGGTATACAATTCGTAGTATCGGCCTTTCTTATCCAGCAACTCTTGGTGTTTTCCGCGTTCTGCAATATGTCCATTTTCGATAACTAAGATTTGGTCCGCTTGCTGAATCGTGCTTAGCCTGTGGGCTATTACAAACGTAGTTCTATCCTTCATTAAGATATTTAAACTCTTCTGAATATAGCTTTCACTTTGCGTATCTAGGTTTGAAGTTGCCTCATCCAGAATAATGATTTTAGGATCGGCAAGTAACGCGCGTGCAATAGAAATACGCTGGCGCTGACCGCCACTTAATTTTACACCCCTCTCTCCTATCACCGTATCTAATCCATTATCAAATCTATCAGTAAACTCGTCTACATAAGCTCCTTTTACCGCCGCTAAAAGCTGTTCTTCTGTCGCATTTGGTCTTGGGAAAAGTATATTTTCTCTAATCGTACCTTCATATAAAAAATCATCTTGAAGGACCACTCCTAGGTTCCGTCTGTAACTGCTTAAATTAACATGAGCTAAATCTTGTCCATCTAACGTTACGTGACCACTTACAGGATTTAAGAAGGTGGCTGCTAGTCCTGCAATAGTAGATTTACCACTGCCGCTTGACCCTACAAGTGCGGTTACACTTCCTGCATTTGCGTTAAACGAAATATCATGCAAGACATCTTTATCTTCTTCATAGCTAAAACTCACGTTATCAAAAACAATATCGCCTTTGATTTGACCCAACACCACGTTACGCACCTCAGGATCATCTTCTTCCGTCATATTCATAAGCTCTTGTGTACGGTCTAAACCTGCCAGTGCTTCTGTAAGTTGACTGCCAATATTGCTCATTTGAACAATAGGTGCTATCATAAATCCTAAAAAGAGCGTGAAAGAAACAAAATCACCATTGGTCATGGTATTTTGCATCATAAAATAACCACCCATACCCATGATACCTGCAGATGCAAGCCCTAATAAAAAAGTAGATGAGCTGGTCATAAGCGAGGTAGCTGTCAAGCTCTTCTTCACATTAAGAAACAGACGTTCAACGCCTTCCTCAAATGTTTTATTCTCTTGCTCTTCAGCATTAAAACCTTTGATAACACGTACACCATTTAGTGTTTCGGTAAGTCTTCCAGTGACATCTGCGCTTATCTTTCCGCGGTCTCTAAAAATAGGTCTGATATAGCCAAATGCTTTCAACGCTATGAATCCAAAAAGGCCAACAGGCAAAAAAACAAACAAGGTCATCAAGGCATTTATTTTTAATAAGAAAACCAACGCAACGATTGCCGTTATACTTCCACCTATAAGTTGCACCAATCCTGTTCCTACCAAATTACGTACACCTTCTACGTCATTCATCACTCTGCTTACCAAAGCCCCCGACTTATTATTGTCAAAAAAGCTGATTGGTAGGGTTAGTAATTTACGTTGTACTTGAGCTCTAAGAATTGAGATTAGACGCTGTGCTTCCACACTTAGTATCTGCGTAAGTGCAAATGATGTAATGGATTGTATTAAAATGGCACCTCCCACAAAAGCCAACACATTCCACAAATCACTCTTAATGCCAGAAGGCACTACTTCATCTAGTAAATTTTTAGTCTCATACGGAAGCACTAATCCGGATAAACTTCGAATAACGATTAGAACCAGACCCAACGAAAGGATTTTTCTGCGTGGCCATATATATTCATTAAACGCCCACTTGAGCGACACTTTTTTCTTACTCATTGCCCCATAAAAGCTAAAAGCAAGCCAAATAGAAAGTGTGACTTAACGGCAGAGTTTAGTACAACTCATTAAGTGAAATTTACGGTGTAATGGTAAAAGCAGCAGTAGTAAATTCAAAAATTCGGCCATCGGTATTCTCAAATTTTACGCGAATAGTCATTTCTTGCTGCACCTCTGGTGCTTGATGCATAGTTAGATGTAAAACAACAGGCGTCCCAACCACCATTTGCAGTACCGTATTTCGAAACGCTTCATCATTCGTTATAGGAACGGAACCAATCCCTACGTAATTGTCACATAGGCTAAATAGAGACGTTAAATCTTGTGTTCCATTAGCCGAAACACCCTCAACACGTATTCTCCTCAAATCCCAACAAACAGGAAAAGAAGCAGCAGCTATAGCATACGCGCTAAAATTACTATAGGTACTGTTGTTTGAAATAAGTTCTGGCTTCCCATAAAAACGAATAACCAGTTTTGAATAATTCACTTCGCCTCCAGAATCTACTTCTGAAAGAACGCCATTGTCTACTTGCAAAAGGCTGGCATCTTGTAAAATCCCTGTAACCGACATATGGGTTTTTCGATCACACTTATCGGTAGATAGGGGTTCGTGCTTACATCCATACTCTAACGCTGTAAGTCCGATTATGAAGAATAGGATAAGTACATTTCGTTTCATAATTTATGGTTTTACTAGAATGGGTGCTGTGGTTGTATCAAAAATTCGTCCGTCTGTAAGGTAAAAAGATATACGATAGGATTGCACTTGAACTTCATTGGGTGCCTTTAGAATGCTAAACGTAACGTATTCATCTGACCACAACAGGTTGTTGAGCATAATACGGTTAGTTGGTTCACTCCAATCTAAGGCTAGTTCTTCGTGATAATAATTAGTACTCATAACAATAGAATCCAATTCCGTTTCTCGACCATTGACAATTTGCACTACGTGCAGAGAATCAAGTTCCCAGTCGTTTATATCGATAGGTGGTGAAGGACATGGCGCTGCAAAGGTCGAAGTCCCAAAATTATGATTTTTAGGGTTGTAGGAAATTAGTTCTCTAAGGAGTTTTACATGTATTCGAAACTTGTCAACTGCCACGGTATCTCCTGATTTATACAAATCCCAACTGGCATTTACCGTTTCTTTAAGACTAAGAATAACTGTAGTATCAACACCCTTTATAGTGTAACTACTGTCTTTATAATCGCCGCCGCATCCTCTATTATTGGGAAAGCAGCTCCAATCCAGCATAACGAAACCGAGTAAGCCTATGATTGATAATATTGTTCTATTCATATTTAAAGTGTAATTTTTAGAAAGTCGCTTGTTGTTTCAAAAATAGACCCATCTTTATTAAATAATTTAAATGTGTATTTAGAGAATTGGTTGTTGGCCAATGCATCTTTTGGTTTCAACACAATTTCACAAAAACCTGTAAAAAATTCATTGTTGTTAAGTGCTCCTATAGCCTCGTTAACCTCTAGGTTGTCCATAAAAAAAAGATGCGTTATTTCTGTATTGTTTCTAAAAATCTGCATAGAATCTGGTCTGTAATCGCACTCAGGCGCAGGCATTGCCAATGCAGAATAATTTGAATTAGCGTTTTTAGTAATACGCTCGGTTTCTAGTCCTACCCACAATTCAGCTTGGTAATACGGCAACTCATTTACGGGTACAAAAGCAGGGTCATTGCCTATTATTTCGTACATTACGGCTTTCCCAATGCCTATCACATGAAACTTTGACCCACCTCCACCACCTATATTTGTTTTGGTACAGCTCCAATCCAGCATTACCAACCCTATCAATCCAAAAAGTAAAAGTATGTTTCGTTTCATTGTATTTCGTTGATTTGTTAAATGGCGGAATGTTTATTTATGGTGTTATGATAATAGGATCTGTGGTGGTTTCGAAAACGTTCCCGTCGGAGTCAAAGAATTGGAAGGTAATTGCGGAATCAATCATGGATGAAGGAGGATTTACAAACCCAAAAATAAAAGGAAGGTATAAGCTTGATAATACAGCACTTACACCACTTTTGTCCTTTAGTGGAATAATGTCATAGGAGTAGTTTGGATTACGGTAGTAAGTGGTCTTCACAACCCCGATAAGAGAGCTGATGTCGACAATATTATTGCTAATTACAGTCGTAACTTTCACAGAGTCAAATGTATTAACTAAAAATCGTATTGGTTCACATGGTGAAGTAGCATAAGCCGAAAACTGACTTCCACCTATACAATCAAAAGAAGAAGCAAGTTCAACAACTGGGAAAGCACTAAAAAGTAGGGTATCAAATTTGACTGTATCTGCGGCAATATATTTCTGATAACTAATCAAATCAATCCTTTCAAATTCTACAATTTTATAATTTTCCTTCCAGTCTTGACAACCACATCCCCACTCCAGTAACACTAGTCCTGTTAATAAAAATCCTAAAAGAATATTTCGTTTCATAATCTTGTATAACTGATTTGTTAAATAGTCTATTCGTTTATGGTGTTATGATAATAGGATCTGTGGTGGTTTCGAAAACGTTCCCGTCGGAGTCAAAGAATTGAATGGTGTATTTTTTCTCGGATATTGTAGTTGGCCGTTTCAGCATAACAAGATGACACCTGTCGTCATCGCTTATAATGGTTTGGATATTTTTCAAAAAAACATCTGTATCTGTAAATGGAATTTTACTTCCAACGCTAGATATCATCCCAAATTGATCACTCACATTACTAGACTGTGCATTTTCCGTTTCTAAAATTTTGACAGAATCAATAGTGGTTTGTTGCAAATAAAAAGGTCCAACACAATCCGCATATGCCGAGAATCCAAGTCCATTAGTAAGATGATAAACCATTCTGTTTTCAAAATAAATAGCCATTCGTACTAAACTATAATTAACGGTGTCTCCCGAACTCAAATCGTTTGTATATACTCCAACAGAATCTGTTTCAACTACTAAATTTGAAATATGGGCTAGCTTAACCTTATATGCCTTAGAGTCTCCACATTTTTTATAACAGCTCCAATCCAGCAAACAGAGGCCACCGAGGAATATAAAAAGAGATAGGTATCGCAGCATAACACAACAAATATCGAAATAAATAATGAACGCACACCACGGCTGCGTCAACTTACCGTCACTTACGCTATCACCTCACCGCCGCGCACTCGTTGGAAAGCACTTACTACCTCCGCATGATGCGGTGTATTTTTAATGAAGAACCTTACGATCATCGCTTTTTCTTCTTCGGTCGCTTCCAATTGGTTCAGAATATTGAGCAGGTGCATTTTCATATGACCTTGCTGTATGCCTGTGGTAGTAAGGCTTCTAAGAGCGGAGAAGTTTTGCGCTAAACCCACTGCGGCACTTATCATCATAAGTTCTGCCGCACTTGGATTGCCCATCATTTGATGCGCAAATTTTACCATAGGATGTAATCCCGTAATACCACCCACTGTACCCAATGCTAAAGGCACTTCTATCCAAAATTTAAATTGACCATCGCTCATATCTGCATGGGTCAAACTACTGTATCTGCCATCCTTACTTGCATAAGCATGTGCACTCGCTTCTATCGCTCTAAAGTCGTTTCCAGTGGCCAGAATTACAGAATCGATACCGTTCATAATACCCTTATTATGTGTTACTGCACGATAAGGCTGTGTTTCGGCAATGCGTACCGCAGTTGTAAATCGCTCGGCAAACGCCTGAGGTGACATGTCTGTGCCTTCTACCATTTGTGCTATGGGGCAGCTTACCTCTACTTTTACAAGACACTTAGGCGTATAGTTACTTAAAATGCACATCACTACTTCAACTTCATTCACCGCAAGAGAAGCATTCGCTATTTCACTTTTTAGTACATCTGCAAATTTCTCTAAGCATGAATTAATAAAATTAGCACCCATACTATCACAGGTTTCAAACTCAGCTTCTAGTTGATAATAATGCGGGATATCAGCTGTTTTATCTACTAACTGTATGGCTAGTATTCCCCCACCACGCTTGCGCATATTGGCTGTTATACCATTTGATTCGGTATAAAATTCGGGTACTATTCCGGCTATAAATGAAGTTAAATCATCTGTATTATCCCCTTTCCATAAAAAGTGAACATGGCCTATTTTAGTCGTACTTTTCACTGTGGCTTTAAAACCACCTTTATCAGCCCAAAAGTTAGCAGACTTTGCCGCCGCCGCTACTACCGAACTTTCTTCGGTAACCATGGGCACGGCATATTCCTTCCCGTTTATTAAGAAATTAGGAGCAATACCCATAGGCATATAGAAGTTAGACACGGTGTTTTCTATAAACTCGTCGTGAAGCTTTTGTAATTTTTCATCGCTATGCCAGTAGCTCACAAGCACTTCTCGTGCTTTCTCTTCACCTTTAAAATAGTTGGCAATTAGCCACTCTATTTTAGCCTCCTTAGTTAATTTACTGAATCCCTTAATCATTTATCTTAATGTCAAATAGGTTTTAGCTAATTGATATCCTTTTAACTGTAACTCAACATATTCTTCCAGCTCATCGTAGCTTCCTCTTGCATGTTTTAAAAAGGCCGAAGCTTGTCCGTAAATGGCATTTGCGTCTATACGCTGGGTGTGATAGTATCCATCCATAAAATCTTTAACGCCACCGCTTATGATGATATCTGCTTTTTTATTATTTTCACCTAATTCTTCTGCTAGACAATTATAAAATCCAACCATCTCTTTAGCGGTGTGCCCCCATTCAGCTACCTTATCATATGCCTCATGTCGCATTTCTGAGCTGCGATGCATTTCTAGTTTGCTAAAATTAGTACCACCATGTGCACCAAAATCTATAGCTGCAAGCGGTAACTTCATCAATGCTCTCAAACTATTAGGCCCAAATCCTTGACCTACCTCTTTTACGATTATCTTAAGATCTAATTCCAGTGTTTTTTGGATGATTTCTAACGGAGATGTTTTAAAAATATCACCTTCAGGCTGCAACCATTCTTGTAACGGATTCACATGAATAATAAGTCCATCCGTCTCTGTTCGCTTAATTAATTCAGAAATTAAGTACTCTTTACCTGCGTCAAAAAGCTCTTCAATCTGAGCAACTCCAAGATTAGCATACAAGGGAAAATCACCCATTTCTTTACGAAGTTGGAAATCCGAAAGATATTCATCGTCATGTAAAATTATTCTGCAACTTCCTAAGCCCATACCCAGTCCGAATTGGCCACATACTCGTGCTAAATTTCTGTTTATGGTTCCGGCTTCTTTTGTGCCGCCTGTCATGCTGCTCACCCAAAGTGGTGCATTCATTTGCTTACCTGCAAAAAATACTTTTTCTAGGTCGCCTTTAGGATGTGCACTAAAAAGAGGTTCGTAGTAAAACCGATTATCTTGGTTTGCCACCACAGACTCAAAAGCCATTTCTATGTGATCTTTCTTACGATCGGATGTTTCTGTATGTCCCACGAGTGCGAATTTAATGATAAGTTAAGGAGTATAACAGTTAAAGGGGGAAAGTGTTGTCTAGCCAACTTAATCTGATGATGCTACGATCCCACAAATATTTAGCTTCCTAAAGTGGCATAGACGATACACTTCAAGCGACTTCTTCTTCCGAGTTGCTCTAATTCCACTTTGAAGTAACAACTTCCCTTTTGCACTTCACTAGTAAGCTGTTCACGATAAGCACTAAGCATAGCTAGCTTCTTTTTGCCCTTCCCCTCTATGATTACCTCTTTGACCATGTGATTCGTAAATGTGAGTCTGTAGCTATACCCTCGGGTGTTTTGCCATACTAATTTTTTAACGGTAATCATTCCATGAGTGCACGAAGAATCGGGAAAGACGATAAGTAAATCTCTAGAGTCCCATAGCTCGCAGGGTCGGTGAATAGAATCTGTTTCCCATTTTTTTTGATAGTGATTAATGGTGGTTTCCTCTTGAGCCATCAGCCAACTGTTCACTATCAAAAAAACTGAAATTAAAAAAAATCGCATAAAAAAAATCCCTAGGCACAAACCTAGGGATTTAATAGTATTAGATTAAATTTATTATCAATTATTCTCCAGTAACCACGGTTACCACACGAGATATTAAAAGACCTGATTCGATTTTTTGATCTACCGTTGAAATTTTGGTGATCCCACCATTTTCAGCAGCTTTCTTAATAGACGCGTCGCCACCATCAAGTGCAAAACCAAAAAGAACTCTGTAACTTGACTTACCTACTTTACCTCCATCTTGATTATCTGTTACGAAAAGCGGACCACTTACGCTACAAGCGGTTATAGACATAATGAACAAACCTGTGAATAGTGCTTTTGTTATATTTTTAACCTTCATATTATTTTAATTCTGTTCCTGTTACAATTATTTTAACTTGAGTTATAAAACCATAGTTTGATGTCTT
>JAFMCI010000032.1 GCA_017857855.1 Bacteroidia bacterium | reverse complement strand
TACCCTAAAGGTTAATCTAAATAGGCCCGAGCGACGCTCGGGCCTATTTTTTTTATTTTTTTTGCAACCTTTGTACATACATGGTGTCTAATCTAATAACAAAGCAAGTTGATTGATGACAAGGAATTAATATCACGTTGTCAGAACAACGATCGATCTGCTCAAAAAATGCTCTTTGAAAAGTATGCCAGCAAGATGATGGCTACATGTATGCGGTATTGTGACAATCAAGAAGATGCAAGAGATTTGCTTCAAGATGGTTTTTACAAGATATTTTTAAATATCAAATCTTTTAAAGGCGATAGTCGAATAGATACTTGGATGACCCGAGTGATTATTAACCTAGCTCTAAACAAGAAGCGACTAGGCAGGTACAAGTACGATCATTACGAGTTTGATTCACAATATGAATTAGCGAGTAGTGAAGTAGAAGATCCTCCCGTTGAAGATATAGAACCAGAAACTGTTTTAGAAGCTCTTAATCGACTTCCAGAGATTTATAAAATAGTGCTAAACATGTACGCCATAGACAATTTGTCTCACCAAGAAATAGCTAAGCAATTGGGTATTTCTATAGGTTCATCAAAAAGTAGACTTTCCAGAGGACGTGTGTTACTAAACACCTTGTTACAACGTAAATAGAGGCTTTAGATTGGATAAATTACAACATATCGACCAACTTCTCAGAAGTGCTGCACAAGTGCCCGCCAATGCCTTCGTGTTTGACACTGACTGGGATGTTATTGAGAAAAAATTAGGGCGTAGAAAGAACCGCACATTTGCTTTGTGGTTCTTTCTAGCTTTGATTTCTATTTCACTAACAGGTAGTGTTATTTATTCTACAAGACACCCTAATTTAAATACACTCGTTTCCAAAGAAATCAAAGCTAGACAATCAACAGAAACCAATATACCTTACTCTAAATCTACTGAAACAGATATAAACCTATCATCTGAGACCCATCTAGCAATAAGCGACAACGAACATTCTGGAGATAATAAAACCTCTGTTAAAAAAAGATATTTCAAAGATACAATTACAGCAACCATACCTTATAAAAACCAACAATTATTGTCTTCCTTGGAACATCAACATCCATTAATTAAAGGAGCTACCTCAATAGGTTTATTTAATTGGGAAATAGAAGATTCACTCAATTTAGCTATGTTGGAGTTGCACGCTGCAGCACAATCAACCGTTGCAAAGATTCATGAAATCTCGAATCTTAAGCGACATTGGGAGATCGGCCCTACATTTACACCTAGCTTGAACGGGAGATTCCTTTCTGAAAATAAAGATAATCCAAACCTTATTAATCCTTTATACAAAACACTTGTAGCAAATAGTGAACGCCTAACTTTTACCAATAATTACGGCATTAACATTCAGTACCACGGTGAATCTAACTTTTACTTTAGCAGTGGTTTATTTATTTCCCAACGTGGTGAAAAAGTAGACTACGATTATTTGATTACAAATTTTGAAAACAGAGTTTCTGGTGTAGTTAGCAGCTATTCAGAGTTGAAGCCATCTGCCTTTGAAAAGGTTGTTTACTCTGGGTCAAATTCTTATCATTTTATAGAAATACCTTTAAACATTGGTTATAAATTCGACATTTCGAGTAAATTTGAGTTAAGAAGTCAAATTGGTCTTTCCTACATGGCACTAAACCAGAGCCAAGGTAAAAAAGGGGATCCCATATCGCTTCGATTAAATGATTTAAGCAGTTTGAATTTTAATACTCAAAACATAGCAGCCAATGTTAAAACGGGAATATTCTACAACAAAAAGAATATAGCCTTTGGTTTAGAACCTATGTTCGGTGCTAACTTAAATACACTTGATCAAAATGCATCTTTAATTAAAACGAAGCCATTTAGCTATGGCATAAACCTTAGTACTAACTTCAAAATTTCTAAAAAATGAAGAGATTAGTATTACATATCATCGTTTTTTTGGTGTTTATAGCTGTAAATGCACAAGTCTTAACTCCTATGGGCTCCGGCCTGCCAGTGTCACCAGAAAAAATAGCTACAAACAACACGAACCTTTTAGTGGCCTATACCAATTTATCCAATGACATAGAGTTGCAGATGTGGAACGGAGATTTTTGGCAAAAATTACCCAATCCAAACTTGCCCAAAGTAGAAACTACTAGAAATGGATTTTACCAAATTATTGATCTTATTGCATTTGAAGGAAATACTTATCTCTTGTCAGGTTATAAAACAAAACTTAATCCCGACGCTATTAATCATATAACTAAATGGGACGGTTCCACATGGGCAGAGATACCTAGTCCGTTTATCTACACTAGCTCAACAGTTGACAAGCTATTCATACAGAATGGGTCTTTGAAATGTGTCGGTAAATTTTCTCTAGGATCAAGTAGTTTTAATATTCTCAAACTTTTAGGGGATAATTGGATTCCTGAAGGTAATTCAATTACTAGCCTAAATTCTGACCGTTTTAATTCGATTAGCTACACTAACAATCAGCTTATAGCAACAGGTAAATTCACCTCACCTATATCTGATAATATTACACTAGCAATTTGGGACGGATCCGCCTGGAAGGCAGCCGAATATCCGCCATTCTTAGGACAAAATATATCCGTAGGGGAGTATGACAACACTACTGTTATCTATGGTAAATCAAAATTTAGTTCTGAAGCAATTAAACGAAATATCAAAGGCGTATGGCAAGATATGTCAAAAGGCTTAGAGAATTACGCCATCGGCAACATTGGTCAATTCGCGGAAGTAAACCAGCATCTCTTTGCGGTGGGTGATTTTGTTAATACCGTTACTCAAAAAGCTTCTAACTTGATGGTTTATGACGGCTCGTCTTGGTCTGAAACCAATCTAAATCTAAGTGCAATAGAACAACTTCACTCTTGGCAAAACACCGTTTTGATATCAGGAGATTTTAGTGATAATGCAAGGTTAAACGGCATTGGTCAGGTGCTCATTGACAAGGCACTAATTGTTGCCAGGGTTTATAATGATCTCAATAATAACTGCACCAAAGACTCCAACGAGCCCTGGATGGCAAATTATCCGCTAACCTCTAGTAAATACTTGGGGGATCTTATAACGGATATAAACGGTCAACTATATTTACCGACCGAACTCGAGTCACACACTCTTAATGCTGCTGAGTATAATTACTTTAAACCAACTTGTCCTGACGCTGAGGTAAACGCATCAGAATACAAAACCTACTACGGTACTGCATTAGGAGTCAAATTAAAATCAGACATTTATGATGGTGCTATTGCTGCAATCGACGATAGAAGTTATAAAGCACTAAATGGGGAAAAAAGAAACGCGAAGATTATTGTTCAAAATATTGGCAGCCTGCCTATAATCAATGCGAAAATTGTATTAAATCTTAGTGCTGGTTTAGGTTCTTTTACATCCACCAAGCCATATGACACTTATGAAAATGGAGTCGTAACCTATACAACTACTGTAGGTGCTGGACTAAGTTATGATTTTGACATAACCTTCTTAATAGATGACGAAAAGGATGCATTTATAAATGCACAATTAAAACTAAGTGACGCTCAAAAGGATGAAGATTTGTCAAATAATTCTGCTAATCTGAATTACCAAATCGGAGCTACTCAATATAATTATAAGAATTGTGGTAATGGCAAGATAATTAGTCCTACTACAACTACACTCTCTTATAAGATTGGTTTCAAAAACTACAACGATCGAAGTGTACTCGCTGTAAAAATAGTAGACGAGTTTGATTCTGATGTCACTATTAAAGGAAAAGTAAATACTATAACCGGTTCGCCAGACATTAACGTTGTAAACGAATGGGAAATCGCGAATAACAGCCACAAAGTAATTACCACTTTAACAGGCCTTAATTTAACTCCTTCTGGCGAGGATGACGCAAATTCTAATGGTTTTGTTGAGTATCACTTAGACCTTTTACAAAATTCTTTATCTAAAGGAATGGATATATGTAATACGGCCAAGATTTATTTCAGTTTTAGTGATGGAACTTTTGACGAAGCTATGATAACCAATACTGTATGCAGTGAAGTGGCCGATATTCTGGGCATTATAAACAACACACAGACCCCTTACTACTTAAATGACCTCAACATAGGTCCCAATCCAATATCAAATTTTATTACCCTTGAAAATAACAGTAATAAAAAATACCACATTGCTGTTGTGAATGCCTTAGGTCAAGAGTTAAATAGCATAGACCTTAATGGCTATTCTAAAACTGTTTTGGATGTAAAAAACCTTAACACTGGTCTTTACACAATTTATGTAGATGGCATTTTTGCAAAAAAACTAGTTCTCACTAGATAGAAGCCGCCAAAGAAATCACACTAAGTCTTAATCCCTCTACTTCCAAAAGTGCGTTACCACACGCTTCTAACGTCGCACCTGTAGTTATTACATCGTCTATTAGTAGTATATGTTTGTTTTCAAGAAGAGTAGGTTTTACCACTTTAAATATCTCGTTTGAATTAATAAATCGCTCATATCGCCTTTTATTAGTTTGTGTAGAATTGTATTTTTTACGAATAACCGCATCGACATATACCTTTTGACCCATCAATTCAGACATGCCGTGAGCTATCAAATTGCTTTGATTAAAACCTCGTTCTATTTCTCTTTGAGGATGCAATGGAATAGGTATAATTACGTCTGCATTAGTTAATTCCGGTATTTTTTTCATAACTCTTCCCAAGGCCTTTCCCATCTCAATGCCCAAATTAAGATTTCCTTTATATTTTATTTCATGCAATATTTTACGTACATCGCTATTTGAACTAAATTCGAGATAAGACGACGCATACTCTAACTTTAATCGACCCCAAAACTTTTTAGCAACACTATTACTGGGATTTGAGTAATTTTCAAATCTAGGGAGCCTATGGTAGCACAAATCGCAAATAGCTTCTTCTTGAAATGTAAGATATGCATCACAACAAACACATAGGTTTGGAAATATTAGGTTACTTAGAGAGTTCAATAATTTATTCATGTAGCATGAATTTAACTCAAATAGAACACCTTTGCACTTAGATATGTTTGAGAATAAAGAAAAAACTGAGATTAATAAGTTGGGAGAATTTGGTCTGATAAAACACCTTACCAAAGATTTTACCATCAAACATACTGAAACAGCATACGGTATCGGCGATGACGCTGCGGTAATTGCTACCAACCCAAAACAGCAAGTAATAAGTACCGATTTATTTATAGAAAATATTCATTTTGACCTAATGTACAGTCCGCTTATGCATATTGGCTATAAGTGCATAAGTGCTAGTGTTAGCGATATATGCGCTATGAATGCTATTGCCAATCAAGTTTTAGTAAGTATTGCTCTCTCTAGTAAATATTCATTAGAAGCTGTGGAAGAGCTATATCGTGGTATAAAAGCTTCGTGCGACAAGTACAACTTAGAATTAATTGGTGGAGATACTAGTAGTTCTGTAACTGGACTTATGATAAGTATAACCGTTATTGGTTACGCCGACGAGAAAAAGATTGTAAAACGATCAGGCGCTAAACCAGGTGACTTGCTCGTAGCTTCTGGCGACCTCGGTGGCGCTTATATGGGCTTACAAATGTTAGAACGGGAGAAACAAGTGTTTTTAGACCAAAAGGACATGCAGCCTGATTTGGAAGGAAAAGAATATATCGTTGGTCGTCAGCTTAGGCCTGAAGCTCGAACCGACATCATTGAGCTATTAGATGAAATTGGTATTATACCAACTGCTATGATTGATATATCTGATGGATTATCCAGTGAGATATTTCACTTGTGTGATCATTCAAAAATAGGTATGAGAGTATATGAAGATAAGCTTCCTATTGACCAGCAAACGTATGACACTGCCTTAGAATTTAATCTTGCCCCTACAACCTGCGCTATGAATGGCGGTGAGGACTACGAATTACTTTTTACCCTCCCACAAGCCGATTATGATAAGGTAAAAAACTCTATAGAGTTAACCGTTATTGGTTATTGCACAGAGCCTCACTTAGGTTTAGAAATGATTACGAAGTCTGGTAACGTAGTATCGCTAGAAGCGCAAGGTTGGGAAAACTTTAAAGGATAATCTCTATAAATACTTATCTAACAAAGCTTGTAGCTCTTCTTGGCTGTGATATCCAGTTTTGTCATAAACTTCTTTACCATTTTTATATAGTTTTACTAAAGGAATCCCGCTTATACCAAAATGTTGCGATACTTCTGCGCTTTTATCCGTATCTACTTTAAGAACTGTGAGTTGATCGTTATACTTTTCCTTTAGCGCTTCAATATGTGGCGCCATCATTCTGCAAGGACCACACCAAGTAGCTTGAAAATCGACTAAAACCAAAGGACTGGCAGCAATTTCTTCAGAATATCTGGCTAAAGTGTAACCGTCGTCATTTTTTGATCCATTAGCAGCAAGTGGCAAACCAACAGACTGCCATTTTAGAATACCACCCTCTAACTCGTATACGGTATAGCCCATTTCTCTCAACATAGCTGAGGCGGTAGCACTTCTTCCACCTGACTTGCAATACACCATAACTGGCTTTGTTTTGTCAACATTTACAGCCATTTCAGCAAAATTTGCAGCATTTACATCTATATTTTTTGCTCCATCTAAGTGATTCATTGCGAACTCCTCTGGGGTGCGCACATCTAACAAAGTAAAACTAATAATCTCATCCATTTTTCCCTGGAAAGAGATAGGATCTAACGGCGTTGATTCATCCGTACTTTTGCTTGCAGAGCCGCAAGAGGCCAAAGCAACTAGCAAAAGCAGTGTAATTGATTTTTTAAGGTTATTCATTTCTATGTATTTGTAAAATTTCTTCTAATATTTTTCGATCGTTGCAAAGTTTAGGAATCTTATTCTGTCCACCTAACTTCTTTTTCGATTTTAACCATTTATAAAATGTTCCTTTTGAGCAACTCACTATTTCCAAACGTTCTAATGCCAGATTTCCTTTGCGTTTTGCTTCATAATCAGAATTCCTTTTTTGTAATTCTTGGTCTAATACCTCTTCAAACTGAGATAATGATTTAGGCGGTGAAGTGAATTCAATAACCCATTGATGACGGCCTTTGTTTTTTTCATCCAAATAGACAGGAGCAGCGGTAAATTCAGATACCTCGCAATCACATATTTTTTGTGCTTCCACTATTGCTTCCTCCGCATTTCCAACCATTAACTCTTCACCAAATGCATTTATGAAACTCGAGGTCCGTCCAGTTATTTTAAATCGAAACGGGTTCTTAGACGTAAACGAAATGGTGTCACCCAAACTATAACGCCATAATCCTGCATTGGTTGAAATTATAACAGCATATTCCGTATTGAGCTCCACCTCATCTATCCAATACGTTCTCGGATTCTGTGTGTGAAAATCTGACATGGGAATAAACTCATAAAAAATACCGTAATCCAACATTAGCGTCATGTCTTCTCCGTCTTTATCTTGCACACCAATAAAGCCTTCAGACGCATTATAGGTTTCACGATAAGCTATATCGCCACCAATTAATTGTTCAAATTGTTTTTTGTAGGGTCTGAAACTTACGCCTCCATGTACATATAATTCAAGATTAGGCCAAACCTCTTTGATACAACTGGCTCCTGTTTTTTCCAAGATACCTCGAAGTAACAGTAAGGTCCAGGATGGCACGCCTGATATATTGGTCACGTTTTCTTTGGAGGTAGATTCTATCATTTTTGCCATTTTAATTTCCCACTCTGGCAGTAACGCTATATCTAAGCTTGGAGTCGCTAGAAAATTAGCAATAAACGGCATATTATTCATCATTACGGCACTTAAATCACCATAAAATGAGTTTTCAGAAAGTGTGTTTACTTGATGGCTACCACCAATCATAAGCCCCTTGCCCTGGAAAACTTTAGCATCGGCGTTATGATAATAATACCAAGCTAGAACATCTCTACTCCCTCTAAACTGACAATATTCTAGGGCATCATAACTTACAGGAATAAACTTACTCTTATCAGATGTAGTTCCGCTAGACTTGGCAAACCAATTAATATCTCCAGACCATAACACACATTGCTCCCCGCTCATCATTCTTTGTATATATGGTTTTATCCTGTCATACGTAAATAATGGAACGGTTTCCATGTACTGTGGAATAGTTTGAATAATGTCAAAATTAAACTCTTTTCCGAATACCGTTTTTCGGCCCTCCTTGAGGAGCGCATTAAATGTGTCAAGTTGTACCTCTGCTCCATTGTTAAATGCATACTCCATGGTTGAAATTCTTTTTTTTAGATTCCACGCCATAAAGGAGTTTACAAAAGACAACATAGCTTAATTGAGGTGTATAATAAAATCGCGAACTAACTGGAAACTCCTATCGTAATACTGACCTAGCTTAAGATTTTTAGGGCTGTCATTAGGGCTGTGGTAAAAAGTGTAATCTCCCATAAGGTATATAAAAAAGGAAGGTACGCCTACTTCAGTGAAAAAGTAATGGTCGCTATTGGCCGCCTTCCCACGTGATTTAATCAAGGGCAAATAATCATTTTCTGTGTTTATTTTGGTCAAGGCTTCGTATTCGTCTTTATAAATGCTCCCGTTCACGATCGTTGCCCCTTTATCTCCACTTCCCATCAGGTCCATATTAAACACAAATCGGGTACTAGCCAAAGGTACAACTGGTTTTTTCACATAGTTGAGCGAGCCTATCAAACCTGCTTCCTCTGCCCCAAATGCTATAAATACAAGACTATAACGTTGCGGATGATCCACAAAATAAGTAGCCAAATCTAACATAGTCGCTATGCCACTTGCATTATCATTTGCACCATAAAAGATAGCATCTCCCATTTTACCTAGATGATCATAATGCCCGCAGAGAATAATAAAACTATCCGGTTTTTCTGCACCAGGCACATAACCTATCACGTTTTGAGATGCGTAGTTCTTTATAAAATTAGCTTCTATGGTTATTTTTATCTCTGAGGCATAGCGATCAAATAAAGAGTCTAGTAATTCTATCTCCGTATTTTTACTTTGGTTTGTAGCTACGCTCCATGTAAGACTTGATTTTAGCTGTATAAATATAGCGCCTGAAAGACTTTTTTTTATTTTAGCTGCATTTTCTGCGAGTACTTTATTCGTTGCTTCATAGGAACATAACACAGGTATAAACCCTTTTTTAATTGCACTTTTAACCTTCTTAACTGCCTTAGAAGACGACAATAGCTTGGGCGAAACGTAAAATACTTTGTATTTTCCCTCAGCAGATTTTGCCTCAGGGGCTACTAAAAAGTCAAAACCAGGGCGCAAAACCTTTTGGTCTACTTTGACCTGGGTCGTATTAAATGTATTTACATTAAGTAAAAACGGATTTAAAAAATCTGAACTATATCCTTGTAAACCTATATCTTTCATTCTTTTAGCAATAAACGCACTAGCCATACTGTCACCTTTATTAATGTAGCCACGACCCGAAAAGTCTTCGCCACACAGCGTATTGATGGTTTGCTGCGCCACTTCTCTGTTTTGTGCTAGAGTTAAAGACACCGTCATTATAAATCCCACAAGTAAGAGAACACGTTTAATTGCTTGGATATTCATTAGATTTGCGAATCTAAAAATAAAAAACAACAATGGTGTTACATGATTTTTTGAAAGACCTGTTTGCCAAGGCAGAATTATCTGCGCACATTGCCATTAACAAGATGAGCAAACTTGTTCTTAATTCATCGCACTATGTTACGGAAGCACAACTATATTCACTTAAAAAAATAAAAAATCTTAAATGAAGCTAATGCTGATCATTGAATTAGTTAGTGTTTTATTTGATATTACTTTTTTGGTTTTACTAATCAAAGAACAAAAGAGATGTTGGATATACGGGATTATTGGGTCTCTGCTAGGCGCTTATGTTATTTATCATAGTGGATATTACTCCGAATCATTATTGTACTTGTTTTATGCCTGTGTTGGATGCTACGGATATTATTATTGGGATCAAAAGTCCAAAAAAGATTTTACCATTAAGAGAAGTTCGCCGGCTCAAATCATATTACTCCTTTTTTGGGGTGTACTAGGCACTTTAGGGCTGGGTTACCTAATGAGTAAAACTGAAGCAAGTAAGCCCTATTATGACGCTTTAAGCACGGTATTTGGAGTGCTCGCTACATTCTTAGAGCTGTACAAGTACTTCGTGGCTTGGAGTTTTTGGGTGTTCATAAACGGATATACTATCTGGCTTTACGGCATTAAAGAGCTTAATTTTATGGCTTTTAAGATGATTATTTACACCTTACTCTCCATTTATGGTCTTACAACTTGGCGTAAAAAACTAACCACTGAATCCCCTATTTAATCTTTACAGCATCTGATTTCGGTCTACTATAGATTCGTTAGATGAAAAGAATTACTCAAAATAATAGGAAACTCTGGTGATGTATTGACTTGTATCTATTCCATCTGCAGGTCCTTTTATATATTCCTCTATAACAGGTGTCTTGTGCACTATGGAATTCTCTTTTAACCACGTTTGAAGTACAGTATGCGCTTCTTTTATAGTTTCATAGCCTCCTTTGTGCATTACTGAGATATGGTTGGAATAAAGTTCAGCATCCCATGTTTCTAGCAAAACTATTGAATCTGGGCGCTGTATACTAGTCGTCGTAGGTATTGCTGCCGCCAGGTTTACATTATTATTCTCTATATCCCATTCATAAATCAGGCCTCTCGGAGCTCCTTTAGGTTTTATATTGTTTGTTTTTAAGTAGCTGTATATTTTTTCAAACGAATTGCTGAAAAATGTTTCTATACCCTTTCTAGCTATACGTTCTTGGGCAAGCGAGGCGTACATCATTCCGTATTCTTCTATAGTTACAATACTATTCTCGGTTACTCCCAATTCTTGATTAGTGCTTGTTTCAACATAGGTTTTAAGATTTTCTAGTCCAGCAGAAAAATCAGGTCCTATCCATTTTTCCAAAAAATAATTGATGATTTTAATTGGGTAACGCTGCTCTGATTCGACATTCCATGTTACTACGGTTTGTCCATTTCTCTCTTTGAGCATAAAATTACCATCAAAACTATATTTCCGGCCATTATTTATCAAAATAAGCATGAAGTCTAAACTGACATTACTTACAAAGCTTTTTACTACAATGCTTCCGTTCCCAAGTTTTTCATGTTCTGAGGACCACGAAAAGCTCTGAATTTTGTCACCTAAACCTCCATCAAATGTTCTCTCTTGACTTAAATCTTTAGGATACCAAGCGTCCCATTTGGGCCACTTTCGTAAATCTGCTAATTGAGCAAAGACAACTTCTCTGGGTGCATCAATACTTATGATACGAGTTATAACTTTGTTGCTTGGAGCGAATAATGAAGCTAATAAAATAGCTGCAAGCATAATTAGAAGAAAATAAAGAGTGCCTTTTAATAATTTCATAAAATATGTACAAGATAAGCTTTGAACATTACAAATGTACATTTATGCTGGCTTGACTAAAGCAAAAAAGTAACTTCCATTTACTTTGATGATACGTACAAGAAGAGGAGTACAAAGCTGTTTAGAATTGTACCTAAATTAAATCACTAAAAAGCATTTCATCATACAGACAACTATGAATTCAATGAAACCCTTGTGACCTAATCCAATCTAAATTATAAATTTGCAGCTAGAATTAGTTCCATGAAAGTAATATATGTAACCCTTATAAGTGCGCTATTTTGCATTACAGCATGCTCTCGTCCTTCTGAAGACAATAATACCGCCGATACTGCTATTGCTGCAGTTGACACTATTCATGTACAAGACACACCAATCAAAATACCTAATAATAAAATAATGGAAAACGGACTTTATGCCAAAATGAATACTTCTATGGGAAGTATCTTAATTAAACTTGAATTTGAAAAAACACCACTAACAGTAGCCAATTTTGTTGGTCTTTCAGAGGGTGTGATACAAAACACCGCAAAAGAATCAGGTAAGCCATACTTCGATGGTTTGACTTTTCACAGAGTTATACCAGATTTCATGATTCAAGGTGGCGATCCTTTAGGCCTAGGAATGGGCGGCCCAGGTTACAAATTTAAAGATGAGTTCCATCCAGAATTAATCCATGACAGACCTGGAACATTGTCAATGGCTAACTCAGGACCTGGAACTAATGGAAGCCAATTTTTCTTAACAGTAGCAGCAACACCTCACCTTAACGGAAGACACTCGGTTTTTGGTTATGTAGTTGAGGGTATGGATGCAGCATATGCCATAGCCGGTGCTCCAAGAGATGGACGAGATATGCCACACACTCCTATATTTATTAACAGTATGGAAATAGTTCGTGTGGGCGAGGCTGCCGAAGCATTTGACGCAGCTAAAACGTTTGAAGCTTTGAAATAATGATCACCGTAGATTCTATAAACTTTGCTGGTAAACGGGCATTAATACGTGTAGATTTTAATGTGCCGCTTACTGATGCGTTTAAAATAACCGATGATAGTCGTATGACTGCTGTATTGCCTACCATTCAAAAAATATTGAACGATGGCGGCTCAGTAGTGCTTATGTCACACTTAGGTAGACCCAAAGGAGGACCTGAAGTTAAGTACTCTCTTCGTCCTTTAGTGTCTCACTTAGCTGAAATAACCGGCACCGAAGTTATATTTTCCGATGATTGCATCAGCAAAGAGGCGTTTGAAACCAGTACAAATATGACACCTGGAAGTATCCATTTGTTAGAGAATCTACGATTTTATAAAGAAGAAGAATCTGGTGATACTGCTTTTGCAGCATCATTAGCTAAACACGGTGATATCTATGTAAATGATGCATTTGGGACGGCACACAGAGCTCATGCAAGTACAGCTATCGTAGCTTCCTTTTTTAAGCTTAAATGCTTTGGTTATCTTATGGCTAAAGAGGTAGCAAATGCTAAAAAGTTAATGAACAATCCCGATAGACCTTTTACCAGTATTGTGGGAGGTGCCAAAGTAAGCGACAAGATTTTAATCATTGAAAACTTACTCAACATAGCAGATCATATTATAATTGGTGGTGGAATGGCATATACATTTTCAGTAGCAAAGGGTGGACAAATAGGCAACTCCCTCTTTGAAGCAGACCGAGTAGAAAAATGTGCCGAAATACTTAAAAAGGCAGAAGCTAAAGGGGTACAAATTCACTTACCTCAAGACAATATAATTGCAGACGCATTTAGTAATGAGGCAAATACGCAATTATGTGACAGTGGAGCAATACCTGATGAGTGGATGGGTTTAGACATAGGTGA
This sequence comes from Bacteroidia bacterium, assembly GCA_017857855.1. Lineage (GTDB taxonomy): Bacteria > Bacteroidota > Bacteroidia > NS11-12g > UBA9320 > UBA9320. The sequence continues at coordinate 10,250 of JAFMCI010000032.1, read as the reverse complement.
AAAAGCGATAGAATCTTTTTCAGAAGTGCTTCTTAAATCTAAAACCATACTCTGGAACGGGCCTATGGGCGTGTTTGAAATGACCAGTTTTGAGCACGGAACAAAAGCTGTGGCACAGGCTGTCGCAGATGCTACCAAACTGGGAGCATTTTCTCTTATAGGTGGTGGCGACAGTAGTGCTGCCGTTAAGAAATTTGGCTTTACCAGTAATGTTAGCTATGTTTCGACCGGGGGGGGTGCTTTACTTGAATTTTTTGAGGGTAAAGAATTACCTGGAATAGCGGCAATCGAAGCATAAGTTTATGCATTGATCAAAAAAAGGAGCTTACTATTTGTAAGCTCCTTTTTTTAGTATCAAATCTGAGAATAGTAATACCTATTCCATACCCAAATTAAACCCGTACCCAGCAAACTTTTGATCACTATACCGGGAAGCAGTTCAAAAAGGGTGTCTATCGCCTTATGAACCGAACCCGTATGCCAACCTAACACATAAATTCCTAAGGTCACTATTACTATATGAATTTGTAAAAAATAGCTAAACAGATTTGATAATGTTATTTTTTTTGGAGTAGATATATATGCCGCTAAGACAAAACCAACAAAGAAACCCAACGGCCAAGAAATAACATAAGCCCAACCCACGCCACCATTAAACACACTTAATCCAGCTATGCCCAAAGCGATATAGACAAGTATCAATACAAATCTCCATATTTTAGGAAGCAAAAAATATCCAATACCTAAAACCAATGTTTGCAAGGTAAAACTAACCAAACCCCCAAGGTCTATATCTGCCTTTGCTGAAAGAACCAGTGCCAACAAAAAAGCACCCGTTAGTAACGAGTGCTTTTGTATAGATTTAATGTCTGTTCTTTTATTTATTGGAGTCTGCATAACCAAATACTTTTTTTAATAAATCAGTTCCCCTTGCAGCTGGATTTTGTCTTATTTTATCTTCTTCCAATTTGACTTGGATAAACAATGCAGCCATAGCTTTATCGGTCACATAATCATTGAGATTGGTTTGTACACTTTTGCCCATTGCCATATTATATGCACTAGACACTTTAGTCCATGGCTCGTCAATCTTGAGATTATCGAGTGATTTTTTAATAACTGGGGTAAACTTCTCCTTGAGCTGAGTAGATGTTGCATTTTTTAGATAATTGGTTGCGGCTCCATCTCCACCTGTAACAATTTTTATAGCATCTGTTATACTCATGGATGTAATCGCATTTAAAAAAATCGGCTTTGCCTCTGACATAGCATTTTCAGCTCCAGCATTCATAGAATTAACTACTTTTTCTAAATAAGGACTTGCCAATGCATTTGCTAGACGATTTCCTTCTATCTTAGAAATAGCATTTTGAACTTCATCAGGCATAAGAATTTTGTAAGTTGCATTTTTTAAAAAGCCATCTTTTTTTCCTAAAAAAGAGGTTCCATTAATAACACCTGTTTCTAACGCCTGCTTTAAACCAGAAGCTGCTTCATTTTGGGTAATACCTGCAATACTGCTTCCTTGACTTGTTGTTTGAATCACATTTAGCAGTTCTTGACATGAGGTAAGGGCAAGTACCAGGGCAATTGGGAATATTAATTTTTTCATATGTATTTATTTCTTTTCAGATTGAACTAATCTATTAACAAAAACATTGCCGAAACCTACGGGAATAGAAAACTTTCGTAAACAGCATTCATTATATTCTTTCTAACGCCCATTTCTATCAACTTTCTGTTGTCTTGAGTTGGATAAACTCTGTTTGATAAGAAAACATATATCAAATCGTATTTAGGGTCAACCCATACAATGGTTCCCGTAAAACCAGAATGCCCAAAGGTCTCTTCGGAAGCATAATCACATGCAGGATTAGCGCGGTTTTTATCCATTTCTGGTTTATCCCAACCTAAACCTCTTCTGGAATTGGTAGATTGTTTAGCAGTAAAAGAATTGATGGTTTCTGGTTTAAGGTATCGTACGTTTTTATACTCTCCACCGTTCAAAAGCATTTGCATTAAAGACGCAAGCGATTCTGCGTTGCCAAAGAGACCGGCATGACCTGAAACTCCACCCAACATCGCCGCAGCAGGGTCGTGTACCATTCCTTGCACTAGCCCCTTTCTCATATCAGGACTTATGGAGGTCGGGACTATTTCGTCGGGTTTAAATTTATAAAGTGGCAAAAAAGTAAGTCTATCAATACCCATTGGTGTATAGAATACCTCACTTACGTATTGCTCAAAAGTAGATTTTGTGACACGCTCTATTAATTCCTTCATCAAAATCATACCCAAGTCGCTATATTTATAGTGACCCACTTGGCCTAATTCTGACTGGTATATTCTTTTTAAAATATGGTCTTTATAATCGTTTAGAACATACAATTGATTGCCAACATAAATGCAGTGGCTATCATTCATCTCACATGCATATACCGAATCATAAATCTCTTGATTTCCCATCGTTTCCGTATAAAACGGTATCCAATCTTTTAGTCCGGCCTTATGCTCTAAAACCATTTTTATGGTCATCTCAGATTTATTTGTGCCTTCTAGCTCGGGTAAGTATTTAGACATTTCATCGTCAACAGAAATGAGACCGTTCTCTTGCAATTTCATCAATGTTACCGTAGTCGCAGCCACTTTTGTTATAGATGCAAGATCATATAAATCAGAGTTTTTTACTTCGCTTTGGCTACTGAATGTGTGCTTACCAAAACTTTTGTTGTAGACTATACGTCCATCTTTGGCAACTAAAATCTGACAACCCGGAGTAGCTCCCAAGGCTATAGCCTCTCTTGCAATCTGATCAATTTTGTCCAGTTTTAATGTTGAGATTCCAACTTCCTCCGGAAAAGCGACATCTAACTCACTTATCGGTAACGTAGTAAGCCCCATTTTTGCTTTATATTCTGTACCAATGGATACGGACAACAAAGCATTAACGCCAATGACTCCGAATATTGCCTCTGCCGCCTTTAAATGATTGCCTGGTAAATCATCATAGGCCAGCAACACTGTTTTTTGATGGTTAAAGCTTTTAAGATTATACGGATTACCAAAATCCACCAACACTACATTATTTTTTCCGCTTAATTGATTTACAAAACTGGCCATATTAGCAGTAACGCCATATGTTGGCGGGTACTTGCTCATGTTGTGCAGAGACAAAATAGTTAAGTCGTATCCTGCCATTTTTGTCTTTAATGCTTTGAACTGATCGAAACTCGCATCCTTGCTTATGCTCAAGGTTGTAACTCCTTTTTGTTTTGCAAGTTCTTTTTGAAAAGAATTTTTTGTGCCATCACCTATGGCTATTGCCAGTATTTTCTTTTTATCGTTAGGATCAATCGGTATTAGTTTGTTTTCATCTTTAACCAAACAAAGTTCTTGTGCTATTAATTTATAATTAATGTACTGGGCATGAGCGTTGTTTAAATCTTTCTCGACATTTTCCTCATTTAGCGGTTTAAAATCATCCAAGCCTAAAGCCTGTTTGTAATTTAAAATTTTTAAAATCTTACCGTTTACGTATTCCTCCGTAAGACGGCCATCTTTTAACGCTTCTTTGATAATACGTATCGCTTTAGGAATATCTCCCGGAGAAAGTAAGATATCGTTGCCAGCCGCAAGCGCTTTGTACTCTAACTCACCGTCAGGGTGATATTTAGCAACACCTTGCATATTGAGTGCATCGGTAAACGAAAGTCCCGTAAAGCCCATTTCTTGTCGTAGTATTCCGTTAATAGCTTTATCAGAAATGCTCATTGCCATATTCTTTCGGTCATCTATGGCAGGTATAAACAAGTGTGCCGTCATAACTGACATAATACCTTTATCTATCAAATATTCAAATGGCTTAAACTCGACTTCTCTAAGTCGTTCCAAGGAGTGATTAATTACGGGAAGATCTTTGTGTGAATCAACGTCTGTATCGCCATGGCCTGGAAAGTGTTTTGCACATGCAATAATTCCTGCATCCTGCATTCCTTTTGCGTAAGCCCAACCCTTTTTACTTACATTTTCCGGATCTTCTCCAAAGGATCTATAATTAATTACAGGATTATTAGGGTTGTTATTAATGTCTATTACAGGAGCAAAATTTACATGAATCCCCATGCGTTTGCATTGGCGCCCAATCTCGACTCCCATTTCATAAATGACATCATTGTTTTGAATACCTCCAAGACCAAGCTGATAAGGATAAGAAATAGTGTTTGCTAGTCTCATTGCCAAACCCCACTCCCCGTCTATAGCAATCATAAGTTTGGTTTTAGACATTGCTTGAAACCTATTGGTCATCATCACCTCCTCGGTTGGGTCGCCTTTAAAAAAAATAATACCTCCAACGTGATGCTGTTGCACCATCCGCTCAACCTCGGCAATATGCGCTCGACCATATGTTGGTCGACACTCTATCATAAAAAGCTGTCCCAATCTTTCATCCTCCGACATAGAATCGAAAGTTTGCTGTGCCCAGGTATTTGTTTGTTTTTTAAGGTTAACTTGACCCTTTCTTGGGGGGGCAAATAGCTGATAAAATGAACAAATTAAGAAAAGTATTGTGGTGTATTTCAGCCATTTTATCATAAGAACCGTTTTGTTGGATTTAAAGTTACAAATTAGATTCTAAATGCCTGAAAATGAGCAAAAGACTAACCCTTACTTATAAACGTAAGTGTTTGGTAAATAGTACAATTCGTTTTTAGGCTAACTGGGGATTCCCAAGTTTTCTTAGAAAAGTAACATGCGAAGCTAACGCCTCTCTAAATGTTAAAAATTCTTGGTAGTTCACACCATGTTTACGTGCAGTTTCCTTAACTATTTCATATAATTTAGGATAGTGAGCATGCGATATATTTGGGAACAAGTGATGAATTACTTGAAAATTTAAACCCCCACAATACCACGTAAGCACTTTATTTTTTACAGCAAAATCAAAAGTATTTTTTATTTGGTGTACCGTCCACTCATCATCTGTAGTACCACTAAATTTATCGTGGTTAGATAAATCAAATTTATCGACAACATGCGCTAAAGAAAAAATAACCGCTAATATCCATCCTGCTGTAAATTCTACAGTTAGCAACCCGATTAGGGCTTGCCACAAGGGCAAGTCAAGAAATACTATAGGCAATAGAATCATGTACGTAAGGTACATGATTTTAAAAAGTATGATTGTTCCAAACTCCCTCAAAACCTCTTTGCCTTGCGCTTTATTTAGACCTCGTTTACGGTATTCTTTGTATTTTGTAAAATCTGCAAAGAACCATCCCAAAGTAAGGAACCCATAAAATAACGCCCAATAAATATGTTGAAATTTATGCAATTTTTTACGTGGTGCATCTTTGGTGAAACGGAAAAGCCCTTTTCCATCTACATCTTCATCATGTTCATATATGTTCGTGTATGTGTGGTGAAGCTTATTGTGTTGATTTATCCAGTTGCTACTGCTTACGCCCAACATATCTGCAGTCATACCAAATATCTTGTTTACTGTTTTATTTTTACTCCATGATCCATGATTGGCATCATGCATTAGGCCCATTCCAATTCCTGCTTTGGCTAAACCCATTAAAACAGCAAAAAAGAATAAGGTCCAAATTGGTAAACCTGAAAATAAAATAGCTAGATATGCGCCAAAAAAAGTAACTAGTAATACTGCTGCTTTAAACTTTAATGCTTTGTTCGCAAACTTAGAAATGTTAGATTCTCTAAAATAATTCTCTACATTGGCTCGTAGTTCTCTACTAAAAGTACTGCCTGCTGCTGATCCAAATTTAGGTAATGTTATACTCGACATCTGATGCAAATGTAATCAATTAATAAAATATTGACTTTGTGGGACGAAATATTCCCTTCCAATCAAAACCTGGAAGTCTACTTTTATCCGTCGGAAATTTTTCTAAAGGGTAAAAAGTTGCCTTTGGTTTGTTTTTTTGGGTTATGCTTCTAATTCGCTTAGCTGTATCTATGTTGACGACCATTTTACCACAGACCACTTCATTCACACCGTAGTATTTTTGCCCTTCTTCTAACGCATAATAAATACTTTGCCCATTACCATCTACCTCCACCTTGTACAATCTTCCTTTCGTAAAAAACCCATTTAATCTCCTTCCTTTCACCTGATTAAAAAGTCCATTAATATCTTTTTCAATAGTGAACGCATTGGTATAGGCCTCAAAACGATCTAACCCAAATTGATTTCTATATACCATGATGGTATCACCTGTCACCTGATTACTGTCTGTCCAAATAACTGGATTTTTAAAAAACCCTATTGTACTGTCTGTAAAATTATAAACTAGTGAGTCTGCAATCGCCTGAATATCACTTTTGAATGCGATAACGTCGTGGTATGCCTTCAACATTCTTTTTTGTGAGTTTGAGGTATCAGCTAAATCTAAAAACGTATCTGCCCTTAGATAAAATGAGTCTCCATCTATATTTTTAATAGCCATCGGCTCACCTGTTATCAATGTGGTTTTAGTAAATCTTTCATACTTGCCATATTGTCCTTTTATAATTATTTGCTCAGAGGTATCTTCAAAATGGAGGTTTCCGAATGCTTCGCCCAAGCCAGTGTTACGATAGTACATCATACTATCTGCCACTAGCTTGTTATCCTTACCTTGTATGTAGGCGCCTTTACTAAATTGACTTACTTCTTTTGCCGTATTGTACCAACCATATTGGCAATAAATGGTATTTTCTTCGCTTTTAATAAACGTTGGTCCATAAAAGCTTGCAAGCTTAGTCTTGGTGTTATAACGCAGCGTATCGCTATCCATGGTATATTCTGGATTTGTGAGTTTTACGTTGTCTTTGAAGAAAAAATCCTTAGTCCGCGAATAATAAGTGCCTAAATCGCTATACATCTTGTCCTGACCATTTATAATATTAGCCCCGGTGTTGTAAGATCCTATTTTATCAACCAAGTCATAGTTCAGTTGATCTGTGGTAAGCACCATTTTGCCATCACTCAACTTTACGTTTTCCATGATTTTTGCTTGACGGGTATCCCCGTCATATTCCACCGCATCTCCCCAAAGATTTAAGGTGTCTTTTTGACGGATATAGATATTACCAAAGGCTTCTATTTTGTTAATGTCTTCATAAAACCGTGCACTATCACAATCCATAAACATAGCACCTTGCTTAAAGCGCACATTGCCTTTGCACATTTGATAGCGTCCTATTGCCTGCTTATAAACCAATTCATCCGCTCCAAGAATCTCAATTCTTGTTTTTCCTGGTACATTTTCAAAAGACTTATCCTGTCCAAGAGCGCTAAAACACGCCAGTAAAATGATATATGTAAGTTTTATTTTCACTATAAACGACGGCAAAATTAGCTGGATACTTTATGTTTGCTTTGTATTTGTGCAAACATCGTGCTTGAGCGTATAAAAAAGGATATTCAATCCTACCGACTTTTTAATGAAACCGACCAACTGGCCTTAGCAATAAGCGGAGGGAAGGATTCAGTTGCGGTAGCACATCTACTTGATGAATTGGGTGTGCCATTTCAGATGGTGCACGTTAATTTTGGTTTGCGTGGAGAGGATAGTGATGGCGATGAAGATTTTCTAGACCAATTAGCCCAAAATCTTAGCACCTGCCTTGGATTAATTAAAAGAAAAGTCGAAACAAAAAAATATGCTGCTGAGCGTAAATTAAGTACCCAAGAAGCCGCACGGGAGCTTCGCTATAACTTTTTTGATCAACTATATAAAGAGGAACGTTTCACCAAATTAATAACGGCACATCACGCTTCTGATCAGATAGAAACATTTTTTATAAACCTATATCGTAAATCTGGCATCAAAGGGCTAAGAGGCATTCCTGCGACTCGAGATTATCTTATTAGACCTTTTTTGACGGTCACTCAAAACGAACTATTAAACTACTTATCGAGTGCCAATCTCACTCATCGAGAAGATAATTCCAATTCGGATTCGTACTACCTAAGAAATAGGTTTAGAAATAAAATTATCCCAGAGATAACAAAAGAATTGCCTGATTTTGAAGCGCGTACTTTGGCAAGCATGACGATTTTACAAAAAGAACAAGAGCTGTTTTCTGAATTAATTAAAAAAGAGATAACCCGTTTTGTCTTAGAAAAAGGTGACACCGTAGAGATTCAAAAAAAGGCTCTTCTAAGTTTTCCACAAGCAGGTGTTATGTTGTATCAAATCATAGACAAGTACCTTTTTAACTACAGTCAATGTGAGCAAATAATAAAAGCATGCCAAGGAGCATCTGGCAAAGTTTTTTTTAGTGATACACACCAACTTAGTGTTGATAGATCGTTAATTTTTATAATCCTTAAGTGTGAAAATACAGGTCAAGTATTAACCGTTTCCGGACCTGGAGAGTATATGCTAGAAAATGCCCTATTAACTTTGAACAATACTGAGACCACAACTTTTACAGATGATCCTAATTCGGAGTATGTTGAGCTTAATCCATTGCTTTTCCCGCTGCAATGGCGTTATTGGCAAGAAGGTGATTGCATATCTCCTTTGGGTATGAAGGGAACTAAATTGATGAGTGATTTTTTTATTGATTTGAAAATACCCGTTCACATGAAAAGCAATATCCCTTTACTTTGTTTGCAAAACGAGGTCCTTTGGGTCTCTGGTTATCGCATATCAGACAAAATCAAAGTGAAACATGACAAGCATTTGTATAAAATTTCAGTTACTTTTGAACAAAAGCCAACACTTTAACAGTATCAAAAGCAACTTTTATGGCAACAAAACTATCTGTACCTTACAATATGAAGCCGATTATTACTAAGTTCATTGTTTTAATATCCCTTTTAAGTACCTACAGTGCCAAGGCTGATCATATTATAGGCTCGGATATGACGTATACCTGTGGTGATACTGCTGGGATATACAATGTTATTTTTAATTTTTACAGAGATTGCAATGGATGTTATGTTTTAGGGCAAAGCCCTAAATGTGGTACTTCTGAAAATTGTGGAAGTAGCTCTACCGCACCTACTAATCTTACGGTTTCTTGTATAAGTGGATCTAATACTTCTACTATTGGTTCGTTAACCATGACGCGTACCTCTATTACCGATATTACAAAAACATGTAAAGCTGTAAAAAGCAGGTGTCAACAACCATGTAATGGTTCATTTCCGTTTGGAATAGAGAAGCATACCTTTGAAGGGAGATTAGATCTAAGAAGTAACATTGCCTCGGGATGTTGTAAGTTTGAAATTTCCGTACTACTTTACGTAAGAAATGTAGGAATCACCACCGGTCAAAGTCAACAATCGTTTTTTACTTCTTGTGAATTTGACGCCTGTAAAGGGCCATGCAATTCTTCTCCAACTTTAACCAACGATCCAGTTGCAATACTCTGCTGTAATCAAGCATTTTCTTTTAATAACGGAGCAATTGATTATACAGATAGAGATTCAATCTCATACGCTTTTGCGCCTGCTTATAGCGCCAGATCCACTACTTGTAGCTACTCTGGTAATAGAACTTATAACAATCCTATTACCACCTACTACCCAGGTTCTTTAGTTTGGCCATATGCAAATCCAAATGCCAACCCTCCTATTGGAACTTATCTAGATCCGGTAACTGGAGATATTATTTTTACCCCTGTTAACTGTACCGAGGTAGCTGTTGTGGTAATACAAATGACCGAATGGAGAAAGGATACTTCTGGAACTTATCAAATAATTGGAAAGACGCGTCGGGACATGCAGATCCTGGTTATGACCTGTCCAGGAAATAATCCACCCACCATTACGGGTCCATTTGCATATAACGTGTGCGAGGGTTCTGAGTTATGTTTTAACATCACGACAAACGATGTGACATTTCAGCCACCACCTCCTGCCACAGCTCCTGCTCCAGATACCGTAAGTATTTCTTGGAACGCAGGTATACCAGGAGCATCGTTTAGTGTTTTAAATCCAACAGCACTCCACCAAACTGGTAGATTCTGTTGGACACCTGGTGAAGGTACAGCTAGTAGTTTACCCTATAACTTTACTGTGACGGCTAGAGACGATGCTTGTCAACTCAACGCACTTAATACGCGTGCGTTTCGTATTACTGTAAAACCGAAGGCTAAGGCGAATAGAACTAGAGACACCCTTCCTTGTGGAGTCTACGCCGTAAAAAGTAATCCGGTCACAGGTTTCAAAGGAACTCCAGGATATTCTTGGAATATTTTAGATTCGACATACAACTTAGTTACGGACCGGAAAA
>JAFMCI010000031.1 GCA_017857855.1 Bacteroidia bacterium | reverse complement strand
TGGCCACAATACAAAAGGCCAAGATTTGGCTACATGAAAAACTATCAAGTATTACAACGCTACTTTATCTCACAGAAGATATTGCGCATAAACGGAAAAGTGCCATGGCCTGCAGATTTCAGAAGTAGGATTGTAGGTTGTGAAAATATTATAAAAGGAATTTGTTGTGACCCAGGAGACAATCCAGGGATATACATAAATGCTACTGGCGGTTTAAAAATAGGCAACAATGTAAATATTGGGCAAAACACAACGATTACCACTACCAATCATTACAAATACGACCACCGCAAAACCAGCCATACCAAAGGAGTTACGATTGGCGATAATGTGTGGATAGGTGCTAATGTTAGCATTGTAGCTGGCACAACGATTGGCGATAATGTAACCATTGGCGCAGGTTGCTTTATTTCAGGTGAGATACCCAGTAATCAAACTGTAATACTAAAGGCTGAGAACTTGAACATCATCCCCAAAACAAAAGCATATGAGTGGGATTGCACACAAGACGAATTAGGCTAAGTTGTCTACCACAAACAGTAAATTTCACAATCAATAGACTTCCAAACCCTTCACTAAATATTTTTTACAAAACTTATAGAGCTGAACTAAATAATAATGTTAGTTTTGCAGTCCTTTTTTAAACAAACGAAATGGCAAATCATAAAAGCACGCTAAAGAGAATAAGAAGCAACGAAGCTAAAACAGCTAGAAACAAGTATCAGCATAAAACGGCTAGAACTTGGATCAAGAAAGTACGTCTTTCTGAAGACAAAACTGAAGCTGACACTGTATTGCGTGAGACTTTTTCTAAACTTGACAAACTCGTTAAGAAAAACATCATACACAAAAACAAAGCAGCTAACTTAAAAAGCAAACTAGCGAAACACGTAGCTAGCTTAGCTTAACTTTAGTTAAAATAAATATATTTGAAGCCTTGACGAAATCGTCAGGGCTTTTTACATTAAACTTTTTCTTGACAGACTATGTTAGCATAAAAAATTGGGCCGAGGATGATAAACCTCGCGAAAAACTCACCTCCAAAGGAAGAGAGAACCTTAGCAATGCCGAATTATTGGGTATACTTATTGGCAACGGAACCAGAAGCAAATCTGCAGTAGACCTAGCTCGAGATATTTTACAAATTGCTCAAAATGACCTAGCCAAGTTAGCCACTTTAAGTATCAAAGATTTATGCAAAGTGAGCGGCATTGGCCCCGCTAAAGCCATTACCATCATTGCTGCTATCGAGTTAGGTGGTAGACGCAAACAAGCGACAGAAGCACCTGAATTTATATCCAGTAGCAAAGATGCCTACTCCTATTTTGGACCACTTTTACAAGACAAACAATACGAAGAATTCTGGATACTTTTACTGAAACAAAACAATGTCATAATAGGCGCTCACAAAATCAGCGAAGGGGGGATGACAGGGACTGTAGCAGATCCTAAACGAATCTTTAAAGTAGCTCTTGAAAACTACGCTGCCCATATCATCTTATGCCACAATCATCCCAGCGGAAGCTTAAAACCAAGTACTGCAGATCTTAAATTAACTCAAAAACTGGTAAGTGCCGGAAAACACCTCGATTTAGGCATTTTAGACCATGTAATAATCAGTCACAAGGGCTTTTATTCATTCGCTGACGCGGGATTGATTGAATAAAAAGAAGGCAAGATTTAAACAAGTTATCAAATTTTACGATTTTTTAATTTCCTAACAATCTCATTATTAAAGAATAAATATTAGTAATGATTACATAACAATATGATGATTGTCTCCTAACTGCAATATTTAACGATTCCACATATTTTTGTTATACTAAATTAAAAAAACTAAAATTATGCTAAAACGAATCATTTTACCCGTTGTAGTTCTTGGCTTTCTATTGCTTAATTTAAGCAGTTTTGGTCAAGGAAATACTACGTCTTCTATCACCGGAGAAGTTAAAACAAAAAGCGGTGCACAACTAATTGGAGCAGCAGTAATCGCAGTTCACACACCTTCTGGCACCAAATACGGAACCATAGCGCGTGAGGATGGCCACTTTGACTTATCTGGCCTAAGAATAGGAGGACCGTATACCATTACGGTTTCGTATTCTGGCTACGCATCAGACCAAGTAAGCGATGTGTATTTACAACTGGGGCAATCTTACAAATTCAAAGCAATTCTTGATGAAAACACCAGTGCACTTTCAGAGGTTATTGTTGGTGCGGCAAAAAGTGGACTTAACAATAGCCAAACAGGTGCTGAGTCTATTATTGACGCAGACCAAATCAATAATTTACCTACCGTAAGCAGATCCATTGCAGATTTTGCAAGAACTAATCCTATGACATCTGTTGACGGAGACAACGTTCTTTCAGTAGCAGGAAATAATAACCGATACAACTCTATATTTATAGACGGTGCTGTAAACAATGACGTATTCGGACTTGCAGCTTCTGGAACAAATGGCGGTCAAACTGGAGGTTCACCAATATCGCTAGATGCTATCGACCAAATTCAACTAGTAGTAGCACCTTACGATGTAACTATTGGTGGATTTGCAGGAGGCGGAATAAATGCGGTAACTAGAAGTGGAACTAACAAAACAGAAGCTTCCGTATATTCTCTTACAAGAAACCAAGGATTAGCAGGCAAAACACCAACAGACAATGCAGCTGTAACCCCTGAAAAATTAGCAGACTTCTCTGCTAACACCTTTGGAGCTAGAGTAGGTGGCGCTATCACGAAAGATAAGTTATTTTACTTTGTCAGCATTGAAACTCAACGTCAAACTACTCCTCAGCCTTTTAACTTTGCAGATTACACAGGTACATCTTCAGCTTCACAAATAGATGCTTTCCGTAGTAAATTACAAAACGACTATAACTATGATGCAGGTGGATATTTAGACAATCCAGATGAGCTTAATTCTAACAAAGTTTTTATTCGTTTTGACTATAATATGAGTCAAAAACACAAGTTAATGGTAAGACACAGTTATGCCTATAATGAACAAATTGATGCGAATCGCTCTTCTGCAAATGCCATCAACTTCTACAACAACGGTATCTTCTTCCCAAGTACTACGAATTCAAGTGCAGTAGAATTAACTTCACAATTAAGTAGTAATAAAACCAACAACCTAATCCTAGGCTATACTCGTGTGAATGACGATAGAGATCCAATGGGCGAGAATATGCCTTACGTCGTTATCCGAGACGGTTCTGGAACAATTAACGCTGGAAGTGAGCAGTTCTCAACAGCCAATCAGTTAAAACAAAACGTACTTACCCTTACAGACAACTTTAAAATATATAGCGGTAAACACCAATTAACTTTTGGAACACACAATGAGTTTTACAACATGTACAATCTGTTTGTTCGTCAAAACTACGGAGTATATACTTTCGACAGTCTTTCTGGTTTTATGAATAATCTTTCTGCTAGTGACTACGACAGAGGTTACTCATTAGTAGATAATAAAACCGGTGACGGCTCGAAAGCTGCTGCAAGTTTTAACGCAATGCAACTTGGCTTTTACGCACAAGACGAATTCGCTGTAAATACTAAATTAAAATTAAGTGGCGGTCTTCGTTTAGACATACCTATGTTCCTTACTCAACCTACCGATAACCAATTATTTAATGAAACTACTATCGCTACTTTAGAAGCGGCTGGTAAAGACCTAGCAGGCGCCAAAGCTGGTCAAGCTCCAAAAGCTCAAATGATGATCTCGCCAAGAATCGGATTTAACTACGATTTAAACGATGACAACAAAAACATAATAAGAGGTGGTACTGGTATCTTTACAAGTAGAGTTCCTTTCGTATGGCCAGGAGGCATGTACACTAACAATGGTTACACAGTAGGTGGCGTATTTAATAAAAAGATTCCTTACAATGGAGATTGGCAAAATCAACCAAACGCAACTGATTTAGGTGCTACAGATGCTGTTCCAAGCGGAGAAATGAACCTATTTGTAGACAACTTCAAATACCCACAGGTATGGAAAACAAGTGTTGGATACGATAAAGCATTAAACAACGGATTCAAAGTGAGCTTTGAGGCATTGTTTAACAAAACATTAAACAACATCGTGGCGTCTAACTTAAACGTGGCCAATAGCACTACCAACTTAACCGGCGGTCCCGACGATAGAGCATTATATAATAGAAGTGCTGCACTGGACAAATCTTACTCTTATATTATACTAGTAGACAACACAAATAAAGGATACTCTTATAACCTTTCAGCTCAAGTCCAAAGAGCGGTTAAAGAAGGTTTGTCAGGAAGTCTTGCCTATACTTTTGGGGAGTCTAAATCTATAAATGACGGTACTTCTTCTCAAAATTCAAGTAACTGGAGATATATGGAGAACGTTAACGGTAGAGATAGACTTGACGTTAGCTATTCAGATTTTGACATGGGACACCGCATATCTGGTTTTGTTGGGTACGCAAAATCTTACGCAAAAAACCATAAAACTGGAGTTTCATTTTTCTATAATGGACAAAGCGGTAGAAGATTCTCATACATCATTGCAAACGGTAGCCGCATGACTAACCAAAGCAGTGATAATAACGACTTAATATACATCCCTGCTTCTTCAAGCGATATCAACTTAGTAGATTACACTGCAAACGGTGTTACCGTTACAGCTGCTGAGCAATGGGCCGCATTAGACGGATTTATCCAAAACGATAAAGGTTTAAATAATAATAGAGGTGGTTATGCAAGTAGAAATGGTTCTAGACTTCCATTTACTTCTATTATTGATTTTAGAGTATATCAAGATTTCTACATCACTTCGAAAGGTAAAAAACATGATTTACAAGTAACTTTTGATGTATTTAACTTAACCAACATGATAAACAATGAGTGGGGAAGAAGATACTTCATGAGCAATGACCAGTATGCGCTTTATGAGTTTAAAGGATTTCAAACGGGTACAACTACTCCAGAATACTACTTCAAACAAAAAGCAGATACTAAACCATATACTATAGACGATAGCGGTATCAATAGTTCAAGATGGCAAGCACAAATAGGGGTAAGATACTCTTTTAACTAAATACCTTAAAACCTAAATTTAAAAAGGAAGGCCAAAAGCCTTCCTTTTTTTATAACTAATATTGAAATCACCATGTATAAAAAATTAGTTTGCTGTTTAGTATGCTGTATTACCTTCTTTAATAGCTACGCACAAGACACCCTCAAAATAACCTTTGGGTCGTGTAACGACGAAAAAAAGTCACAAGAATTTTGGAAACCCATCCTAGCTCAAAACCCAACACATTGGTATTGGCTAGGAGATATTGTATATGCCGACACAGAGAATATGAGCGAATTACGTAAGATGTATTCACACGTCAAAGAAGATTCTAATTATCGAAAATTAAGAACAAATACTGCTATTGACGGCACATGGGATGACCACGATTATGGGTTAAACGACGGAGGACAAGAATTTCCTAAAAAAGAAGAGAGCAAAAATGAACTGCTGCGCTTCTTGGATTTAGAAAATAATTCAGCATTAACCAGTCACAAAGGGGTCTATCACTCTTCCCTGATAAAGACCTCAGATATGAATATCAAAACTATATTCCTAGACACGCGTACATTTAGAACTGCGCTGCAGTCCAGCTCCATAAAAGGTAGAAGATACGATACTAATAATATTGGGAGCTTTTTAGGCCAAAAACAATGGATATGGCTAGAAGAGCAGTTACAGGACAGCACCATAGATCTTTTTATTTTAGCGAGTAGTGTGCAGGCATTGGCTATAGATCAAGGTTACGAATCATGGGGAACCATGCCCCACGAACGCCGAAAATTACTCAAACTTTTAAAAGACAAACCAGCTATCATACTTAGTGGCGATAGGCATATTGCCGAAATATCCATGACTCAAAATGGAAAATATCCGCTATATGACATCACTTCAAGCGGTCTAACGCATACATGGGGTTACTATAGATATGAGCCTAACGGCAATCGCGTAGGAGGCCAATTTGCTGTGAAAAATTTTGGTATGCTCTCTATCTGCAAGTCAAATGACATCCTATACGTAACTGCTGAACTCCTGCAAATACCAGATGCTACCGTTATAGAAAGATTAAAAATACCCTTCCCTACCTTAAAATAATTTCAGTTGCTTCTTTAGCTTGCTTGGTGTAAGGTTATTGAGGTCAAACACAAATGTGATGCGATCTGTAAATTTAGATAACGATGAGGATTGTATCAAACCCCCATTAGTACCATCTTGATAATTGGTAACATCAGAACTTTGAGCTAAGTTAAAAAATACCTCGAATCTATCTTTTACAATCTCAACTTCAACTCCCACATTATAAATAAACTTTGTTCCTGAACTATTCCAATTTTTTGTTGCGATATCATCAAAAAGCACAATCTCAACATAGGGTTTAAAAGGGATTTTACCTGGCAGAGGAACTGTTATAGTGCTGCTCACAAGCCACTTATTAGAGGAACTAATGGGCCCAACGAATTTGGAAGCATTCGCATTCCCGTTTATTTGATTCTGAAACAAGCCGTAAGTCGCATTTCTATGCATTAAATAATCATCAAACTTGTAATCGTAATACCCTGCTTTATCATACCCTCCCAATTGGTTATTGTACTGATCTGAGTTACTTTTCTTGAGCATTACAGCACCATACACTCGAATTTCTAGGGGCTTATCTTGTATTCCAATATCTAAACCATATCGGTAAACACCACTTATTTTAGCAAAGTCAGAACCATTTACATTAGTACCTTGATTAGCATAAAATGAATCTAACCCAGAATTTGACTGCACCTTTTTACCAATTACAACGTCCTCAGTCAATCTACCATATTCTGCATTACCCACAAATGAAGAACCGTTAATCTTACGCGTATTTTTAGCTGAATAGGTTAACGTAATAAAAGAATTACTACGCGATTTAGAAAAAAATGGGCCTGGCAGAACTTCGTTAGAAATAAAATCAAATTGAGGTTTAAAGAAAACCTGATCTACAGCCAGCATTACGTTTTTGGTGATTTGACTACGCAAATTTTTCTTCGGAAAATGATAGACCAAATAAGGTTTAACTTTGAGATAACTGTAA
This sequence comes from Bacteroidia bacterium, assembly GCA_017857855.1. Taxonomy (GTDB): domain Bacteria; phylum Bacteroidota; class Bacteroidia; order NS11-12g; family UBA9320; genus UBA9320. The sequence goes on along the minus strand of JAFMCI010000031.1, from coordinate 16,541 downwards.
TTTGCTAATGCATACCCATCATTGGAAAGAACTAAATTTTCTCTCCTGTTCAAAAAGCTAAATCGCTTAGCATTCACTCCAAATTCGATGTATTGTGACGGCTTTTCTAATGTCTTGATATAAGTTAGCCCAGCCGAACCCGTAATCACTTTCTGCTCAAATGAATACATTGGCATAACGTAATATTGCAATGCTTTGTCACTAATGGCATAATTATGAAGCCCTACTCCTACCATCATCTTGTCATAGGCATTCCATCCCAAAGCAGGTACAACATAGATTTCCTTAGTTTCAGGTTTGTCTGCGCCTGTAAATGCTTTCAGTTGCCACTTGGCATTACTTGAATTGTTGCCTTTAAATAAATCTATTGTTTCGCTTTTGGGATCAATAAGCAACTTGTTTTGATTCATATCTGATATTAGCATTGACTCACCAGACTTGAGCATATACCATTTAACTTCTTTTTTCCCAATAGTACTCTTAGATTGAATTGGAAATGGGGCCGATATACTGGACTTATTGGTCACATAATATCCATCTTTATTATTGCTAATAGCAAAATCAAGCTTGCCTTCCATGTTAATTAAGTCCTTAAAAAACCAGTTCAAATCTTTACCACTTGTTTGCTCAAACGATGCTTTCATATCATCGGGTAATGGATGTTTAAACTTCCATTTCTCGTAATAAGATGTCATACAACTTAAATATACTTCATCGCCTAAATATGCTTTTAGATACCCGATGGACTTAGCTCCAATTCCATATACACTCATGCCATAGTTCCCGGCAGTCAATAATTCGGATGAAGTTCCAATCGCTTGATGCTCGTTGCGCAGCAAATTGTCTTTTACCAATGCCATCATTATACCTGAATTAATGTCTGCCTTATCTTCTTTTCCGTTTTTCATAGCTTCTGCCTCATAGTAACTATTTATGGATTCATCCATCCACGGAAACCTTCGCTCATTATTGGCTAAAATGCCATAAAACCAATTGTGTCCTACCTCGTGCACAATCACTTCCTCATTCAAAAAATCGCATAGCGTAATCATGGGATATTCCATTCCGCCACCGGCTTTCAATTCACCATGCACCACCGTTGCGTGACTATACGGATATACACCTACATTATCAGAATAATAAGTAATTGCAGTTTCGATGGCGTTTAAATATTTTTTATCTGGTTCTGGCGAAACCAATCGTGCCAAAACATCATTTTCACCAACCCTTATCTTTTTGGTAACATACCCCCATCGTTTGCTCGCAAACCAAGCAAAATCATGTACTTTATCTGCTTTAAAGACAAGTGTCTTAGTGGATACAGAACTAACAGGAAAGGTGTCTGAAGCTATCTTGCTCTCACCTAACTCTAATTCGTTTTCGCATTCACCTGTTGCCACTACCACATAGTTATCGGGCACCGTAATACTTACCTTAAAGCTTCCAAACTCAGAATAAAATTCTCCTTGATTAAGGTATGGCATAGCATTCCAGCCATTTACGTCATAAACTGCTGGTTTGGGATACCACTGGGTGATGAAATAATCTTGATTTTCATGTCCAAGTCTTGAAAATACTTTGGGTACTTTTACCGTAAATGGAGTGGATAGAGTAACTTTTTCTCCTGTTTTTATGGGCTTAGTTAATTGTACGCTTACCACATCTATATTGTTGGTCGGCTTCATAACCGAAGGCATTCCATTTGCCATAAATTCGAGTTGATCTATGGATCCCCTATCCGACTCTTTGGCATAATAAAAATCTAAATCTCCGTTTTCCTGCATCTGCTTTGCAAACGCTGTAGAATTATTTTTATACGCATTTGGCCACAAGTGTATATATACCTCACTCAGCGTTTGAGGACTATTATTGGTATAGGTAATAACTATATCTCCAGCTAAAAGATGATTTATATCGTCTAGTTTAACCTCAATAACATAGTCAACTTGCTGTTGCCAAGTGGCTTGTTTTAATGATTGTGCTTTAGATGTGAAGCTAAAAAAGGAAAAAAGACAAATTATAACGTACTTATTCATGTTTTTGAAGATATAATGTTGGCAAAACAAACCCTTATAACGAACATTGCACCTTTCTTATAGAGCAAAAATGCTTAAATTTGGATGAACAGGAGAAGGTAATGACAGAATACGGCGATTATTTGGATGAAGAGATGGAAGAGAGAGCTCGCAACTTTGAGCGACAGCTTAACAGTGGCGACACATTCTTCTATGACACTGACGAGCTAGGTCAAATCATAGATTACTACCTAGACTTCGAAGAGATAATTAAAGCCACTCAGGCTATTGCTTATGCAGAAAGCATTTACCCCTTTGAAACCTATTACAAGATTAAAAAAGCGGAAGTATATATTGCACAGCGCAACATCAATGGCGCCGTCAAGCTACTTGAAAAATACCGAACCATTGAGCCTCAAAACATTGAAATAGCTACACTTCTTGGCGACTGTTATAGCATGAGTCTTCAGTACAAACGTGCAATTGAATGTTACATGTTTTCTCTTAATCAAGAGACCCAAAACGAAGAAATACTACTACGTCTTGCTCGAGTTCACTTTGCGATGGGTAACCATAAAAAAGCAAATTCGTATATCAATGCAATACCTACAAATTACATCTACGATGAGTTAAGCATTCAAGAGTTTATTAAACTTTTTTTAGACTATAATCAAAATGCGGAAGCCATACTATTCCTAGAAAAAGTCATAAACGAAGATCCATATAACTACAGTGCATGGTACTTTAAAGGCTTAATCTATCAGCGTATGGAGGAATACAATGAATCCGTAAATGCGTACGAATTTTGTATTGCTATAGACGAAACCAACACTCTTGGTCACTTGGGTAAAGGCAATAGCCTCATGGAAAGTAACGATTATAACGCTGCCATAGAATCATTCACTCTTTCTCTGGATAATGACGAAAGTGATGCTGAAGTTCTTTGCAACATTGCAGAGTGCTACGAAAACTTAAAAGATGATAAAGGAGCAAAGTTTTATTATGAAAAAGCAATAAAACTAAACCCAAATATATCGGATGCCTACTTTGGTATGGCCATGATTTATAAGCGTAAAAAAATGTGGAAAGATGCCAAGAGGTGCTTGCATAAGGCAATAGATATTGACCAATACGAAAGCATGTACCACATTGAACTAGCAGAGCTTTATCTTACCCTAGAAGATAATACCTTGTGCTATTATCATTACAATTTAGCATACGAATTAGACTCGGAAACCGTAGAAATATTATTGGATTTTGCACATGCAAAATTTGAATTTAATGACATAGATGATGCCATTGAACTATTGCTGGAAAACTTAGAGGATCATGACGAAGATCACCGCATGTATTACCGCATAGCCTCCTATAATTTTTTAAGAGGTCATTACGAAAAAGGATATAATTTCTTGCACGCGGCCCTTAAAATGAAAGCAGATGAATATCTTTTACTATTTGAATTTGCTCCTTTCTTAGAAAACGAAAAAAACGTTTCAAATATCATAGATTTGTACACGAAATAAACCAATGATTAATACCGAATTTAATTTAACTAACATCCCGCAACGTACCACAAAACCGAGAGAATCTGGCCTCACAATGGTTATGGATAAAGGTTTGAGTTGCAGAGAAGCTGAAGACTTTTTAGAAGTTTCAGCGGATAAAACCGACATTTTAAAACTGGGTTTTGGAACCAGTGCCGTTACCCCAACTTTACAACGTAAAATAGACATCTACAGAGAAGCAAATATTCCGATTTACTTTGGAGGCACTTTATTTGAAGCATATGTGATTCGTGGTCAGTTTGACGATTACAAGCGTCTTTTAGATAAGTTTAAAATGACACACGCTGAAGTATCCGACGGTAGCATTGAAATATCAGAAGAGGAAAAATGCGGATATATAAGATCATTAGCAAAAGACTTTACCGTGCTTAGCGAAGTAGGAAGTAAAGATGCTGAAAAAATCATTCCTCCATATAAGTGGATTGCCATGATGAAAGCAGAAATAGAAGCCGGAGCTTGGAAAGTTATTGCAGAAGCCAGAGAAAGTGGCACTGTAGGCATTTTTAGAAACACAGGTGAAGTTCGTTCAGGTCTTATAGAAGAAATTTTACAACACATACCATTGGATACTATTCTTTGGGAAGCCCCTATTAAAACGCAACAAGTGTGGTTTATGAAGCTATACGGTCATAATGTTAATTTAGGAAACATTGCGCCTAACGAAGTAATTCCACTAGAAACATTAAGACTTGGCCTACGTGGCGACACGTTTGACCAGTGGCTTTAAGACAGTTTTAACATACAAAAAAAGGGCTGGTTTTTAAATTAAACTGGCCCTTTTTTACGGAATTTTATTTTAAAAGTCCATATTCACTTTGCCACTTTGGGCCTTTTGATAAGCGTAAAATCAAAATTCACATTATTCTTATCCGCTGAGTTCGTATTATTTATGTAACCTAGTGCTACGATGTAGGTCCCTGTCGCCGGCACATTAAACTCAAGTGCTGTACTCTGAGGAGCGTTAGTCTTCTCAATTTTCGCAATGGGCTTCATTTGTATATCATAAATTTTAACCCATGTAGAAAGACCTGCATTCTCTGTTAGTAAACTGAAGATATAATCGTGACCTCGCTCTGCCGGGAATTCATATTGATACACATTATCGGATTGCAAATCTAGTTTCTGCGACCTTACATAGGTCCATTGCACACTCGGATTTATCTCCACTACTTGGGCGTGAGAACATACTGCAAACGCAGCACTTACAATTAAGACAACTAAATATCTCATCATTTTATTAAAACTTTATGCTATTTGTTAATCTCTGGAAGACTAGGTTCTCCAGCTTTTTCAGAAAGACGTTGATACTGAACCAATCGTTGTCTAAAATCTTGACATATTGAAAAAACATTGTACAAATTCTGATTTACGCGTTGTGGTACTAATTCTTGCCCATCCATAATATTATTTTCCTTAATAGATGCCTAAGATACATTAATTACAAATTATGCGTTAGGTTGAGGTGATGTATTCTGATAATTGTTTATAAATAATTTTGAGCGCTGGATCATCTAACATGCCTATATGCTTATCAATCACGACCTTATCTCCTCTTTTAGCCGGCCCTGTCTGCCACGCTTGCGGTTTGTCATCTTTCAGTCTAGTTGCTGTTTCTGCAATAATCGGAAGCAAATTATCGAAATTCAATCCCTCTTTCTCCAAATAATCCGCTGCTATACTGTACATAAGATTAGTGAAATTATTGGCAAATACCGCCGCCAAGTGGTATTTTTCACGTTGTTCACTTGTGACTTCACTTACTTTATTGGAGATAGAATCAGCCAATTCCTTGATTTTATTTAACGTATTTGCATTATTCCCTTCAATAAAAAAAGGTACTTGCATTACGTTTTTTACTTCTTCTTTACGCAAGGACTGTAAAGGGTAAATAACTCCAAAATCACCGGGATATGAACTCAATACATTCATGCTTACAGAACCCGATGTATGACAAACAATGGCCCTACATTTCGCATTTACAAGGGTGAGCGCTTGAGGATATGCTTCATCACTCACCGCTATAACAATAAAATCAGCGTCTTTGTACAACTCACTAGAAGAATCCCCGTAATAAGCACCAAATTTACTCGCCAACTCCTTTGCATGACTTTCATGCGTACTGACAACTTGATGTATAGTATGACCCGCCTTATCAAAAGCATAGGCCAAATTTGTAGCTATATTCCCACTTCCTATGAACGTGATTTTACACTTCACGCCATATTTTTCTTAAGTTCTAAACGATTCCATGCAGCTATACCAAAACCTAGTACCATAAGCACCGTCCCTAACCAGAGTAGATTTATATACGGGAACACAATACCTTTCATGACAATAAATTTTGGCTGAGGTGTAGTTTCGGCAATCTCCAAAATAGCTTTTGGCTCGCCCCCCTCTGTGGGTCTTACCTCAAACCCAAAACGCAAACCTACTTCAGCAAGTTCGGTTCTAATGCTAAAAAATGTTTGCTCATTAATCCCAAAAAGCGGCTCTGACTCTACTGTGTTATTTCCGTTTCTTACTTTCAATAAAGCTTTAACAAGCGTAGTATTTTTCAAACCTATGCTTTCTCCATTTCCTTGGTCTATACCTGTAAAATAAACAACGCCATTTGCAGTAATGATACTGTCTCCTTTCTTTACCTCAAATTCTTTTACATTTCTCCACGTAATACTATCACTGTTCTCTTTGGGAACAGAGGTTATATGTGTGTACACATCATACGTCAAATAATGACGTGTATCTGGATTAGATAATAAACCCATTTCCTCACTTAGCTGAGAGTTAGGTTTCAGCGTAAACTCTTCATCTCCTTCTATAGATTTATAATGAATGCTAAAATAAACATCCTCTCCACTTACGCTATCGCCTTGATAGGTCACCATAAAATCTCCTAAGCGAGTAGGTTCACCTTTTCTAAGCAGCATGTTTTCTTTACGTGCACTTTCATCAAAACCGCCCATTTGTCCGCTAAAATCAGCTGTTATCACTTGTTTCTTAGCACTTGAAACCAAAACACCCAATAGCATTAATCCAAAACCAATATGGGCTATAGACGACCCACTTAGCTTAGCATGCCGAACATATATAATGAGGTATGCTAGGTTTGCTACAAAAGCATAAATCCCTGCAAGCATGAAAATAACGTACATAGGATTTGAAATCCCAAATAAGAACACCCCGCCCAAGGTAAGAGCGACAGCTACAAACAAGGTAATTAATATTTCCTTGGCGAGCTTTAATTTATCGGGAGTATTTTTATACCTAAAAAATTGCCCTACAGCCATAAGCATCGCAATTACTATAGCAATGGGCATTTGGTATCGATTATAAAAACCAATGGCATCTTTAGGCGGGACAAAGTCCGACCCAAATACTTTATTAAACACAGGTAATGATGTACCTACTAGAATTTGTACCGCACTCAATACCAGCATAAGTGAGCCTATAAACATCCAAAACTCACGTCCCGTTACATTATCTTCACTTGGTCTATTTTCTATTTGCTTGTTAAGGTTTAGCACAAACCACACAATGCCTGCTATACTTAAAGCCAGTAATGGGTAAAAACTTAACTTAGAATAAAAAGGCAGTAGCAGCACCAATACACTTACTGGAATAATGATATACCAACGTTTGCGGGCTCCCTCCGTGACAGCTACGATGGGCAACCAAATGAATAATACTACAAATTGCATTAGTTGTCCTGCCAAACCAAGGTCTGTAAAGGAGTGCACTGAGGTGGTACCTAAAACACCACTTCGCGTTAAGAACGTAGCATAAAGCACCATAATATACGTAGCTATCACCAAGGTATAAGCGGCAATGGTCGAGCTATTGGTAACTTTTTTGATAAGCATTAAATGGATACCGCTTATCAATAATAGCCACGGAACCAAGGATGCATTCTCTACCGGATCCCACGCCCAATAACCACCAAAACTAAGAGACTCATACGCCCAGAAGCCACCCATAACAATCCCGGCACCTAAAACCATACCCGCAACTAATGCCCAAGGTAAAGCCGGTTTTATCCAAGCTCGGTATTCTTTCTCAAAAAGGGAGGTAACCGCAAAAGCAAAGGGAACAATGGTCAACGCAAAACCTAAAAATAACGTAGGTGGGTGAATAACCATCCAATAGTTTTGTAGCAACGGATTAAGTCCTGTACCATCCACTACATTTTTGATATAATCCGCCGAAGAAAATATCGGCGCTTGCATCTTCTCACGCAATAGCTCAAAAGGGCTACTGCCTAGCGTGTAAACATCAAAAAAGTTAACACCCAATATCATTGAGGTAAGTACCACTTGAGATAAGGCCATGATTGCTACAACACCTCGCTCCCATCGTTTAGCCGTAGCTATTAGCACTAAACCCAACAATGCGTTCCATACTATCCAAAGCAAAAAACTACCTTCTTGTCCTTCCCAAAAACAAGATACCATATACCGCAAAGGCAGCGCCATGCTACTATGCTCATATGCATAGGCATACTCAAAGTAATGTTTCTGTATTATGAAAAACAAGGTGATAAACACCCCTACTACGGATGCCGCATGTATAAAAAACATGCTTCTCGCCAGTGTCCTTTCTTTTGTTTTTCCCTCTCCAGATCTAACATAAAATAGCACACTGAGTAATGCTGTCACAAGAGCCAGCACTACCAATAATTTACCTAGGTTGCCTATAAGTAGGTGCTCACCAATAAACGTTATATTTTCCATGATTATAGGCTAGCTCTTTTGGCTGCCTGTACTTGTTTGTTAATTTGTTCATCCTTGTATTTAGATGGACACTTAGGGATTACTTTAGTTGCCTGAAAAAAATCATCTGCTGCAACGCCGTACATACTCACGCTTTCGGCTCGCTCAAAATCTTGTTGTTTTGGCTCAAATGAAACGACTTTGCGCACATCTCCTGATTTATCTTTAAGATAAAAGACAAAATAATTCGGATCTTTAATAGGGTCGTATTCAAAGGGCTTGTCTTTCACCAAAAAACCGGTAATATGATAGGTATCGCCCGGATTGGCTTCTGCCTGACTAAAGGTTGCACTTTCTTCGGCCCCCATATAGGTACTCATGATATACCCTATTGCAACTGAAAGAAGCACCAATAATACAATAACTTTAGGCTTCATTTTTCTTCTCTAAGGCTGTTATTTTTTTATCTAAACGAACTAGGTACGCAGCCAATAGGGTAAATATAATTACCAAAACAGCCACTACTACGTATATTTTGCCACTACTGTACATTACCTCATCCACAGGAGACTGTGCTACTGCAGAAAGACTTAGGGCCAGTAATAAAATACTATATTTCCTCATTTTTTCTTTTTAGTTCTGTTAATCTATATTTCAAAGTAGAAAGCCATACACCCATAAGTATCCATCCTAATCCTGAAAGATAGAATACCTTACGCAGGTTATTATCCAAATCCAACGTGCTAAAACCAACCGTATCGCCACTGGCAGGATGCAAGCTTGTCTCTGCCATACGCGGGTACACGATGATGAGCACTATATATATGGGAAAAGCAAAGAGATTATACACAGAAGAAAACTTAGCTCTCTTAATTTCGTCTTCAATGCTGTTTCTGAGTATGTAATAAGCCGTGTAGATAAGCATGGCAATTGCTGCACCGTTTAGTTTGGCATCTTCTATCCACCATGTACCCCAGGTAAATCGCGCCCAAAATGACCCAGTGGCCAAACCCATAAGTCCAAAAAGCATAGCCACTTTTACCATACTACTAGACATATTATCTTTTTTCAAATCGCCCGAAGACAGATACATAAGGCTATAAATCACGGAAACAAATAGTAAAATAATCATGGTAAACCACATTGGCACATGGAAGTTGAGGTTACGAATGGTTTTTCCTAGTATGCCAATATTGTCAGGCGCAGGCATCAAAAAACCGCCTATAATTCCGTAGGTAACAAAGAGGACTGCGAGAATTTTCCACCAATATGTTCTCATGATATAACTTACAGTCAAAGGTAGGATTTTACTAGATAACAATGAAAGGAGATGGTAGTTTTTTGAGAAGTGTTAGAATTCACTTTTCTTAAACAATAAGCCCTAATCAAAATCACCATTCTTTTTTTTCTGATTAAACTGTTGCCTGCGAAGCATAAAGTATCTCATCGCAGCAAAAAGTGTTACACCCATAAATAGATAAGCTGATGTTTTATCCTGCTCTGAAGATGTTAAAACAAGATACGCTTGTACTACAGAAACTGCAGCGATTAGCATCCAGATGAGTTGTAATATTCTTGGTAGTTTCATTTTTTTTGTTGGTTTAAGGGATTTGATTTAGGATGTATGACTTGTTTCTCTCTAAAATAACTAATAACAATTAACTAATAACACTTTACTATTCTATCAGCTGAGGTTGCTGTGGTTCTATTTCTTCATCCAAATATACTATCCCGGTAACCTTCTTAAGTTTGTAATTCATAAAAGTTTCGTCACTTTCAAAGCCTTCTGCTTTTATTATTTTTTCGTTACGTATGCGCACCCTAACAGGCTTATCCGAAGTTACTGTGCGTTTTTTCTTGTCCCAAATTAGTTCGTCTGTTTTTATTTCCTCGTCGTTTTTATTGATTACCACCACGCTATCACGTATTTCTATTCTGTCTTCACGCTCATAGTGCATAGCATATCTGGCGCTTAGGGAACTTTGTATTTCACCAAACTCGTCAAAGAAATTTGCTTTTACCCCTTTAGGCATTTCCATGCGCGGATTATTTTTATCCGGGAATCTTTTCATCACAGGAGCTGCTATTTTGGCTCTTAAGATGGCATCATCAGTGTATATTATTTTAACATCATTAGCGACTTCTACCGTGAGGCTGTCTCGTTGCTTGTTGAGCTTCGATAATTCCTGTACAGTTTGGCCGCTCTTGTCGCAAGAAACCAAAAAAGCGGCAGTAATAAGTACTGCCGCTTTTCTTATATTTTTTCTAGTAACGTTCACTAGGAATTACTCCCCATTAAATCTAACCGTTGTACTCTCACCAATCCAACATCCAACTGTGTAAGAAGAACCAACGATGACACCCTTAAAGAAAGCAGTTTGCTTATCAGGAAAAGACCCTGAAATATTTGCAATCTTTGAATTAGCCTCCGAAGCTACAGAACCGTCTACACTTCTTGCTTTCATATATTTATCAGCAGCTACTAAGTACACTCCGCCTCTTCCAAGGTCACCCGTACCACAACTTGCGGCACTTGCAGAATAGGCATCTCCAATAAGTATATACGCCTCTCCGCTGTTTGGATTTACACCTAGTGCTTTTCTAGCATAATCCCTTACAGAAGAATATTGGCCGTTATTTTTTGCTATCTTGGCGAGTTTAATATAGATATCATAACGTTCTTCATCACTTGAAGCTAGATCAGCTGCCTTGTTATAATAACTGGTAGCTTTACGATCATCTCCTTGCTTACCAAATGATTTAGCTAAAGAAAGAGCCGCTGCACTACTAGGCTCCAAACCAAATAATACTTCAGAGCATTGCAAGTAAAAATCTGAACTTTCGCATCCACCACGATCTAATAATTTAACAGTGCTTTTCAACCAATCCACATTGGTTTTGTTAGCCGCAAAAGCAGGCTGCTTTAACTCTGTAAGTTTATCACAACTTAAATAGGGTTTCATCATTCCAATTACCGCTTCTTGGGTCGATAACCATTTTACTCCAAGCGCTGAATCTTTGGCGCTTACACCCGGTGCAGTATATTTTGCTATGTTATTGTCTATCACAGGCGTTATCTCATCTAGGATAAGGAATAACTGATCAAGGGTAAGTTTCTCTTTTACGTATTCCTTAACACCCGCATAAATATAATCCGCGGGCACATCATCCTTAGTATTATCTCCTTCTAATTGTATAGATTTAGAAAAAATCGCTAAAGCTTCAGCTCTTCTCTTGGGTGCCAGTTTAGCCATATCATCTGCTTTTTTAGCAAGAACATAACCTTCCTGACCAAAAAACTCAATTCGCATATCCTCACTCATGAGTAATGTATCCACTAAGCCTTCAAAACGAGCTTTATATGCATCTTCCCTTAATACTTTTTTTATAATAAACGGGCCCGCATACATAATACGTTTTTGAATACACGGTGCATTTATAAAAAGATACTCCCAGTATGGAAATGCTTCCACATATTTTTTCTCTTGGTAATACTGATTGAATAAAGATAATTGTTTTGCAGTTTCAACACTATCATTACCCCATTTATTTACACACGCCGGAGCAACAGTATTTTCTCCGCCATTATCATCTTCATCTTGAGCCATTGCGGTGAACCCCACAAAAGCCATCAGTATAATCAATAAATACTTCTTCATTTCACCTATTCTTAATAATATTTCCTTTTTGTAAACCATTTGTCATTTAAATTTAATCCTAATCCTATTTTAAAATAATCTTCTTGTATTAACCCTGTAGAGCCTCTTTTTATATATTCTAATGTAATATTAATAGTACTTACGATAGCTACTTTTTCTTCTACTATTCTAACAGACTTAACAATCGGTAACCCTAGTCCAAAACTTATGCCAAGCTCAGTCGATGGCGTATTGTTAAAGACATAATATAAGTTTTCATAACGTAATCCTGCACTGTATCTCACTTTCCCAAAGAAATCTCCTTTTTCTTCATATTTCGGTCTTGGCACAATGCTAAAACCCAAAGAGTATCGCTCATTATTTCGGTATGAAATAGAATCTCTAGGTGCAATCGTTGACCACATGCTTCTCTCCATTTCCGCAGACAGAGACCACTTATTCCCATGACTCACCGTATACCCTAAACTGAAACTTAAAGGTTTCTGATTAACATTCTTAAGATTGTCAGCATAGTATATAGTGTCTATAGTACTCGGGTCTCCGGCATCAAAATCCCCTCCGTAAAAGGTTTCAGAATACCTGTATCCTTCTCCGTTCAGATTTGATCTTGTATTAAATGCACCTGCTAATGTATGCTTCAAGGTTACACTTTTCTTGCGAGCCAATCGTATAGAATCATATACAGTATATTGAGCACCCAAATCTAAATCAAACCCTTCGTAAGCAAAGAATGTTTCATCAATGAAGCTGAAACGAGCATCTGTATTGGGATATATTTTAGCATAAGCCGACTGTATACTACCAAAATTATAATTAACACTTGCTCCAATATTCAACCCTTTAATAGGCTGAACGCCATAGCCTAAAAATAATCTATGTATACCTCCATTACCTCTCAGTATATTATAGTACGAAGGTGTGTCATTATTAAATCTATTTTCTATCTCGTACCCGACATCACTATATTGATTTAAACCAAAACTCATCGCCATTTTTCTTTTGGTTTCAAAAGGGAACGCCATCGCAAAGTGACTAAGATTTCCTGTGCGGGTATTTGCACTTTCGCTTTCTGTAGACAACCTACCCATACTCATGTAGGCACCAATATCAAAAACAGTATACTTTAAGCTTGCCAAACTAGCCGGGTTATTCGGGGTAAACGAGTTTTCACTCTGTTGTGCTATAGAAGCGCCTCCTGTTGCTGCATGCTGCGTAAAACCGTTTTGTTTTAATTCTCCTAGCCCAGCAAAACTGTATGGAGACGAAGTACCTAACTGCCCGAAACTACTTACTGACACTAATACCAATAGGATAGTCCAATAACTTTTATTTTTTAGCATTGTATTCAATGATGTGATTTAACCCCTCTAAAACTAATTTTGGGCGTGCGAATATCTTATTTTTAACCTCTTTAACAAAATGTAACTGAATACTACTGCAATCAACTACTCTTAAGTGCTCATAACGTGCATTGAGTTGACCAATGTGCCCATTTATTTCATATTCGATTCCTCTGCATACTCCCACTTGCAGAGATTCTGATGTATTCTTTCCTGGGAAGGTTACATTGTAATCATATTCCACTAATGGTAAACCGGCAGTAAATTGATTCATTGCTTTAAGTCTCATATTCACGCCTGGAGATATCAGTCCTCCCTCAAAACATCCTTTATAAACTAAATCTAGTGTAAGACATGTACCTAAATCTATGACCAACCAAGTGGCCTCTTTATCCAAGTAATGAGCAGCCACCGCAGTTGCAATTCTATCTCGACCTAACGTATGTGGCGTCTTGTAATTGAGCGATATTGGCAGCTTTGTTTCCGGGTTCAAGAATGCTGATTCGCCTTTTGTTTCTGTGATATATGCTTCTAATGCCACATTCTCACCGGTTTTGCAAACTAACACGTGCAGCAGATTAAACTCGTTTTCAAGTTCTTTATAGGTGTCAAGCGCAAAAGGTTTTAAATACCTTATTTCTTGGCCATGCTGGTATAGAGCCGCTTTGGTACTCGTATTACCTATGTCTATACAAAGATTCATTTTATCCATTTTGTGATGTGATGCTCTATTTCCAGAGAGTTACCGTTTTGACTTACTTTTAAATTTCCGTTCGCCATAATAGCACGCACCGTATAGACCTCTGAACGGTCTTTGGTCGCAAATGTTACATTTTCATTTTTTTTGTAGAGCACTTCGTTAACTCCCATCAGCAAGATGCTACTGGATTGAATTAGAAAATGATAAAAAGCGTCATATACGCTATGCATTATATCCGTAACTTCTGTCTTATTATGCAACTCTCGTCTTATGGATGTCGCTTCTATTCCGTTAAAATTAAGCTGATTAACATTAAGCCCAATGCCAACAATAGCATTAATTATAACACCGTTTGAAAACGTATTTTCGATCAATATCCCAGCAATTTTCAGGTCATTTATGTACACATCATTTGGCCATTTTACCTGAATATTCTTGATGCCTAAACCTTGCAATGCTTGAACAACCGCTAGAACTGCAGCATTATTCAATTTAGAGAGGTCAGAGACCGTACCTACGTTTTTAACTAAAAAGCTGCATAGCATATTGGCAAAGGGCTCGCTTTCCCATGTTTTTTCACGTTGTCCTCTCCCGGCTGTTTGTTTACCTGCGAATACGGCAAATGGAGATACCAAGTTTTGTGTTCTCAATAAATCTTTGAGATACCTATTGGTGGAATCTACTTCGTGTACAAAATGAATGTTATACTGCTGCAAGATAATAAGCTACTGTTTACTCTTTATTATAGGTAGTGCTGTATTGCACATATTCGCCTAATTTTGCAGCAAAGTTATCTCAATAAATGGCAAAAACCGTGAAGGCAGACGATGTACTTGTAGAAGTAATCATAAAGGGCATGCAAGACAAAAAAGCTAAGAACATTGTAAAAATTGATCTTAGAAAAATTAATGAAGCAGCAGCAGACTATTTTATAATTTGCCACGGAGATAGTGACCGCCAGGTCAAAGCAATCGCAGATAACGTTGAGGACGAAGCCAGAGAAGCACTAAAAGAAAAGCCTCACAGCCGTGAGGGTCAAGGACAAAACAAATGGGTATTGCTAGACTACGTGAATATTGTAGTACACGTTTTTCAGAAAGAGATCCGTGATTTTTACGAGATAGAAGACATCTGGCACGATGGAAAATTCACCAACTATGAAGATTTAGATTAGACCTAATTCTTTTTCATACTATCCATTACACCACTTGCAGTTCTGATATTCCTCCTTTATTAGCTACTAATTTTTATAGCATTCCCAAAATAAGGCGCTTCGGCAACTTCCGAATGATAAATTTTATTTTGTAGTAAAGCTTTTTTCACCTCCGCTCTAAGTACCCCTTCACCCTTACCTACGATAACATACGCAATACGCGTATTATTCTTTTTAAGATCCTTTAAAAATTGAGAAAATTCCTCCAATTGAAGTTTTAATTTTTCTCCTGGTGGGATGTTATTTCTAGTGGGATAGAGTTTTTCAAAGTGTAAATCCAACTCTACCTTGCGCTGTTGCGAATTGGATTTATGCGTTTCTTTGGAAGATGACATCCCTTCGGATGATGATGCCGAAAAGTCTCCTAACATCATGCGCTTTAATAAGTTTACATCAATGGGCTCTTGTTCATCCATTGCACAAACATACTAGAATTTATTGGTTACTGTTACCATCAAACGAGTGCCCAGTAATGAGTTTGAAACACCCTGAGGTGTAATTCCAGGAATGGTATAAGGGACATAGACGTCACTAACTATGTCCTTAGACATTCCAACGTCTAAGGCCCATTGTTTCTCTTGTATTCCAAAACCGCCACTTATTATTCGTCGACTATACTCACTTCCGCTAGCGAGAGGATTACCCATTGTTGCAAAGCCGGTTCTAAGCCTAAAACTATTGAGTACATATTCTGCACCTATTTTGAGATTGGTGGTATTGGAATATTTGGTAGCGATATTATCATTCACATCTTCAAATAATGTAGCATCAGAAGAAAGATTCATCAGGCTGTAGTCTATTGATTCTATCTCTGCGGAAATAAAACCCTTTTTACCAAAAAGGTAAGCTCCTTGCAAACCATATTTTGTAGGAGTTACAACACTGTAGCTAAATTTCTTTTCCATGGTTTTTAACTCTTCCGAACCTCCTTCATCGTATTGGACGCTTAGCGCGTCGCTATAATTATCCGTCAACATGAGTTTGGTTGGAGTATGTAAAGTACCTCCAAAACGTAAATTAGCATTTGGTCTAAAAATAATACCAAGTCTTCCGCCCACACCATAACCTGAAGTTTGAAGATTTCTCGAAAACTCAAAACTATTCCAATTATTTCCAGTAAGTGGATTATCGGTTTCAGAAAAAGTGTTCTTTTCAGAATAATTCACGTTGCTTAAATTTATTGCCACACCTAAATATAATTTATGCTCATAATTTGCAGCATACGCTACATTGAATTCGTTCATGCCTCCTTGAGAAATTATTTGTCCTCGTTGACCGATGCCTCCTAACGCTTTATCGTAGGTAGGGACATAATTTTTATTACTACTTGAATCAATTAAATA
>JAFMCI010000030.1 GCA_017857855.1 Bacteroidia bacterium | reverse complement strand
CCCACACGCAGAGAAATATTTCGTTCTGTAGATGCAGGTGCAAGTTGGATAAAGCTTACTACCGACCTGGTAGGTGACAGCTACGCCATAGGCCTGAGTAATGAAATTAATCCAACCGCTTACATTGGAGGTACCGCGTCTAGGCTTTATAGAGTAGATAAAGCTGCAACAGCTCCAGAAGCTTCTGAAATAAGCATGTGGACCACTAAGTATCCATTATTTTTAGGAAGTACTATCGGTTGTATAGAAGTAGATCCGAATGACGCGAGTGTCATTTATTGCGGCCTTACCAACGTAAACCCTAAAAGTAGGTTATGGCGTATAAAAGGTGCCAACACTTCAGAACCTGTTTGGGAGGACATAAGTAGTAATTTGCCAGGTAGCTTACCCGTTAACTGGATAGAAGTAGACCCTGAAATGAGCGCCCACATTATCATTGCAACTGATTACGGTTTGTATTCTACCCTCAATGGTGGATTGAGCTGGAACAAAGAAATGCGTATCCCTAATGTGCCTATTGATCAAATTAGACTTAGACACAGTGACCGTAAGTTGTTTATTTTTACGCACGGAAGAGGTATTTGGACTGCTGATTTAAAAAATAATTTAGTAGCTAAAACACAAACAATAACGACACAAGAATTTAGCGTATATCCTAATCCTTCTAGTGATTACATTAAACTCGTTGGGGCCAACAATAGCAGCGGTAACCTTTATAATCTAAAAGGCGATTTGGTTGCTAAAAGTGCTAACAATCAAATAGATGTACGTGAACTATCTGCAGGAACATACTTCGTAGAAATACAGAGTAACCAAAAGAGAATAGTGAAGAAGGTTATCGTAACCCATTAAAGAATCAAAGCGAGTTGCTTAGTGCATCAATAATACCTTCTCGCTTTTTTGTAATTTCTTTTTTTACGTTATCAGATAGTCCCAGCCATTGGAGTTCGCTCCATAAGTGAGGAAATGCGTCTATTGTTCTAAACCAACAAATAGCACCATAAATACCGCTGATGGTAAACAGCAGCCACCAGTAAGATGGCGTAAGAACCGCAGCTGTAACCGCTACACCGATAACTAAACCAATGCCTTGAAGCATTCCAACTAATGCTTTCACGGCATCTCGGAACACAATGTTTTTAAACTTTCTATGTACAAAACGATCATTCAATTTGAAGAGTAATAACCAAATGAAATAAATCGGCAGACTCCAACCCATGGTTACAATGGCAAGTAATGCAGAAAGGTAATCAAATCCTCTGTTTCCTACGTTAGAATCAAGCACTTTATGTTTTTTTAAATCTGCCATATACGCATTTACCTTCTCGGCAAAATCGGCATTCATTTGATTTATTTTATAAACCGAAAGCTTCCAACGATCATTGATTTTAAACGCTGCAGTTTCATAATTTTCATTCACGATAACCTCGTGTAAAAATTCTTTTTCAGCTGTAAAATCACCTTTTGTAATAACTACATTTCTGTCAAAATTAGCTTGAATTTTACTGTTCAGCATCTGGGTAAATCCCTTCTCGTCATTCTTAATCATCTCCACATAGTCCATGATAGGAATAGGCTTTTCGTACGTGACATGTACCGTCTTTTGAATGTGCGGCCAAAAACTAGTATAATTAAGTGCCGTGGGGACTACGTGTAGATCCATCGTAAAATTACTTCGTTTAGCCATTTCGATGGCAATACCTGCTGTTCCATTTTTAAGAGGTCGTATTGCTTTCTCTGGATAAGCCGAACCTTCCGTAAAAATAAGAATTCCATGCTTAAGCTTAAATCGCTCATACAGTTCGTCCATGGTACGTGCATTCCCAGACCTTGCCGTTTTAGCATCTGCATCGCGCGCTCTAAAAATGGGAAGTATACGCATACTGCGCAACATATAATTTGGTTTTGGTTTTAAAAAAGCATCACCACGCGCTAATGTATAAACCCTTCTCCCAGAGATATGCTCAAAAATAACTCCGTCAAAAAATGAATTCGGATGATTACATGCTAACAGAACAGGAACATCTTTAGTGAAATTTTCAATACCGTCAAAATGTATTTTTCTAATTATTACTCCCGTAGGAAGCCTTAAGCTATTCCTAACAAAGTGAAACATCCATTCGTTTACCATCTTATTTTAATATTACTGTACCTAATTGATCTGTTATTTTTTTTCTTACCTCTTGTAAATTAGCATGCACATTTTGATAGATAGCAATATCTTCTTCAGATTCCGCCGTTTTGAGTCCCTCTTGATTTTCCAGCATGAGGATATCAATATGCTTCAGCTTTACATAATTTAAATTATCTACCACTAATTGCTTGTAATTATCCTCATCTGTTTTTATGAACTTTTCGTAATTTTCTTCCCAACCTTTACTTAACTGATGTTTGGTTGAGAGCACATCTGCAGCTAACTTACTACTCTTATGATTGCGAATAAAAAAAAGTTCGTTCAATACTTTGTGTTCTTCCAATTGATTTTTAGCATCTAGAAACATGTCAGCGTACTCCTGTGTTATCGGCCAAATTTCATCCTCATCAAGCTCCTTAAAAATATATTGTGCAACGCTAACGCCCTCTTCAAACTCTTTATCTGCATGCAGCATTAAGGTCTTTAATAACTGTAATTCTTGGTAGTTAGTGCTATCTTTTTGCAACGCTGGAGGAGCGTCAAATTCATTAAAACTAGCAGCGTATCCAATATCTGGTGGCACAAGATTACCAGCCGCATTTTCCCTTCTGGTTTCGCGATCTTTTACTTTACGGTTATCTAGCTTAAACCGATTAACCTCATCTATAAGAATTCGCTCCGGTATCTCAAGCATTGAAGCGGTCTCATTGATAAAGGCCGCTCTCTTGAGCGGATCTGGAATGGCCGCTATATTCTCCGCAATTATTCTTGCTGTATCGGCTTTTTTTATAGGATCGTGCTTATGCTCACCTAGCTTGAGTTCTGTAATAAGTTCTATGAAGTTTTGTGAACGATTAGCTACGTAATTTTGAAACTCTGATGTACCTCTTTTTTGTATAAAGCTATCCGGGTCTTCATCTGCAGGAAAAAGAGCTACTTTGACATTCAAATCTGCTTCTAATAGCGTTTTGATGTGTTTCAAACTGGCATTCACTCCTGCTACATCTCCATCAAACAGCATGGTAATATTATGGGTAAATCGTTTGAGTAGCCGCGCTTGTTCTTCTGTAAACGCAGTACCACTTGCCGCCACCACATTCTCTACCCCGCTTTGGTTTAGGCTAACCACATCCATGTAGCCCTCCACTAAGAAAACTTGATCGGCTTTCCTAATCTCATTTTTACTAATGCTAAGCCCGTAAAGTTCTTTTCGTTTTTCGTAAACTAAGGTTTCTGGACTGTTTAAATATTTGGGAGCCTTGGTGTCTGTTTTTATTATTCTTCCGCCAAAACCCAGCACTTTCCCACTCACATTGTAAATAGGAAAAACAATGCGCTCAATAAACGTATCTCTTAAATTACTTTCCAGCACCCCTTGATCTTCATTTATTTTTTTGACCAAGCCCGCATCAAATAACTGCAGCGCCGTGTAACCATTCTTTAGGCCCTCTTGCAGTAAATGTGTTTTTTCTGTACCCGAAAGTCCGATGTAAAACTTATCTATTGACTGCTGATTAATTCCCCTTTCTGAAAGATAGGGCTTGTAAATAACCTTACCATCTTGGCTTTCGTTTAAGCGTTCGTAAAAATGGTTTTTAGCAAATTCTAAACAAGCAAAAACACCCTCTTTTGCGATAGCGTCTTCCTTCATTTCACTCACGTCAAGTTGACTCTCTTCTATCAGAATATTATACTTGTCTGCTAGAAATTTGATAGCTAAAGGATACGAAAGGCCTTCGTGTTCCATGATAAACTGAAACACATTACCTCCTTGTTGACAGCTAAAGCATTTAAAAATACCCTTACTCGGAGAGACGCTCATACTGGGCGACTTATCGTCATGAAAAGGACAAAGTCCTTTATAATTAGCACCCGATCTTTTAAGTGTAACATATTCACCTACCACCTCTTCTATAGGTGCTATGTCAAATATTTTATCAATAATGGCAGGTGATATCATTACAAGTCACAAAGAAACGAAATTATCTGTGCATGAACATGCTATTTCATAATTGTAGATCAATAAGATAAGGGAATTGCTGATTGAACATAGAAACAAGTAATTCTCCTTACATTTGCCCATATGAACCTTATACTAAGGATAAAACAAATTGCTAACCAGCATTTTGATGCGATGGTTGCTAACAGAAGACACCTGCATCGCAATCCAGAGTTAAGCTTTGAAGAATTTGCAACCACTAAATTCATCGCTGAAAAGCTCAAAGAAATAGGTTATAATTTACAAACAATTACCGAGACAGGAGGCTATATCGACATCCTAGGCAAGAATCCCGGCTCTAAAGTTATTGCGCTTCGTGGAGATATAGATGCCTTACCCATTTTTGAAAAGAATGAGGTTGAGTATAAATCACAAAATGAAGGTAAAATGCACGCCTGTGGTCATGATGTGCATACCACCAGCTTACTTGGAGCTGTGCGTATTTTGCACGAATTACGAGAAGAATTTGAAGGTACAATTAGATGCATCTTTCAGCCAGGAGAAGAGAGATTACCTGGTGGTGCAAGTATTATGATAAGAGAAGGAGTATTAAAAAATCCAAATGTCGAATCAATTATCGGACAACATGTTATGCCGCTAATGGACGCGGGGAAAGTTGGGTTTCGACCAGGATTATACATGGCTAGTGCCGATGAAATTTATATACGCGTAATTGGTAAAGGTGGACACGGCGCTCATCCACATCAAAATATAGATCCTGTAATGATTGCCGCTCAAATCATTACTCAGCTGCAGACTATTCCTAGCAGAAGAGCCAAACCTAGTATCCCAACAGTACTAAGTATTGGTAAGGTAATAGCCGAAGGCAGCACCAATATTATCCCAAACGAGGTTTACATGGAGGGAACTTTTCGCACCTATGATGAGGAATGGCGAGCAAAAGCACACCAACTCATAGTGCAAATGTGTAATGACATTTGCAAATTACATGGCGCTACCTGTGAAGCAGAAGTCAGAAAGGGATACCCGTTTTTGATGAATGACGAAAAGCTCACCGAAAATGCTAAACAATGGGCTACTGAATACCTTGGTGCAGAAAATGTTTTGGATCTTGAGCTTTGGCCTGCGGGAGAAGATTTCGCTTATTATTCGCAGGAAATTCCAGCTTGTTTTTACAGACTAGGCACCAAAAATGAAGCACAGGGAAAAACCAGCATGGTACATACACCTACTTTTGATGTTGATGAAGAATCCTTAAAAATAGGAAGCGGACTAATGGCGTGGCTGGCGATACAAGAATTGCAGACTAAATAAAATAGGGTTTATAGCTAATTAAGCATGATGAAGTGCAGGTATGACCATTATTCGTCCTATGAAACATTCTTTAAATCAACAACATAATGAGCATCTACAAACAGCAACTCGGAAAGGAAGGCGAAGAAATAGCAGCAGCTCACCTTATAAAGGAAGGCTATAAAATCTTGGTACGTAATTACCGAAGTGGACGGGCAGAGATAGACATCATCGCCATGAGAGATGATATCCTAATTATAATCGAAGTGAAAACCCGCGAGACAGACGCATATGGCAATCCCGAAGAAGCTGTAGGCAGCAATAAAGTGAATATGCTTGCGCAGGGTGCTGAGGATTATTTATTAGACAATAACTTGCATAATAACGTTCGGTATGATATCGTTTCGGTGATCAAAAACCAATACAAAACAGAAGTACATCATCTAGAAGATGCCTTTTGGCCCGGGTTATATTAAGTCTAACTCTTTCGTAATTCTATTTTAATGACTCCACTTTCTATAATAGCTTTGCGGCCAAAATAGGAAATGACTTTCATATTTACCTTTGTTAACTTAACTCCCTTTATATCTGTCTCTTGAATGAAAAAACTTATTTTACTTCTATCCCTTTTTCTTTTTAACTCTGCCATTTTCGCGCAAGACAACGCCTTAGAAGTTAAATCAAAAGAACTAGCCGAAACGCAAGTAGCACTTGAGGCACTGAAAGCAAAAGTGGATTCACTAAAAACGGAAGTAAACGCACTTACCCCAAGAAAAATATGGAGCAAAGGCGGATATACCGGAGTCAACTTTAGTTCTTTAGGGCTTACCAACTGGGTAGCCGGAGGCGTTTCTTCCAATTCAATTACGGTATTTGGGAATATTTTTCGGAACTATAAGCAACGAAAAATAGAATGGGTTAACAACTTGGACGTAGCCTACGGTTTCATACAAAACGACGGTGCTGCTTTACGAAAAAATGACGACAGAATCGACCTCCTGTCTAAAGCGGGTTATGCCCTAGCTCCTAAGGTGAATTTCTCTGGCTTAGCTAACTTTAAATCTCAATTTGCTCCAGGTTTTCAATTTAATGATGAAACCATATCGGACAATGAACGTGTTGCAATCTCTAAATTCATGTCGCCAGCTACCCTAGTAACGTCGGCAGGTTTTGACTTTAAAATAACCAAGCATCTTGCCATTTATGTATCACCCGCTACGGGCAAGTTTACATTTGTAATGAACGATTCTATTGCAGCAGCTCGCACCTATATTCCCGACGATAAAGATGATAATGGCAACTATTACTACGCCGAACATTTCAGACCTGAGTTTGGAGCTTATTTAAAGGCCACGTTAAAAAAAGATCTTACCGAAAAAATATATGTAAAATCTACCTTAGACCTTTTTAATAACTTAACAGATGCGAATAAAAAAAATAGATTAAATACCGATATCGACTGGATTACAGACTTTAACATGAAACTCACTAAGTTCTTAACTGCCAAAGTGTTTGCCAACGTAAAGTACGATCACAACCAAGTTATGCCATCAGACGCTTTGCTAAATAAAGGACCAAAAGCTCAATTTCAAAGGCTTATTGGACTGGGGTTTATGTACAAATTCTAACTAATGATAACTTGCCTATTGGTCTTTAAGACTCCATAAGATTATACTTTGGATTTTTTTAGTTTACCTTTGTTATAAATAACATTGAAACAATTTCTTTCCATAGCGTTAGTATTCTTTTTCTTGCTCCCTAGTATTGGACTTCATATTGATATGAGTCAGTGCTGTGGAAACATAGAGAACCTGGGTATTTCCCATACTGCTAAAATAGAAATTAGTTCCTGTTGTAATCCGCAAAAATCAGCTTCTTGTAAAGAAGAAAAAGAGATTGTTCAATCTCCTGTTTATCAAGATTTAGCGAGTGAAGGTAGCTTTGAGTTACAGAATGCTCCCATTTTTGACCTGCCGGTTAAACTAAATTGCCAAGAACTTTTAGTCTCAGAAATCATTTATCAAACCCCCTTTTTCTCGTTTGATAACGTCAGACTGAAACCCAGTTTTCTGCAGGTGTTTTTGTGTTAGGAGTTAGATTTTTTTTTGAACCGTGCGTTCAATTAATTTTCTAATTTCCAATCATACAAAAACAAACATAATGAAAAAAATAATTTTAATGGTCACCATGCTAAGTAGTCTTTGGGTACAAGGGCAACACGAGCAACATGACATAAGTGGGACAGTTACGTACACCATTGGCGATAAGATACGTCCTATAGCAGGAGCCTTTGTGCACTGGCAAGAAAACCCCAGCGGCGTTTATGCCGATAGTACAGGGCATTTTAGGATAGAGCATCATCATGAAGCGCCTTACCTAATTGCATCATTTGCTTCGTATAAGTCTGATACTATCTACATAAAAGACCTTACAACACCGGTAGCATTTACCTTAAAAGATCAAAACGAATTGCAAGGAGCTACCGTCTTTGCAAAAAAACTCAGTTATAGCCTAAGTAAATTAGACCCTAGAACCACTATACTAATGGGTGAACGTGAGTTTCAAAAAGCAGCGTGCTGTAATCTATCCGAGAGTTTTGAAAATTCACCCGCTATAGATGCCAGTTTTGCCGACGCCGTTACCGGCACCAAGCAGATTAAAATGCTGGGTTTAGATGGATTTTATACCTTAATAGGGCAAGAATATATGCCGTCTGTGAGAACACTCAACAGTTATTACGGACTAAGTTACATCCCTTCTGCGTGGGTAGATGCTATACAGATTACCAAGGGAGCCGGCAGCGTAGTAAATGGATACGAGAGTATTGCAGGTCAAATTAACGTAGAACTAAAAAAGCCATTTGGTAAAGAAAAGTTACTGCTAGACCAGTTTGTGAGCAACGGCGGTCGCGCTGAAACCGACTTTATGTACGTAAAGGATATAAATCAAAAAGTAGCGACTTCTGTTTTTGGTAGATACGGCTACCGAGGTTCTAATTTCGATAGAAATGACGACGGATTTTTAGATGTCCCATTGTCTAAAGATTATAAAATAATGAACAGATGGCAATTTATAACTGACGTAGGGCTTGAAGGAATCGCCACGGCAAGCTACCAACGCAACAAACAAGAAGCCGGACAAACCGCGTTTGCCAACGGCGATAAAAATGCTTATGGTATTGGAATAGACGCTGAAGTTTTTGACGTTTCTGCCAAACTAGGCAAGGTTAATAAAAACAAGCCATATAGCAGTTTTGGCTCTCAGTACAACTTTAATCACTCCAATTTAACCAGTACCTATGGATCTGTAGAAGATAATAAATCCTATGAAGCACGTGCCGATCAAGCATACGTCAACTTGCTTTATCAAAGTATTATTGGTAACACTTTTCATCAGTTTCAAACTGGGCTTTCTTTCCTATTTGACAATACCAGTGAGCGTTATGCTGGCTTTTATTTTACCAGACAAGAGGCTGTTCCCGGTGCTTTTTTCGAATATACATATAAACCAAAAGAGACCTTTAGTTTAGTAGGTGGCATTAGAACGGATTACAATTCTATTTACGGACTTTCTATTACGCCTCGTTTTCATGGCAAATACCGATTTAACCAAGAAAAAACATCACTTCGCATGTCTGCAGGAATGGGCAGAAGAACCAGTAATCCTTTAGCTCAAAACCAACAAGTTTTTGCCAGTGGGCGTACATTGATACTAGAAATGACTAATCCCAATTTGGCTTACGGATTAGAACAAGAAGTTGCACTAAATTCGGGTTTGAGCTTTGAACATGAGTTTAGATTACTTTTTATGCCCGCCACCATCGGCTTAGATTATTTTAATACCACATTTCTGCAAGAAGTTGTAGTGGATAGAGAGACAGAAGGTGTTGCTCGTTTTTATAACATGAAGAATGGAACTCGGGCTCATAGTTTTCAAACCCAATTAGACTTACAACCTGCAAGAAGAACCGACATTAGAATAGCCTATCGTATGTTTGATGTACAAACCAAATACAAAGATTTGGGTACCCTTGCTAAGCCTTTTATCTCGACGCATAGAGCATTTATCAACCTTACACAAAAAACCAGAAAAGACTGGCAATTTAGCTCTACTGCAACATGGTACGGGAGGCAGCGTATTGCAGGCAAATTTTACCCTACCGTGCCCATTCCGCCTAACATCAATCCGATATATAACCCATACTATATAGCTTCTCCTAATTTTATTTTATGGAACGCCCAAATAAGCAAAACCTTCAAGAAACAATTTGAAGTGTATATAGGAGCAGAGAATTTATTGAATTACAAACAAGAAAACCCTATACAAGAAGCAGATAAACCATTTAGCAGTAACTTTGATGCAGGATTGGTATGGGGCCCTATATTTGGTAGAATGATATATGGAGGATTTAGACTAAGACTAAAATCATAATGGAAGAAAAAGAAATAACTATCGCAGGTATTTCCTGCATGAGTTGCGTGAGCAAAATAGAAAAAGCCTTATATAGCAACGCAGCTATACAAAAGGTGAGTATAGATAAAGAAACAGGGAAAGCAATGCTGAGTGGCGCTAGCTTACCACATCAAGATATCATTACATCCTTGGTGGAGTCTGCTGGTGACTACAAAATAGATGCAACGTATGTAGCGGCCAAGGAGTCTAAAACTAGCAAGCAGAGTTATAAACCCTTACTAATTATTGTTCTCTACTTGCTAGGCACAACCTTGCTTATTGAATACAGTAGTGGCATGTTCTTGATAGAAACATGGATGGCTAATTTTATGGCAGGTTTTTTTATCATATTTTCGTTCTTTAAGATGCTTGACATTCCTGCGTTTGCCATGGCTTATCGGTCATACGACCTCGTGGCGGCAAAAGCAAAATGGTACGGTTATGCATTCCCATTTATAGAGCTTGGACTGGGTATAGCTTATTTGCTCTATTCTGACCAAAGCATTACACATTTAATTACCGCAGTAGTTATGTTTGTAAGTCTTGTAGGGGTTATACGTTCGGTAATTAATAAATCTGAGATACAATGTGCCTGTCTCGGTACGGTTTTTAATTTACCTATGAGTTATGTTACTATCATAGAAGATGGTATCATGTTAGTAATGGCGCTTTTGATGTATTTAAAATTTTTATAAAAATGAAAAAAACAGTAATCATAGCACTTAGTGCACTTTTGTTAGGCTTTGCTGGATGTAAACCTGATGAGGAAGAACCAAAACCAGATTTACCGCAAGAAATATCGGACATGACTGTCACTATTAATCATAAACTAGGAGCAGAAGATCTTGATTTTGTATCTACTTTTACGCTACCAAGTCAGGAAACAGTTTCCTTTGGTAGATATGCCTATATATTGAGTGAATTTTACCTAACCACGATGGACGATACCAAGGTTTCTTTAGGAAAACAATACGCTTATATACAAGTAAATGGAGACAAAACCAGTTTTACACTTAAAAATGTACCGATGGGAAATTACAAATCACTGGGATTATCCATTGGCCTAGATTCGGCAACCAATCATGGCAACCCGAATGTGTATATGTCAGAACATCCATTGGCACCTATCAACAACTCGCTTTATTGGGGATGGACAGCTGGCTACGTATACACTGCGATAGAGGGAATTACAACCGCCAATAATGAAAGTTTTATTTTTCACTTATCTGGCGTTCACAACAAAACTGATTTTGACTTACCTATTTCCTTTACAAAGAAAGAAGCAGCGCTTAAAGCTATACTTGAGTATGATGTAGCAGAAGTATTTCAAAATCCAGATACCTATACTATCAGCATAGATGGGGCCAGTACACACAGCATAACAGACCCTGTAACTACTAAACTATTTGCCAATATGGTAGATGTGTTTAGTGTTAAAAGCATAACAGAATAAACCTATGAAAAAACTGGGAGTCATATTGTTTTTAACAGCCAGCATTTATGCCTGTAAAGATGTCGTAAATGAAATTCCAGACACCCCTTTTAGCACTACACCGTATGTCTTCACCTATGATAAGGCTCTACTTCCACCACCCAGAATACCTGCCGACAACCCTATAACAGCTGAAGGTGTATTTCTAGGTAGAATGCTATTTTACGATCCTATTTTAAGTGCAGATAGCTCTCAAAGTTGCGGTAGCTGTCATAACCAATCGAAAGGTTTTACGGATAACGGAAAAGAATTTAGCATGGGAATAACGGGGGCTATCGGTAAACGGAACTCCATGCCTATTTTTAATTTAATGTGGCATTTGGATGGTTTCTTTTGGGATGGCAGATCAGATGTATTACGCCATCAGGCTATAATGCCAATAACCGATCCTACGGAAATGAATGAAACCGTGGGAAATGTGTTGGCTAAACTAAATAACAGCCCGTTGTATAAAGCACATTTCAAAAAAGCATTTAATGCGCAAGAACCCAGTGAAGAATTGTTGGGTAAGGCGTTAGAGCAATTTATGATGAGTATTGTTTCTGGCAATTCTAAGTTTGATAGAGTAGCCTTGGGTATTGATAAATTTACAGCCCAAGAGAAGGTTGGTCAAATCATATTTAATTCGGAAGCTATAACTATTGACAATGAAATAGACCCGAAAAATCCTCAAAACTACGGCGCGGATTGTTTCCACTGCCATGGCAACAGTTTATTTATGCGTAGAGAATTTTTAAACAACGGATTGCCCAGTAACGATGATTTGGGACAAGGAGCAATAACTGGCAACCCAAAAGATGATTGTAAATTCAAAACACCAAGTTTACGAAACATAGAAAAAACTGGCCCTTATATGCATGATGGTCGATTTAAAACGTTAGAGGAAGTAGTGCAGTTCTACTTAGGACCTATGAAAGACAATTGCAATAGTTTAGCAAACAGTCCCAATATGCATGCACTTAAAGATTCTGTGTATTTGAGTCCCGCTCACAAAGCAGCTCTAATATCGTTTTTAAAAACCTTAACCGACGACGAATTATTAACCAAAGAAGAATATTCAAATCCATTTAAATAATAACAATTAATAACATGAAGAACATAATTTTAGCAGTATTAATGGTCGCTACACTAGGTGTATCCGCCAAAACAATTACCAAACAAATCTTAGTAAAAGGGGAGTGCGGAATGTGCAAAGAGAAAATTGAAAAAGCATTAGACATGCCAGGTGTATCATTCGCAGAGTGGAATGCCGAGACTAAAATGCTAACTGTACGTTACAATGATAAAAAAGTAACTGAGGACAAACTACACGAAACCATCAGCACTTTGGGTTACGCTACCGACAAAATGGAAGCAAACAAAGATGGTCAAGGTAAATTAGACAAATGTTGCCAACCTAAAAAACCAGCATGCGCTTCTGAGAAAGCTGGATGTTGCCAAAAGAAATCGTAAGATAACTCATTCAGAAATTAAAAAAGGTCATCAGCTATGCTAATGACCTTTTTTGTTAATGTGCTTCTCTATCAGAGGTGTTTGCAGACAGGCTTGGGATGGCACCTTACTCTAATAATTATTTTGCTCCGTGATCAGTATGCATTTTTTAATTACCGGAAAACCGCCATAGTCGCAAATAGCATAATAAGTACCTGGTGGATTTTTACTCAAATCAATAACGATTTGATGCGACGATGAAACAACGTTACTTTGGTAAACGGTTCTTCCTAGTACATCACGCACCTCTATCGCTTGAAAATATTGCCCTCCCTTTATGGTACATTTACCAGATGTAGGATTTGGATACACAGTGGTTTGAATTTCTAATTCTACATGATTCAGGCTTAGACGGGAAGAATCTTTAACGGTGGTATCTTGGTCTGTTGTGTCCTGATGAGTTGTATCCTGATGTGTGGTAGTGTCTATACCATTACATGCTGTAGGCCAAGGATCTATCTCTAAAGGCAACCCCATATTTATATTTTTATCTATAAAGCCAATGAAATCTGTCGCATATTTATGGCCTTTAAATACAGGATTCCCAGATGCCGTTTGGCCTTGCTTGGTAAACGAGTTATCTTTAATCGGACTTATATATTCCCACACTATTTCCTTAGTGTCAGGTATAAACTCGGTATACTTCCCTTTAGCTGCCTCTAAAGTAAATATATTTCCGTTAGGCAATACTTCTGCACTGGATTGACCGGGCGAGAAAAAATCG
The DNA here is from genome assembly GCA_017857855.1 of Bacteroidia bacterium. GTDB lineage: Bacteria > Bacteroidota > Bacteroidia > NS11-12g > UBA9320 > UBA9320. The sequence continues at coordinate 10,811 of JAFMCI010000030.1, read as the reverse complement.
GTAGGCGTTGTTTTTATAAAACTATAGGCCAATTCTTTGGGCAGAAATCGTTTCTGGACATCTTTTAAATAATAGCTTCCAGTCCACGTTGGGCTAAGAATATCGACAGATGAAACCCCTGAACTATGAATATTGTTAAAAACGATAATATCATTTTCGTAATCGCCATATGCAATCCACGTAGGATCATGTTGTCCACCGAAACGCTGATTTGCGAGAGTCCCATTTTTATAGGCATGAGGATTTCCCCATCGGTACAAGATATCTCCACCTGCACCAGCGGCTCCCCCACTATGACCTTGAGCTTGTGCAGATGTAGTACTGTGATCTATAATGTATATCTCACAAAAGGTATGTCCACTAATTAAAATTTGATCTAATGCTGCGTTGTAATCAATAGAGTTAAAATGCAACCAGTCATCGTAATTACCTAAGCCCTGAGATCTGTAGTTTACATTAAGTAACTCAGGGTGATCTGCGACTATACCATAATTTGATTTAGTACTGTCAAAGTCTTGTATAAGGTGTTCAGATGCGGTCCATTTCCAAACAACAGATGCTTGACTTGGACCCATAGGCATTAATTCTAAAATAACTTCATCCCATACATCAGCGGTGGATGCAGCTAAGGTCGTATCTCTGCCTAAGGCTATTGTTTTTTGTCTTGATAACCGCTGCCACGCCATGCACAAAATATTACCATTGGGTAGGAGTTCTATGTCGTGATGTAATATTAAAGAATCGGTAGACAGTTTATACTCCCACTGCTTTTCACCATCCCAACCAAAACGACTTATTATACCGTGCTGGCCATTCGCACCAAATACGTGATTTGGATCAGGAGATGTTTTGATGAGATCTCCATTATCGTCCAAATATGCCGATACTGTTGTATTTTCTGTTTGCCATTCGTGTATTTTTAATCCACAATTGTCAACTAAATAAACCCCATTACTTGAAAATGAAAACACCAATGTATAACCCTCCAACGCATATTCACTATTCGTAAATGTTCCTACTGTTTGAGTTTGTGCTTTACCAGTAGCTGCTAGGATTAAAATGAATACACATAGGAATGTTCTAACCCTTTCAACCCTTTTTTTCATATTAACTTTTATCAATTGGTTGATACAGAAGACAGTAAAACAAGCCTTCTCGTAACTTTAGTTGTTCGCGTATGAAACGTGACAAAGTAAGTTCCTTGTGCAAATTCTCTTAAATCAATCACCAATTCTTTGTTTCGATCAATCTGATTATTGGCATAAATAATATCCCCTAACATATTTCTAACTTCCACGGCTTGGGTATTTTGTAATCCCTTCAAGGTAAATTTACCCGAAGATGGATTTGGATAAACTACGGTATGAATGTCCAAAGCAATCGCATTAAACCCAGCACGAGAGGTGTCTTTCACCGTAGTATCTTGTTGTGTGGTATCTTGATGTGTAGTTGTATCTATTCCGTTACATGCCGTAGGCCAAGGGTCTACTTCTAGTGGTAATCCAGGAGTTAGTGTTCTCCCTGTAAATGCACTATAGTCTTTACTGTACTTATAGGTTCTAAAGGTCACGTTCAACGAGGGGGCGTCTCCTTGTTTCGTAAAGTTTGAATTCTTCATTGGATTAGTATACTCCCAAACTACGGAGTCTGCGCTCAAGTCGTATTCTGTATATTTTCCTTTGGTTGCTTCTGTAAAATAAAGATTACCATTAGGCAAAACCGTAGCAGCAGCCATAATTCCTGAGAAAAACTCTTGCGGCACTTTCTTGGTAAATCTAAAATCAGGTGCTGATGGACTGTATTTACCATTTGAACCTAACGTATATTTCATGCCATCCCAAGATGGTGTAATGATGTCGATTGCTGAGTAATTAGGTGCCGCCATATTATTAAAGGTAATAATGCTATTGGTATAATCACCATATTGTATCCAGTGAGGATCATGCTGACCATTAAACACTTGATCAGTATCGCCACCTTGATTATACGCAGCTGGATTTCCCCATCTATAAAGTAGGTCACCACCTTTACCTTGCGTACCACCTACGTGACCTGAACTTTGACTGCTTGTTGTGCCGTGATCTATTATGTAAATTTCATCAAACGTGTGTCCGCTTAAGGCAATTTGATCTAATTCAGCATTATACGATACAGAATTAAAATGCAGCCAATCCTTAAAAGTACCGATACCTTCTGGTCTGTAGTTTAAATTTAACAATTCTGGCGAGCTTGCTACGATGCCATAATTAGGCAATTTTTCATCAATATCTTGTACGATGTGCTCGGAAGCTTTCCATTGCCAAACAATATTAGCGCCTGTAGTTCCTGTAGGTTGCAATTCCAACACTAAATCGTCCCAGATTTCTCCTAAACCCATTTCATTATTGGGGTCTCTACCCATATTACGAACTTGAGGTGCGGGTATTTTTTTCCAAACATTACATAAAATGTTACCGTTAGGCATTATTTCTATATCGTGATGCAAGGTCATAGTATCGTTAGATAATTTATACTTCCATTGCAAAGCTCCGCTCCAACTATAGCGTTCTATAAAACCTTGAGAACCTCCGCCCACAAAAACAGTTGCAGGGTCTATTGATGTTTTGATAAGGTCTCCATTAGGCTGCAAATAGGCAATTAAGGTATTGCCACTAGTAGTCCATTGATGAATTTTTTGGCCACAGTTATTAATTAAATAGACTGTCGGACTGTTATAAGTATAAATCAAGGTATAACTATCAAAAGCAGTTGGTGAATTAACCGTAGTGCCAACGGTTTGCGTTTGTGCAATAGCTGCTGTTGTAAACAGACTCAGGCCTATTAACACTGAGCGATGAAGTAATTTTAAAAATGTAATCATGATAATATAAATTCAATTTTAAATGACCTGAAATTAAAGTTTGTGTCATATTTACATGACATTACTTGATATGGTTACACAAAACACAAATACAGGAACTATTCCTAAAGGACTCCCTTTTGACATATGCTCATTCGTCTTATGGTTTGCTCAACCGTCTAAAAGAGAGCAGTATTATTCTACACCCAACCATTATTGCAGTTTTAACCTAAAAAGCATTAGTTAAATCATAAAATACGCATCTTACTTTGTATATGAATACCAAGTAACATCTTAGATAATTACTACGAAAAGAAATCATTGCTGCGTTTAGCGATTCTAAATAATACAAGGCGGCATTAAATGCACAGGGCTTTTCGTTAACTTCGAGAGTCTTTAAAACAAACTCACATGAAAAAGCTATTGTTTACATCCGTCAGTTTGCTAATTGCATTCACATCCTTTTCTCAAAACAACACTACTATCGAAAAAACAAGAGCTGTTTTTGGCGAATTAAAAGGTGAAGGGCCTTATACCCGCAGCGATGTTATACTGCAAGATCACATCTCTGTATCCTCTGCCGATGGCAACAAATATGAGGTGGTGAGTTTTAGACTAATTATAGCTCCAAAAGCTGGAACAGCAATTTTACTTTCGTCTCGCAATTCCTCGTTTTCAGAAAATATTAAGCAAAACCTCTATACCGTGGTAGTTGGCGACAAGATAATAGTGGAAGCCATAGAAGCCACCGTAAATGGTGACCTAAAAAATAGAGTATCACTAGAACCTATCATGCTTACGATAGGTGATATGCGAATATTAGATTACAGCCCGTATGAAGCAGCTACGTATGGAAAAAATAACAGTAAAAATAATCCGCCCAAAGCAGGCGAAATGCCTCATGCCACTTTTGGCTCTATAGACGCTTCAGACGCTAAAACCTCATACACGTTAGAAGACATTATAGCTCAAACCGAAATCTTAACCAAAAATGGAGGACTTACGTATAAAGTCACTCAGTTTAAAATGATTTTAGCATACAAGGAATTACCTCCTATGATGATGTCAACTTCAGGCAATCAATTATCCTATCAAATGAAAGAAGCCATTATCAAGTTAAAGACTGGCGACCGCATTATCATTGAAGGCATAACAGCTACCGCGGAGGATAACGGTGAAACAAATAAGGCAAATCTTAGCCCGATTATTATTACGATTCCGTAAAATGTTTACACTAAAAACTTTAAAACTGTACCCCGTAAGTTACAGTGGGTGTTATAGGGAATAGGATCTTATTTTTTTATAATTCAGCAACAGGAATACTGTGCTTAATCTATTCATAATACATCTGCAAAAAGTATATTACTTTTGGCGCAAATGAAGTGGAACATAAATTTGCTTAAATGTGTTTTGATAACGTTTTGCAGCTCTTTGTTGGGCTCGGCAGAAGCTCAAAGTACTAAAATTACGTGGGACAGTATTAATACGAATGCGATAAAAATGCGTAGTGTAGGTCCTGCTTTTATGGCGGGCCGAATAGCAGATATTGCGATAGACCCCAAAGACGAAAGCCACTATTACGTTGGTGTAGCTTCTGGCGGCGTCTGGGAAACCGTGAATGCAGGAATTACCTTTTCTCCTGTTTTTGATGGACAAAAAGTATACAGCATAGGTTGTATTACGATTGATGCAAACACCGGCAACCTATGGGTAGGCACCGGCGAAAATGTAGGTGGAAGACACATAAGCTACGGCGATGGCATATATCTAAGTAAGGATGGCGGCAAGTCTTGGCATAATATGGGACTCAAAACCTCTGAACATATTTCTAAAATAGTAGTACATCCTACTAATCCAGATATTGTATGGGTAGCTAGTCAAGGACCGTTATGGACCAAAGGTGGCGAACGCGGCATATACATGACCACCGATGGCGGTAAGAAATGGAAACGCACCCTGGGCGATAGCGATTGGACAGGCGCTACCGACATCCTTATTGATCCTAGAAATCCAGAAGTGTTATACGCCGCAACGTGGCAAAGACACAGAACGGTGGCAGCCTACATGGGTGGCGGTCCAGAGTCTGCTATTTATAAAAGTACCGATGGAGGTAAAGAATGGGAAAAACTAAAAACCGGCCTGCCAAACGGCAATATGGGTAAAATAGGAATGGCTATATCACCACAAAATCCAGATGTTATATACGCTGCCATAGAGCTGGATTTGAAGAAAGGTGGTTTTTACCGCAGCAGTAACAAAGGTGCAAGCTGGCAAAAAATGAGTGATATGGTAGCCGGTGGTACAGGACCACATTATTACCAAGAAATATATGCCAGTCCGCACGAGTTTGATAAGGTATATTTTGCCAACAACTATCTTATGGTAACCGCAGATGGTGGCAAAACCTTTCAAAACGTAAACGAAAAATCTAAGCACGTAGATAATCATACGGTAGTATTTAGACAAAGCGATCCCGATTACCTTTTGGTAGGTACCGATGGTGGGGTGTATGAAAGTTTTGATAGGGCCAACTCATGGCGACACTTGGGTAATATGCCCATTACCCAATATTACAAAATAGCATTAGATGATGCCAAGCCGTTTTACACTATATACGGCGGCACGCAAGATAATAATACCCAAGGTGGACCCAGTAGAACCAATACCAACAGTGGCATGACCAATGCCGACTGGAAAGTGGTGCTGGGTGGTGACGGTCATCAACCCGCTACCGAACCTGGCAATCCTAATATAGTATATGCACAAAGCCAAGAAGGATATTTTACACGAATAGACATGGCCAGCGGCGATAAAGTAGCGATACGACCCCAACCCGCATACGGCGAATCGTATGAGCGATATAACTGGGATGCCCCTATTTTGGTAAGTGCTCACAGTCCTAGCAGAATTTATGTAGCATCCCACCGTCTTTGGAAATCGGATGACCGAGGAGATACATGGAATGCTATTTCCGGGGATTTAACCCGAAACGAAGAGCGGTTTAATTTACCAATTATGGGTCGCAAACAAGGACTTACCAACGCCTGGGATGTGTATGCTATGAGTAATTACAATACCATTAGTAGTATAGCAGAAAGCCCCAAAAACGAACAATTAATGTATATTGGTACAGATGACGGATTCATACAAATAACAGAAAACGGTGGCAAAACGTGGGATGCTACTGAAGTCAAAAAGTTGCCCGGAGCTCCAGATCGGGGCTATATAAATGATATAAAAGCAGATTTATTTGATGAAAATACCGCATACCTCGCCTTAGACAATCATAAAAACGGAGACTATAAACCGTACCTGTATATGACTACAAACAAAGGCAAGTCGTGGAAGTGTATCTCTAGCAATATCCCCGAAAATAATTACGTATGGCGTATCGTTCAAGACCATATAAATCCGAAATTGCTTTTTGTAGGCACAGAGTTTGGCTTGTACTTTACCGTAGACGGTGGCGAGCATTGGAAACAAATAAAAAGCGGAGTGCCTACTATTTCGTTTCGTGATTTAGCTATACAACGCAGAGAGAACGACTTGGTGGCTGCCAGTTTTGGTCGAAGTATTTACATTCTGGATGATTATTCTTTTTTGCGTGACCTCACACCTGAGCTAGTAGAAAAAGATGCTGCTATGTTAGCTCTGCGAAATGCTTACCTATACACCCCGGTAAATGACGGCAGAGGTAAAGACGGTTACTTGGGTAGTCAAGAGTATGTAGCCGAAAACCCAGAATATGGCGCAGTATTCACTTACTACCTAAAAGGAGAACAAACGCTAAAAACCGCAGAGCGAACTAAAAAGGAGAAAGAGCTGAATAAGGCAGGAACAGATATTGATTTTGCAGGATGGGATGTATTACTTGCCGAAAAGAATGAAATTAAAGAACAACATTGGGTAGTAATAACCGACGTTGAGAATAAAGTAGTGCGTAAAATGCAAGTTCCCTCTGGTAAAGGATTGCATCGCTTTACGTGGGATTTTAGTGCTGAAAATGCCATGCCCATAAACACAGGCGAAAAGTTAAACGAAAATAAAAACGGTGGATTTAGAGTGGGTCCAGGGACGTATCGTATTACGCTTTATTACGTACACCAAGGCAAAGCAACTCCATTAACTACCCCAAAAAGTTTTGACGTTATCCCTTTATATCCAGGAACGTTACCCTCCAAAAACGATGGCGTTAAAAACACCTTTATCGCACAATATGTGGCCGTTTCTTCTCGCAAAAGCCTTTTGGAATATGATTTTAACCAAGCCAAAAAACAAGCATCTGCTATGGAATTGGCCTTAAAAAGATCTCCCAATTCTCTTGGCGCCTTAGAGTCTGAATTAGTCGACCTAAATAATGAACTAAGAAACCTAGATCTTCTCTTAGAAGGCAATCCACTCAAAGATGAAGTGGGTGAAAAAAATATTCCAACTATAAACGAGCGAATATGGGCCGCCAGCAGTGCTTTGTGGGGCGGAAACGGTTACGGCCCAACTACTACAGCACAGCAAAGTTTGGATATAGCAGAACGTATGTTAGCTGACTTTGATGCTAAGCTCGCAGTTATAAAACTGAAAGCTGCTACTATTTACGAAGAATTGAAAAAATCTGGTGCTCCTGTAATTCGAGGAATGGAGTAATCATGTGAAAAGGTAGCAAAAGAAAAGGGAAGCCATTGGCTTCCCTTTTTTAATAGTATAATTTACCACTTACCTTGTGATCACAACGGCTTTTGAAGTGCTAGACTTCCCGTTTAATATTTTTACAAAATAGGTGCCTTCATATACCGTTTGCACATCAAAATACGCTATCGTTTGTCCTTTATTTATACGGGTACTGCTTATTAATTTTCCCGTTACATCTAGGAGTTCTATGGTCATGTCTTCCGTCACTAAGTTTCCTATTTGTATAGCAATTAAATCCGTTGCTGGATTAGGAAATACATTGATTTCTAGACGATTAATATCATTTACATTTCCTGTACTAGGAGTGTAAACCGTAGTAGTCTCGCCTACAGATGTCACCTTTGCATTGGTTCTTGTCCCGTAAAATGTTGGCCCAACTGCATAAGGATATGTAGAGTTCCAATTTTCATCTACCGTACAGAAATAAGCATACGTTCCATTAGGATACTCAGGAGTAATACAGAATCTACCATTGTGCTCATCTAGGTAAGTCTCGTCAGCGTTAGTTGCGAATACATAATCTTCTCTAAAATAACCCAAAAAATAAGTGACACTAATTGCAGGCCCCATTGCTGAAGCACTGCCATCTGGCTTGGTAGTTCGTGTAGTTATATTTCTAAGGCTGTAGCCCGATTTCATTCGGCTTATACCTCCTGTTCCGTCTTTTTTGGTATAGCCATACGCTCCGTAAATCGGAAATCCATCATAGGCAAAACCTATCAATGGGGCGTGTTTGGTATCGTCTATTACATACAATCCATCAGCATCGTACAGATTACAAATGTCTGATATTACCGTTTTGTCCAGTTTGAAAGCAGATGGATTTTGGTGGTGGTGATAATTACCCATGGCCGGATGGCCTTTAGCGCAATCAAATCCGGCTTTTTCGGCAGGTATGGCATCTCTGTTCCAGTCTTGGGTTGCATTAGGTCCTCCAGGGCAAGGCGAGTTACCCGGACCACCACAAAGTGATTGCGTATTGGGGTTCCATGCCACGCCGTCTCGGTAATCAAATAGTGCAACACCATTTATAAAAAGACCGATATTCCCTCCTGTGGTGACCATAGGTGTTCCGCTATTGGCCGCTGGATTTAATGGGAACTTGTAAATCCCATTTTGGTTAGTAGCATTGCTTGGATTGCCATCGTTAAACGGCCCTGTTGGATAAGAAGGAATTCCCGTTGCGGTGACATACACAAAATCAGCAGAGTACTCTACTTTTTGGCAGTTATACAAAATATTGTTTTGGGTTAAGGTTGGATTTCCTTTAGGATAATAGGTGCCTGTTCCTGTGGTATTTTGCATCCACGAGCCAATGGCTGGACTTAGTTGAGCTAAAGCAGACGAAGCCAAAAGCAAAAAGCAGAATTGTGATAAAATTATTTTTTTCATGTAGTTACGGTTTTTAATATAGACGTATTTAAAATGTTATTCCTTCTTGGATTGCCCTATTCCTAGAGGATATTTAGTATCAGGGTTAAAAATAAATTCTTGGTCATTAAGCGTAAGTAGAAAAGCAATGATATCCGCTTTTTCGTTGGAACTAAGTTTTATTCCTTGCTGCAATTCTGGTGCAAGGGTTTCACTTCTTATTATCCCTGCGGCATAGTGGGCTAAAACATCATTCAACTTTTTGAATCTACCATCGTGCATATACGGAAAGGTATAAGACAAATTACGGAGCGAAGGAACTTTAAAAAGTAAGCTGTCTTGTGGTCTTTGCGTAACCTTCCATCTCCCATAATCACGCAATGTTGCATCAATAGCTAAACCGTTATTTGCAAAGGAATGATTGGTAAATAAAGGCTCGGAATGGCAGGTATTACAATGTGTTTTAAATAAACTATACCCTGAAAATTCTTGCGCAGTAAATTGTTCTTCGCCTTTTTGCACACGATCGTACTTTGCATTTGCGGAAATAAGGGTAAGCTGAAAAGCAGTTAAGGCCTTTAGTATACGCTTACTCGTAATCTCATTATCTCCATATGCGTTTGAAAATAACTTAGCGTACCCATACTTTAAACGAAGCTTTTCGATAATATTTCCGATGCTTTCATTCATTTCTCCAGGATGCGTGATAGGTGCTAAGGCTTGCACATCCAAATGATTACTTGCGCCGTCCCACATTAAGTTTTTTTGCCAAGCTAAGTTGAAAAGTGCTGGGGCATTTCGTGTACCTATTTCGTCATTTATACCATGACTTAAATCGTGGTCTGTATGCGCAAAGGCATTATACGGCGAGTGGCAAGAAGCGCACGAAATAGTATTATCATAGGATAACATAGGATCATAAAACAGCGCTCGTCCCAGTAAAATTTGATCGTCTGAAGCAGAATCGAGAGCATATACAGGTTTTGGAAAGTAACTCGGGAACTTTTGTGTAACCAGAAGGTTTCCTGCAAAACAGAAAAAGCAAAGTATTAGCATTATCAGCGTCTTACTCCTACTCATTGGATACTAAAAAAAGAAGCGAGTAATTTTGACAGTTCAACCGCATTTGCACTCGGGCTCATCGTATGGTTATTATTGTGAATATCTACCTTATCGAAAAACGGTGCGATATCCCATAAGAGGACAATATCTGCCTTGTTGGTGAGATTCAACTTGACTTTTTGCAAGGCATTATAAGGTGATAAATAACCTCCTAAGTGAAATTGGAACTGATTGTTTCGAGCGGTGCTGGCCGTACTAATTCCTTCTAATTTTGCATTAATGTAACCGCTTTGCCACGTCCAATACATGCCCAAGCTGGGATCTAGCGCACCATCCAGCGCACCACTATTATTCGTGACACTATCTATACCCAAGTTAAACGATAACTCAGTATAGAAAGTTGCTGTATCAACTTTACCTAAAAGCCATGTTCGGGGTTCGAAAACGTCAATCAACAAATAATCATCAAGATGCGTTCCCTTCCTACTCAAAGATTCCGTTAGAATTGCATTAGAGATATAGAATTTACAGGTTTCTATTCTAATTGTATCTCCCGTGGAATTGGTGTATACAGAGTCTAGACTTAAAATGTTGGAATGGTAAACAGGAAGAATAGATAGTGTACGTTGTGCAACCCCAAACAAGGGAAGCATCACCCAAAAGGCAAGTATAACAGTAAACATTCTTCCCTGCATAAGGTTAATCACTTTCTTGGCGGCCCGTGTTTCTCTGGTTTAAATATCTGTGCCAACTCTTGAGCTAACGTATTAAAATCATCCATTTGATCAGGACGACATAACGCTCTAATATCACTGAAATGCGCATAATTTATCATCTCCACTTCTTTTTGTAG
>JAFMCI010000087.1 GCA_017857855.1 Bacteroidia bacterium | reverse complement strand
ACGCTGCTGGATTATGGAACATACTGAAATGGATAGGTCATTTAAAAAAACCTACCGACTGCAAACGACGGAGTAAAGCGGCAGTGTGTCCCAAGGTTTTGGCTCCATCATGTATACCTAGTAAGATACGCGAATGAATATCCATGTAATGGGTTGGAAGTAACTCTTTTAGAAGAGGTTTTTGTTTGAAAAATGAAAACATGGAATACATTTGTAACAGTGAAAACAAAGGCATCATAAGTGTGGGATTAAACGATTCTGCGTCTACATCTATAAGAGGACGTAAAATCTGTACATCTGACATCTGTGTTCTGGAAACTCTATATATTGGAAAACTCTATCTTATACCTATCTAAGTATACGTCGTACATGCCTTTTGGGATGGAATCGCGTCAACTTTACCTGTCTAGAGAATGGGTAAAAAGAGGATATGACGTACATGTATATACTTCCGTTGCCAATCACCAACTTACCACAAAGCCCCAACCCGGTGTAGATACGATAGACGGCATAAACGTTCATTGGCTAAAAACCAAACCCTACAAGAACGTGTACGGACTGGGCCGCATTTGGAGTTGGTTTGAGTTTGAATGGCGACTGCGAAAACAACTCAAACGAACAGATTTTAAGGACGTAAAACTAATTATAGTATCCTCCCTAAGTTTACTTTCCATCCTTAACGGAATTTACCTCAAGCAAAAATACAAGGCTAAACTGGTGATTGAGATCCGGGATATTTGGCCTTTAATTCTTACCGAAATTACATCCGTAAGTAAGCGTCATCCTTTATATCTAATGTTGGCCTGGGTAGAAAAAAGAGGCTATCGAAACGCAGATCTTATCGTGGGTACCATGGCCAATCTGGCCGAACATGTGCAAAACACAATCCATACTAACGTTCCTGTGATGCATATTCCGCATTTGCTGAATACCCATTTAGAAAGTGTTAACGAGCATGCGCACGCTCCATTCTTGGCGAACCTGAGAGCGAATGGCACAAAAACAATAATCGCGTATAGCAGCGGCACCATCGGTAAATCGGTTGGATTACAGCATTTTTTGGAAGCAGCGGCAGCACTTTCTGAAGTAAACGTAGCCCTCGTAATACTTGGAAACGGACCGCTTAAAGCCCACTATAAAAGTGCATTCACCCAAGAGAATGTCTTTTTCTTGGATAGAATACCGCAAAACCAACTGGTCGCTTTTTTAAAAGACTGTGATATTTTATACGACGGTTACTTGAAAAGTGATATTTATCGTTTTGGATCCAGTCGAAACAAGTACGTAGAATACTGTCTGGCGGCAAAACCTATGATTATATCCTATGCGGGTTATCCCTTGTTTATAGAAAAATACAATTGTGGAACCGTCGTAGAACCAGAAAATACGAACGCCATTTTACAAGCGGTTAAGGATATGTTGGCACTGTCAACTAGCGAGAGAGATGCCATCGGAGCCCGTGCACTTGCCTACGCGCAAACACATCTCACCATAGCGCCGTATATAGATTCCCTTTTATCCACCCTTCAATTGGAGCAGCACTAAGATGAAATTACTCTACTTCTGCACCAATTACCCTAGTTATTCCGAGACCTTTGTGTCCGAAGAGATTAGTCAATTACAGGCTGCAGGACATCAAGTTACCGTGTGTAATTTTACGTGGTACACCCAAGCGCAAGACGGAAGATCGGAAACCATTATCAATAACTCCCCCAATGTAATACACCTTACCGCGGCTATTCTCAAGGCCGCAGCCAAGAGACAGTCGTTATTGGGCCAATGGGAAACCTGGAAGATGATTCTCTCGTGTATGTGGCAAAGGCCATCCTTTTTGGGGAAGTACCTGTATCTACTGTACAGTTTAGACTATATGTGCCAGAAAGCGGCAAACGAAGAGGCAGACTTAATCGTAAGTCATTTCCTATTTAAAACGACACTGGCCAGTTATTTAATCGGTCGTTTTTTGAATACGAAAGTACACATACGGCTGCATACCAAACGCAGTTTGTATCCGGACATGGTACTTCAAAAAGTACTGAATGCAGCACACACTATAACCGCCGAATCACGCGATGTTGCTGAATATTACGAACCTTGGTTAGCGCATGATACACCTGTAAAAGTAATTCGCCAAAGTGTAGATTTTACGAAGCTGCAATCCATTCACATGCCCAACGCAGACACAGCTCATTTTAACCTGATTGCCATTGGCAGATTGGTTGAAAAAAAAGGTTTTCAGGTACTTATAAAGGCTATTGGAAAGCTTAGGATGACCAGGTCGCATAACGTAACCTGTACGATTTATGGGGACGGACCTATGCGCGAAAAACTAGCACAACTTATCCGAGATTATGATGTAAGTGATTGCGTACAATTAGCGGGTAGAATGAAGCATGGTGAGGTCATGAAAAAATTGGATAAGGCCCATCTTTTGATTGTTCCCAGTATTGAGTTAAAAGAGGATATAGATGGCATACCGACGGTGATTGCCGAAAGTATGTTGCTACACACTCCTGTATTAACAACGCCTGTAGGTGGGATTAGTGAGCTGATTACCCATGGAAGTACAGGTTTTATGGTAGCTCCTGATAATGCAGAACAACTAGCGATAGCGATAACCAGGTTACACGATGCAGCGATACGAAACAGTGTTGTGGTCCAAGCCTACACGAAAGCAGTCCAAGAATATCAAATTAACCTAGCCTCCGCATTTGAAGTAGAAGAATGGCACTAGGTTCTCGAAAATTAGCAATAGTCTTTGGGGGAGATTTTCCGGAAGGAAATACCAAAAATGCCCGACTAAAAATAATAGCACAAGAGTTAAAAAAACACCACTGGCAATCGACTTTTTACAGTGCCATGCCGTATCGGTTTAGTAAGAATTTACCGTTTTCACAACCCAAATACTGGGAAGGCTTTACGATACGCTACTTCAGCATTACCCGAAAATATCCCGCCTATTTTGCCTTACGCATTGGTCAGGCTATGGTCGCGCACATTCACATACTGTGGTGGACCATCTTTAGCGCCCATCGTTACGATGCGTTATTTTACTATAACCCTCGCTGGTCAGACACCTTATTGAGTTTATATATCAATAGCCTCTTGGGTAGAAAAGTGTTGGTAAATCAAACAGAACTCTTTTCCAGTGGGGTCAATCCAAAATGGCATGAAAGTGAAGAACGCGTAATTGCCAATAGAGCAACGGTATTACTGCCCATCTCTGCTAAGTTGATGCGGCATTTTCAAACCTTGCGCAATAATGAAACGTATCTCTTCCCCATTATCGTAAATACCGATAGATTTGACATTAAGGCCAAAGAAAAACCTTTTTTAATGGGGTATATCGGGTCATTTGCCTCTAAAGATGGCATAGATGTATTGCTTGAAGGACTCAAAAAGAGTTTACCACGATATCCTCAGTTGACACTGAGATTAATAGGGCACAATCCAGAGATGTATCGCTTAGAAGAAAAAGTAATAGCTATGGGATTACATGAAAATGTAGAAATTACCGGAACGGTAAAATACGAAGCTATTCCTAGATTATTGCTCGAGTGCGACACCCTGTTGATGAACAGAGATGACAGTCATTTTTCTACCTACGGTTATCCCATCAAACTAGGAGAATATTTTGCCTGCAAGAAGCCCGTCATTATGAGTGAAGGCAAAGGGTTTTCAGAAGACTACGAAGATGGGAATCAAGTGTATGCCTACGCTATAAACGATGCCCAATCCTTAGCAGAAAAAATTCAGTATCGCTACACGCATGTAGAGGAATCTGAGGCGGTGGCTTTACGCGGGTATCATTATGCAAAAGATCATTTTGATGGAGCCAAGTTGGGTTTATTTTTAGTAGACATCCTCGAAAAAACATGCGGAAAGTAATCGTTTTAGGCGCATCCGGCTTCATTGGCAGTCATTTGGTACACCGACTAAAAAAGGAGGGTCATTATGTGGTAGGCGCAGATATCCGTGAGCAGGAATTTACATCAACTGCACCAAATGAATTTATTCAAGGAGATTTACGCGATCAACGATTCACACAATCCCTATTTACCCAAGCCTTTGACGAGGTATATCAACTAGCTGCCGATATGGGAGGAGCGGCCTATATATTTACAGGAATGCACGATGCCGATATTATGCACAATTCGGTACAGATTAATTTGAATGTTGCCGAGGCGCTTAAGCATACCCAAACCAAGCTATTCTATTCTTCGTCAGCATGTATCTATCCAGAAGAAAACCAACTAGACGCCGCCCATCCCAATTGTGCGGAGCATTCTGCCTTTCCAGCCAATCCGGATAGTGAATACGGTTGGGAAAAAATCTTCAGTGAACGACTTTATCTCAGCTATGCACGTAACTATCAATTAAACGTAAGAATAGCGCGATTTCACAATATTTACGGTCCTTTTGGTGCATATATAGGTGGAAAAGAAAAAGCACCAGCCGCTATTTGTCGCAAAGTAGCCATGGCAAGCGAAAATGACGTCATAGAAGTGTGGGGAAGTGGCCAGCAAACACGTTCTTTTCTGTACATCGACGAATGCTTAAACGGCATACAACGCTTGATGGATTCAGAGGTAAAGCAACCCATCAATATCGGTTCTATGGAAATGGTCACCATCAACCAACTTACGCAAATGGTTATTGCCATCAGTGGTAAGACGCTAACCATCAAAAACATTGACGGTCCAGTTGGTGTAAATGGCAGATGTTCTGATAACCGACTCATCCAAGACCTGCTTCATTGGCAACCTAATTATCCCCTGCAAACAGG
>JAFMCI010000086.1 GCA_017857855.1 Bacteroidia bacterium | reverse complement strand
AAAAAAGCAGCAGAAGTAACAGTAGTGGTAAGTGGCGCTGGAGCTGCGGGAATCTCATGTGTTAAAATGTGGATCGCCATTGGTGTCCAAAAAGAAAACATTTATATGTTTGACAGAGACGGACAGGTAAGCGACGACCGACAAGATTTAGACCAATGGAAAGACGAGTTTAAGCGACCTAAAAAATATGCTAACCTAGCAGAAGCACTGGTAAATGCAGATGTATTTCTAGGACTTTCAGTAGGGAATATCATGACTCAAGATATGGTGCGTTCTATGGCCGCAAACCCCATCGTTTTCGCCTTGGCCAATCCTAACCCTGAAATACCTTATGAAGAAGCTATTGCAGCCCGAGAAGATGTTATTATGGCCACAGGCCGATCTGATTATCCAAATCAAGTAAATAATGTACTTGGTTTCCCATTTATTTTTAGAGGAGCACTAGATGTGCGCGCTACGGCTATAAATGAAGCAATGAAGCTTGCAGCTGTTAAAGCACTGGCCGCCCTTGCCAAAGAACCTGTCCCCGACGTAGTTTTACTAGCTTACAATCAACCAGATATGAGCTTTGGCAAAAATTATATTATTCCGAAGCCATTAGACCCAAGATTAATTACTACCGTATCTCCTGCCGTTGCAAAAGCAGCTATGGAAAGTGGTGTAGCTCAAGTAGAAATTACAGACTGGGAAGCGTATAAATCAGAACTGCGCAAGCGAATGGGTCTTGATAACCGTTTCCTTAGCAATATCGCCAACAGAGCAAAGCAAAACCCTCAACGTGTGGTCTTTGGTGAAGCAGATAATCCAAAAGTCCTAAAAGCTGCACACGTTGCCCGAGAAGAAGGATCTTGTATCCCTATTTTACTTGGATTTGAAGACCAAATACGATCTACGATTCATGAATTGGGGCTAAACTTAGCTGATTGTACCATTATAGATCCAAGTCGTTCTCCTGAATTAATAGACCAATACGGGAAACTGTATTACGAAAAGAGACAACGTAAAGGACTTACATTACACCAAGCCGTTAAGAAGATGAGACAGCGCACCTATTTTGGTGCGATGATGGTAGAACTCGGGCAAGCAGATGCATTTATAAGCGGCCAAAATAGCAACTATCCAGACACTATACGACCGGCACTCGAAATTATAGGAAAAACCGATGGTGTTACGAAGGTAGCGGGAATGTATATCATCATGAGCAAGCAAGGACCACTCTTCTTTGCAGATACTACCGTAAATATTGCACCAACTTCTGATGAGTTAGTAGACATTGTAAAACTGGCCTATAGGATGGTAACCAACTTACAGATCAAGCCTCGAATTGCTATGTTAAGTTACAGTAATTTTGGATCGGCAAAAGGCACTACCCCAAATAATATTCGTGCAGCACTAGCCAAGTTAAATAGAGAAAATCCTGAAATATTGGTAGATGGTGAAATGCAAGCAAATACCGCGTTAAATTCGGACTTACGTCAGGAGTTATTTCCTTTTTCAAAGCTAGGAAATGAAAATGCGAATGTTTTTATTTTCCCGGATTTAAATTCAGGAAACATTGCATACAAAATGGTGCAGAGCTTAGGTATTTCAGAAGCAATTGGGCCTATACTTTTAGGTTTTAGAAAATCAGTACATGTACTGCAATTGGGCAGCTCAGTCCGTGAAATAGTAAATGTCGTGAATCTTGCGGTGGTAGATGCGCAGAGCAAGAAAGGACTTTTTTAGTTAAGAATCAATACACTTGCATTCCGCTTTTTTTTAGATGTTATAAAACATCATCTTTCTGAAATAATATTTAGACAGTGCATTTTATTTGATGGTTTTTAATCTTAATATTTTTATCTGCCTTATATTAGCTGTCTGATCGAAAACTCGGATGCGCTATTTTCTACTATTTCTTCTATTCACCAGCAACTTATTAAACGCACAGGTTTTGGTGCTTAATGACTCTGTTGAGGTTTACAACGTCCTGAACAATTCGGTTTATACGCTCATTGATGATAACAAACCGCTTGAGGAGCAAGTAAATCAAAGTACTAAATGGGAGAAATTTGAACGTAACATAATTAGATTTATGTTTTCACGTAACTCTTACTTAGTCAGAACTATCATTACTAATCATAGTAAACAACCTTACTTTACAGTTACTTGTGCTCATCCATATATAGACCATTTTGAACTACTTAACTGTCAATTAAAGCCTATCAAATCCGCCGGAGACACGTTACCCTATAATTTAAGAGAACTTCAAGAAAGCAGCCCTACCCTAACCTATACCCTTACAAAATCTACAACGGACACCGTATACTTTAAAGTATATATGACGGAACGAGGCGTCGCTCCTATTATACTAAAAACAGCGGCCGAATATCATAAATCCTTTTCTACCAATGAATGGATTGACGGATTATTTGTCGGAACAATGAGTATCATAGCTCTCTATTTTTTATTTTTATATTTTAGCGAAAAAGACAAGCTCTACCTACATTTTTTTTTAAATATAGTAATTACTAATCTGTTTTTAATGTCTGCAACTGGTAATGTATTATTGCGTTTATATGGAAATTTTTCTTTCATTTCGAGGGTTGACTTTATATTTTTTATGGCTCTTTTCGGAGCCACAACGAATAGCTTTATTTATCATTATTTTAAATTTATCGGTAACACTTGGCTTTCAAAAGGCTTAACGATTATCATAATCGTTTATATCGCTTCTGCCATTATTTCTCTCTTTTTTATTTCACACTTATTGCTCTTACAGAACATTATAGCTATTTGTATAATTTTATCTTTTATCCTAAGTGCGTTCATCATTAAAAAAGGCTTTGATACCCAAAAGGAGATTTCATCCATTTTTATTGTGGGCTATGTCATTGTTTCAATAGGCATAATATTACACTCACTAAGTAACAATGGTGTCATCAGTTACTCTTCATTGATTCACATAATAGTAAATATTTGCTTTTTATTAGGCATCATGACTTATTCTTTGATAGTGGCATATAGAAGATTTCTGATGCAACAAGAGGAGAAAAATATCAGATTACAACTTCAAATTGAAAAAGACAATTCTACAAAATTAGAGCTACGATCTAAAGAGGTTCAATTAATGTCTCTAAAAAAGCAAATGAACCCTCATTTTGTCTTTAATTCTTTGAACTCAATATACAATCTCATACTTAAAGACAATACAGATGACGCCTCTAAATACCTAGTCACTTTTGCTAAATTAATGCGTAGAAGCCTAATTTTTACTGACGCTGAGAGTATTAAAGTATCAGAGGAGATAGATTTTTTAAAGAGCTATTTACAAATAGAAAAACTAAGGTTTAAGGATCGCTTCGACTTTGAGATTATCGTTGATGAAGAAGTGCTTGAAACTGACCCCGTCCTCCCTCCCTTATTTCTTCAAATTTTTGCGGAAAATGCTGTAATACAAGCCTTTACAGAAACCATAGAAAACGGGAAAATTATCGTTACATTCCGCATTGTAGACAACTTTTTACATATAGAAGTCGATGATAACGGTAGGGGTTTAATCGCTTCCCCTCGCCCAGTTGAGCATAAATCTAAAGGCGTAAGCATGATACTTGAAAGAATAGAACTGCTAAACAGGGATGCTGAGTATGACATAACTCTAGACATAAAAGACAAGGCAAGTCTAAATTTAGGCACTACTGGCGTGCTCGTAACATTGCGTGTTCCTCTTGATTAAAATTTTAGAATTAGGCACGGCTTCCTAACTTTACTAATTCTGCTCTTGAAGCAAAATATAAAAAGAGTTCTATTTGATTTGTCAACCGGCTCACGAGTATAATTTTTTTATGCGTAAATCATTATTTTTGAGGTATATGAAAAAGAGTTTACTATTCGTTGCTATTTTATTTACCATAAGCTCGCTAGCGCAAAGTGATAGCACCAGTAGAAATTCCTACTTTAACGCGACGTTAAAATTGGGTAGTTTTAGTGGGCAGTCTTCTCCTACTCAAAAAATACAGGGATTTGCCTATAATCCTTATCTCAGCTTTGGTAATAAAATAAAACTTAATCTGGGATTTTTAATTGTGAGTCTTGACACCAATGGCCAAGGAATTGATACTTTAAATACGGAGCTATCTAACTTTGAAGTTGGATTATCCTTTGAAGAATTTGTAGGCAAAACCAATCTATATGTAGGTGGAGGATTTAATCTATTAGGCAATAATAAAAGTGAGAATTTTAATGGGAATAGAGTAATGATAAATATGGGTTATCTGATTGATAAAACTTTTGATTTATCCGTACAAGCAAGCCGAACTTTTAACAGGAATCCAGGCATCAGCGGTAGTTTATTAATGTTTGGCTTAGGAATACGGTTTTAATATGAGAGTTGTATGTATTGACTTCACATCGGAGTTCTATTTAAAGTCACAAAAACTTCGCAACCAAGTGCTCCGAGAACCACTTGGTCAAAATTTATTTGACGAAGATCTTAGTGATGAGATCAATCAATTTCATTTTGTAGCTTTGGAAAAAGCTGAAGTACTTGGTGTGGTGGTCTTGGTACCTCACTATAAAAACGGTATGGGTAAACTTCGGCAAATGGCTACCTCAGAAGAAGTTAGAGGTCGAGGTTACGGTATCATGCTAGTAAAAGCACTTGAGCTATTTGCCAGTGAACATGGAATGACGTCTATCATCCTTCACGCTCGGCATACTGCCATAGGTTTTTATGAAAAGCTAGGATACCAAATCACTTCAGACATTTTTCAAGAAGTAGGGATAGAACACGTTGTTATGGAGAAAAATAT
This sequence comes from Bacteroidia bacterium, assembly GCA_017857855.1. GTDB lineage: Bacteria > Bacteroidota > Bacteroidia > NS11-12g > UBA9320 > UBA9320. The sequence continues at coordinate 101 of JAFMCI010000086.1, read as the reverse complement.
TGGTGTTCTTGGGCTATAAATGAAGTAGCTGTGATTATTTAAACATCTCAGCCATTCTTAAAAACGCCCCGCTCTTCCGAATTGAAGACCAGTGCCAGTGA
>JAFMCI010000029.1 GCA_017857855.1 Bacteroidia bacterium | reverse complement strand
GTGGATAGGAAAGCAAGGTTACGTTGGCCTCGCTTTTTTTAAGGTTAATCATCCTAGGCATAACATTAAAGTCACATCTCCAGGGGCTTACGGTTCCATTCTTCTGGTGACAGAGCCTCACATATCAATGGGTTTACCTTGGCGTATTTCAAAATAGTGGTTCCGTCTTCCAAGTATATAAGGTCTCGTATCTCTTTGTCGAGTAGTCGTGTAAATAGTTGTTTGTTTACCTCGTAATACACCACCGTACCATTTTGATACGACTCTCGGTAGTCGATTTTTGCATATACATAGTCAAACTGGTGAGTGAGAAGATAGTGTTTACGCCAATTATTTATGCCGCTAATGGCTAACGGTCCTCCGAAAAAGGACATCACCAACACCCAACTTATGAGTCGCTCGTAATTGAATCGAAAGGGCGTGTCTACAGACTTCGCTATAAATCGCGTGTAGGCTTCGTTTGCGGCAAGTACTAAAGCTATACTGAAAATGGCAAATCCAAGAATTAAGCGCTGACGGTCATAGCTCGCATAGTCAATAAAATAGTAGGAATACATGATTTGTAATCCCCAGATTAGGAAAGTTGTTAGACCCAACATGCGCAGGCTAAAAGGAAATTTTTCGAGTCCACTTTCGTATTTTCTTTTGATCCGTAGCTTGCGTTCTTCCTCCATCTCAACAGCACGCTGTCTTAAGTTGATCTGAGGAAAAACAGATTTGCGGTTTTTTAAATTATGTAATCTTTGTATCTCGAGCAAATACGCCAGTTTTAACTTTCGGTCGTACGCTTCTTTGGTTTCAGGATGAACAAGATGTTCTTTGGCTTGATTTAAGTATTGTGTAATTTCAGCCGCACTTGGATCTGGGTTTATATCCGGATGAACTATCTTTATTTTAGCCTTGTAGGCCAGTTTTACCTCTGCTATACTTGCATAGTTTTCTACACCTAATATCTTATAATAATTTACCATACCGCATATAGCCTTTGCTATACTACTTTATACATTGCGATAGTAACACTGCTTTGGTGAAATTAAAAATACTTTAGCGCATGATTTCAGTTAAAGAGCTTCTTAGGCAAAATGTGTCTTTTATGCTATGTGAAAATATCCAAAAGCATTTCCAAGGGCAATACGATAAGGGCAAAACGATAATCGTCATCTTATCCATGCGAAGTGTTTCATAAGTACATCATTGGCTACACTATGTTGATACAAAAAAGAAGTAGACTAAGCTATGGCATTGGTTAATGGATTATTTTTGACAGCAATGTCATTATATACACAATCCATGCTCAGAGACGGCTCACTAGAAGGCAAAGTTATTTGGGTAACAGGCGGAGGAACCGGTCTAGGTAAATCTATGGTAAAGTACTTTGTAGAGCTGGGAGCTAAAGTGGCTATATCAGGGCGCAGAGAAGAAAAACTACAAGAAGCTGCCGCAGAAATATCAATTGAAAATGTTTTTCCTGTGGTATGCGATGTGCGTGAAAGCAATGAAGTAGAAGCGACAGTAAAAGCAATAGTGGCACATTTTGGAACGTTGAATGGCTTAGTAAATAATGCCGCAGGTAATTTTATTAGTCCTACGGAAAGACTTAGCCACAGAGCATTTGACGTGGTGATAGATATTGTGCTTAAAGGCAGTAAAAACTGTACGTTGAGTTGCGGTAAGTATTGGATAGAAAATAAAATACCAGCTAGTGTTTTGAATATCGTAACTACCTATGCTTGGACCGGCAGCGGCTATGTAGTGCCCAGCGCTACGGCAAAGGCTGGTGTCTTGGCTATGACTAGATCGCTAGCAGTAGAATGGGCTAAATACGGTATGCGACACAATGCTATAGCTCCGGGTCCGTTTCCTACAAAAGGTGCTTGGGATAGACTGTTTCCGAAAGAAATGTCAGACAAAATAAACTTAGAAAGCCGTGTGCCGCTGAAGAGAGTGGGGCATCATCAAGAGTTGGCTAACCTAGCCGCATATCTCATGTCAGATTTTTCTGCTTATGTGAATGGGGAAGTGGTAACTATAGACGGTGGTGAATGGCTGCAAGGCGCTGGTCAGTTTAATCAGATGGAAGCAATAACCCAAGAAGAATGGGATTTTCTCGAAAAAATAGTACGTGCTAATCAGAAAAAATCCTAGAACATATTCTTTATCGTCATTCCTAGGTCATCTCTACACAAGGTGACATTTGAGACGAAAATTAATTCTTATTTTGAAATTATTTTAAAAAAAACATTGAAACACTATTTTACGCTTAGACGCCTTATGACAGGGCTTTTTCTGGTCGCTTTGATTTGCACAACCACGGTGACCTTAACCTATAGTGGTGGTATGTCAGCAGGGTATACGAATGCCCCAGGTGAGGCCAATTGTACCTCATGCCACAGTGGTAGCTTGCAAACCAGTGGAACAAATTACAACAACGTCAGTCTATCAGGAAATTTTACGGGCAATGGCTACATCCCAGACAGCACCTATACCATAACACTTACCTACTCCCAGAGTGGGAAATCTAAATTTGGCTATCAATTAACCTGTCTCAAATCTAATAATACGATGGCAGGTAGTTTTTCATTGATTTCGGGTAATGCTAAATCATCTATAAACAATACTTCGATAAGCGGTGGTACCCGTTCCTACATGAATCATACTTCTAGTGGTAATTCGGGTAGTGGTTCTAATACGTGGATTTTTAATTGGACGGCGCCATCTACCAATGTTGGTCCGGTTACGTTTTATACTATTGTGAATTCGGCAAATAATAATGGAGGTAACAGCGGTGATGAAATTATTGCCAAGAATGTAACTATTTCTCCTTCCAATCTATTGCCAGTCGCTACTGCAAGCGCGAGCACTACAACACCTTGCCAAGCGTCGGGAGTTACCTTAAATGGCAGCTCAACCAATTCTGCTACAAGCTGGGCTTGGACCATGTCTGGCGGCAGTCCATCGGCATCAACAGCTCAAAACCCATCGGTAGTTTATGCTAATCCAGGCACATACAGAGCCATTTTGGTTACTAAAAATGCCAAAGGATTTTCGTCTCCTGATACTGTAACACTCGTGGTAAAATCTTCTCCTTCTGCATTTATTGCCGGTGGTGACAGAACTATTTGTCAAGGCGATTCGGTACTATTAAGCACCGCTTTTTTGCCAACAAATACCTATGCATGGAGCAATGGAAAAACATCAAATTCTATTTGGGTAAAAGACTCTGGAACCTACAATGTAAGCGTTCAAGCAACGAACGGCTGTGGCAGAGTAAGTAATAACGTGCACGTTGGATTTTACACGAAACCGAGCGCCACTTTGACGAGTAATGCTCGATTTTTCAATGATTCTGCTTGTGCGGGATCGCCTGTGGTATTACAAGCCAGCAGTGCCGCTTTTGATAGTTTTTACTACTACGCCAATAATGTGCTTGTGGCTACATCAGCGAGCAGTACGCAAACGGTAGGATTTGATTCTACCACCGTATTTGGTTTACGCGTGCGCAATGCTTTGGGTTGTTTGAGTGATCTTACTACCTATCAAGTGATAAGCAGAAGTAAAGTAGATGCACCAGTGGTAAGTTGCCAAGCTTCTACACCTAGTAGTATAGATTTTAGTTGGACTAGCAAAGGCGGTCATAATGGCTATCAAGTAAGGATAAATGGAGGTAACTGGATAACGCCTTCCAGTGGTACAAGTGGGACTAAACATACCGTTGCGGGCTTGCAACCATTAGACTCTGTTTTATTGCAGGTACGCGCCATTGATGCGGCGCCGTGTTACTATGGTGAGGTTGGAAGTATTAAGTGTTACAGTCAAGCGTGCACGCAGCTGCCTGCTACTATTACGGCTTTACCTGCAGTGTGCAAAGGAGATTTATGGACGATTACTGTGAACGGACTTAAGGACAAAAAGTACAGCCTTAGTATTAATAATAGCCTACCTTTTCTGGATACATTAATCACCTTTAATCCTACCATAACAACCTCGTATACGATTGCCGTAACAGATTCATCTAACTTAGTGTGTCCTGCCAAAGAAATTGTGGTGCCCGTTAAGGTAGATCGCATAGGTGATATAGAGTTAAAAACAGATAAAAGCGGTGCCTACTGTCCCGGAGATAAGATTAGTTTTTCTGCGAATGATAGTTTAGATTATTTTGAGTTTTATTGGAATACGAATAAGGTACAATCCGGAGGTGCAAATACGTATGAAAACCAAGTGATGGCAGCTGGCGATTCTCTCTACGTTATCGTAAATAAGGGAGTATGTTCCGATACGTCAGAGACCATCTACGTAAATATCGAACTAGCCTTAGATCTTAGTTTTACCTATATCCGAGATCGCAGTGTGTATACGTTTATTCCTGCTATCAAAGGATACCCTCGATATACCTGGGATTTTGGAGATGGAAGTGCGTTTAGCAACTTAGAAAGTCCTACCCATGACTATGCTAGCTCAGAGAGTAAAAATATAAAAGTTAATCTAGAAATAGAGAGTGTAAACGCCTGTGTTTATAACCAAGATGAGACCATTGCTTTACCTGCATTTAGCAGCATTTCTGATTTTGCGTCGTTAGGATTAACGTTATATCCTAATCCGATGACCGATGTGCTTGTGGTTAAAAACACGAATCTTAAAAACAGTCGTTTGGTTATGATTAATGCGGTGGGTGAGGAAGTAATGAACCGTACCTTAAACGAAACTACAAGCATAAATGTGTCAGGTCTTTCTCCAGGAATTTACTTGGTAAAAGTGATCATGGATAATGCAGAAGCAACCGCTCGATTTATTAAAGAATAATAGCGCAAAAAGATTAGAGGTCTTGCGAGCTGTGGCCAACAATGTAAAATAGGAGAGGTATTAGTGGGTTTCCATCCTGCCTTTTATAGTTTCACCTTGCATTAGTTTAGCTAAACTATCCAGCTGTGGTTGCAAGTCTATGCGTTGATTTACGGTAAACTCTAGGTCTGGTTGGCCGGCATCAACCCATGCCGTGTACCAAAAACAACCTACCATGAATATGGCTTTTTTCATTCTGCGTTCCACCATCTGATTTAAAGCAGAATGATAGGCCGAAGAAAAGTCTCTGCTGTATACTTTTACCGTAGTTGTTCCTTTGCTTTCAAAGGAATACTTGGTGTTGGGCATACGCAAGGTAAGTTCTCGCTCCATCGCAAGCACCGAGTCTTTCGCGGCAAAACTCTCTGCTACTGTCTGCCAGATGGTGCTGAGTGGAGCATGTAAATAGACCGCTTTACCCGTGTAAAAATCATACTTAGTTGCGAAAATTTCAGGTAATCTAGATTCCCATAGTCCGTGTATACCGTGTTGATTGGTAAGTTGTCCGTTATAGTTTTCGGTAGTATGCAGCGGCACATGAGCATCAGCTATGTAATGTCCCAAATCTGCACTGAGTTTTATTATTTTTTCATAATCACGTTCTTTCATGGCTTTGGTAAGCCAGGCTTTAACCTTCATAATGTGCCAAGGTACAATACCATATTCCAATAAAGTCGCTTCAGAATATTTGGCTACGGCGCTATCCCACTGCATGGGCATAGTATCAATAGGCGCTAAGGTCTCGTAGTGGTCCAAGTCGATGTAATGTCGAGGGGCTTCATCGTCTACGGCATATCGTCGTTGATCGGCACGTACCGAAAACTCTTGTATATAGCCAATATTTTGCTTGTAGAAACCAAACATTTCAGGTGGAAGCGTAAAGCAGGCTATATAATTTATTTCCTTGTGCGCGTAAAATCCCCACGGAATAGACGAGATAGAAGCAATGCACAAAATAAGGGCAAATAGAATTCTCACAAATGCGAAAATAGGGAAATAGAAACAAGTCTAACTGGTAAATTACAGATTTTAAGGGAAGCTTTGGGGTGCTTTATCCTTGAATGCGTTAGGACGAGTTGTGCTGATGTTATTCCTTTTCTTTGTAATGATAGTGCACCGTGGTTTCATCTTCTTCGGGCATATTCCAGTAGCCCAATTCATCGTCATCATCGTCGTCTTGCTCATCGTCAAAAAACGTCAGTCTTTGTGGTCCTTGATTACGATAGTACAAAGCCGTTAATACCCCACTAATGGCTCCCGCCAAATGTCCTTCCCATGAGATGTCTTTGCCTATAAGCAAACCATAATCAGGGAATAAACCATATATTAAACTGCCGTATAAAAAGATAAGGATAAAAGATGCTGCTAGCATTTCTTTGTTTTTGGTTAAAAATGCATGCGTGACTAGGAAAAAAATAAAAGCGTAAACTAATCCACTGGCACCAATGTGGTTGGACCGATATTCTCCCATAAAAATAAGTAGAATTCCCGTTATGAGTACGTTAAGGATAAGGATGTCGGCTCTTTCTTTTTTAAAATAAGTAAATATGAAACCCATAGCCAGCAGTAATGGAACTGTGTTAGAAAAAAGGTGATCAAAATCGCCATGTAAAAATACCATGGTAAAAATACCGTAAATGCCTCGCCATTCTCTAGGGTGCATCCCCCAAGCATTGAGATGAAGATCAAAACGCAAATTAATAAAAAAAACGAGCCATATAGCCACTATAATAAGCAGCGGCCATACCATAGCATCAATTACTTTTAATATAAATTTTATCAATCTTAAAGGTCTATTTCAAATTACGTTCCGATATCAAAAGTATGACAAAATGCCTGATAGACCATTCCTAGTGTTCATGATTAAGGGGTTTAGCGTATTATTTACCCTTTACCCATAGAGGCATTTGAAAAGAAAAAGCTAAACTTGCAGCCATCTAAAAAAAATGGCATTACAGTGTGGAATAGTGGGCTTGCCCAATGTAGGAAAATCAACGTTATTCAATTGTTTGAGCAGTGCAAAAGCAGAAAGTGCAAACTATCCGTTTTGTACAATAGAGCCAAATGTGGGCATGATTACAGTGCCTGATGAGCGTTTAAAGCAAATATCAGATATCGTTAATCCCCAAAAAATAGTTCCTACAACGGTAGAGATAGTAGATATCGCAGGTCTTGTTAAAGGGGCTAGTAAAGGAGAAGGCCTAGGAAATCAATTTTTGGGAAACATCCGTAATACAAACGCCATATTGCACGTGGTTAGATGTTTTGATGATGACAATATAACACATGTAGATGGGAGTATAAATCCCGTTAGAGATAAAGAGATAATTGATACAGAGCTTCAGCTGAAAGATTTAGAAGCTATCGAAGCAAAAATTACCAAGGTCAAAAAACTAGCTGACTCTGGTAACAAAGAATCTAAAGCTATTTATGATATCGCCATACAGATAAAAGAATGCCTTGAACAAGGTAAATCTGCCCGCACATTAGACCTAGATCCTAAACACTGGGAGCTGGTAAAAGATCTTAATTTACTTACTGCTAAACCTGTTTTGTACGTGTGTAATGTAGATGAAGCAAGTGTGGTAAGCGGCAATCACCACACCCAAGCATTTACAGAATCGGTAAAAGATGAGAATGCTCAAGTGATGTTTGTATCTGCTGAAATAGAATCAGAAATGATAGATATGGAAGAAGATGATAAAATCATGTTCTTGGAGGATATGGGCTTAAAAGAAAGTGGCGTGAATAGAATTATAAACGAAGCTTACAAGTTACTCAACTACTACACTTACTTTACGGCAGGTGTTAAGGAAGTACGTGCGTGGACCATCACCGCAGGATTTACGGCACCTCAAGCTGCGGGGGTTATTCATACAGACTTTGAGCGCGGTTTTATCCGTGCTGAGGTCATCGCCCTAGAAGATTTTTTAACCCTAGGATCGGAAGCCAAATGCAGAGAAGCAGGTAAGTTACGCGTGGAAGGAAAAGAATACTTGGTAAAAGACGGAGACATGATGCATTTCCGTTTTAACGTTTAATCACTAGCAATACTAGTTTTAAGCGTCTTGTGATACTTAACGGAATAAAAGAAATCATTTTTAAAGTTAACATAGCGGTCTTATACTTGTACTAAATATCAAATGAAAAAAGCAATAAAATTAGCAAGTCTAGTATTTATACTGAGCATAACAGCCGCTGCTTGTGGCGATAAAAAAGAGTGTGAAGGAGATGGTGAAAAAGCGTGTTGTAAGTCGAAAGTAGAGACAACGGATTCTGCTGCAACTACCGAAATTAGTGGTGATGAACAAGTGCATGTATGCACGGATGCCTGTGAAGCAGATCCACATTCATGTCCACATCACACGCACGACCATTAATAGTTTTATTAAGTAAAAAATATTTTCAAAATCCTGTTAATCTGATTATCAGGATTTTTTTATGAATCCATCAACGAACATATCTGCAGTAATCATTACATATAATGAAGAAGCTCACATTGCAGAGTGCTTGGCATCATTGAGTGAGGTCGTTTCAGAAATAGTGGTGGTAGATTCGTATAGTACGGATGCTACTAAGGTGCTGTGCGCAAAGTATTCATGCAGATTTATAGAATATGAATGGCAAGGCTTTGCAGCTACTAAGAACTGGGCAAACGATCAAGTTTCTCATGATTGGATATTGTCTATAGACGCAGATGAAGTGCTCTCTCCGGCATTAATCCAGAGTATACAAGATGCTCAAAAAGATGGGCTGATGGAGGGTTTTGCATATCAGTTTAATAGATTGAATAACTATTGTGGTATTTGGCTAAAGGTAGCTGGTTGGTATCCAGATACTAAAGTGCGACTCTTTGCTAAAGGATCTGCACAATGGCAAGGAGATATTCATGAAAAACTGGAGCATACCCAGAAGGTTAAGGTAAAGCATTTGAAAGGGGATTTGTTGCATTACAGTATAAAAGACAAAGAAGATCACATAGCTAGGGTGAAAAAATACTGTCGATTGGAGAAGCCATATCCCAATCAAGTCATAGCACTTATAGTCGCCCTCAAAACATTTATAAAAAGTTACCTAATCAAAGGTGGTTTTAGAGCCGGAAAATTAGGTTTTCAAGTAAGTTATATATCTGCTCAAGCCAAATGGTGGCGGGGTAGGGTATAAAAAAAGCCCCTTTAGTTTTCTAAAGGGGCTTTTTTGTAGATGCTAAATTAACTAGTGCACAAGTTCTTTGATGTGATCTTCGAGTTCATACTCATCGCCTTCCACATAACCAGTGTGCGTGTAAACAATGTTGCCGTTCTGATCTATAAGAAATGTAACGGGAGGGTTAACTACATTAAGCGCTCGTTGCAAGTCTCCATTTGGATCTAAGAGTACATCAAAATCCCAGTTAAATGCATTTACCATAGGTTTTACTTTGGCATAATTACGACTATCGTCCACACTCACGGCAACTAGTTCCATGTTGTATAATTCTTTCCATTCTTCTAAGTGCTCGTCCACATTTTTTAACTCTTTAATACAAGGCTTACACCAGGTAGCCCAAAATGAGATAACTGTTATTTTTCCGTTTTTACCATAATCGGCAATATTTACGTCCGTACCTTCTACATTTTTAAGGGTAACATCAGGCAAGGAAGCCAAGCTAGAATCTGACTGAGCGTAAGTAATAGTTGAGCCAGAAAGTATAAGTAGTAATGTTATTATTTTCTTCATGTGGGTTAATTTATAAATCTCAATGCGAGTATAGCTTCAATTGCTGTACCAATTGCAATTTTAAAGGCTAATTATTCAATTTTTTGCTAAAAAACGGTCAGTAGTTAATTTTATCAGCTGATAGATAGAGTATTGTATTTTTTTGAGAATGAATGTCTTGTTAGATCTAAGTGTCTACTATTAGGGGTTAATGCGTGAAACATAGGTCGCTAGCATAAGTTCGGATTAAAGAGACAATTTAGGTGTTTTGTGGTTACTTAGCTTCTGAATTTATTTTGAAGAAATGATACTTTTATTGACTGAAAGTACATTAGAATGTATATTGCGTCACTCTTATAAAATCGTATTTAAAACAAAAATCAAGAAATGAAAAAGATAGGTGTTCATTTAGGGCTGATGGTACTTTTGCTGATAGTTTTAGCCACAGGAACCCTGTTTTTCTTACGTGTTTATACCAAACATGATGGAGAGCTTGTGAAAGTGAAGGATCTAGATGGTGTAAAATCCAATAAAGCTATAGAAGTATTGGAAAGTATGGGGCTTGAGGGGGTAGTAACTGATACAGTTTTTAAAGATGGAGCAAAAAGACTAGCTGTAGTGAATCAAAATCCAGCAGCTGGACTTAATGTAAAACGAGGTAGAAAAATCTATTTAGTTATAAATACAGACAAGGTTCCTATGGTTATGATGCCAGACTTGGCAGAAAAAACATCTTTGCCGCAAGCGCAGAGTATTTTAAAAAGAGCCCATTTGAGATTAGGTAAAATAATTAGGCAAGTTGACGCATCGGTGCGCACTAAAAATGATGAGCCGGTACTAGCACAATACGAATCAGGTACTAACCAGATCCTAGCCCCAGGAACATTGGTTGAGCGAAACTCTGAGATAGATTTAGTGATAGGTGTACCTGCTAATTATTTTGACAGTGATAGTACGGCTATAGATGTTGTAGATGAGTTACCGTAAATATTGTTGATGAATACGATACTAACCATAACCGCCAGCCGTTTCAAAAAGATGAATAAAGGGATATTACTTCTACTAGCGTGCTTCATTTGTATTGGTTTTGCAAGCGCTCAAGTAACCACTTATCCCGTTGGCGATAACGCTGTCATCAAAAATTTTTTACATCTCAATCCAAGTTATTCATTTCAAGATTACAACAAGCATAAATACAGCAAAAAAGACTCGTTATCGTTGCCTTTTTTTGATGACTTCTTTACTAGTCGTATTTATCCTGATAGTTCCAAATGGTTAAATAATCAGGTATACGTCAATAACGGATTTGGCAAGTATCCACCAACCTATAATGTGGCCACTTTTGATGCATTGGCATCCGATGGATTTCCGTACAACAATACGATCAATAAAGATTATAGTAGTCCTGGTGATAGTCTTATTTCACAACCGATTAATTTATTAAAGAACCCTATTTCGATACCTTATACCGTGGCCGATTCAATCATGCTGAGTTTTTACTATCAGCCTAACGGTAATGGCTACCACCTTAACAAGGAAGATTCTTTGTTCGTTTATTTTAAAGCGAAAAACGGTCTTTGGTTTAAGGTATGGGGAGTTGCAGGTCAAGCAAATAGTGAGGATTTTAAGCATGTAATTCTTCCCATTACAGATGTCAATTATTTGCATGGTAATTTTCAGTTTATGTTTACTACTTACACAAGACAAGTGGCAAATGCAAATCATTGGAATATTGATTACGTATTACTTGATGAAGATAGAAAAAAGAACGAAGATTTTTATTACGATTACGCGATTCAATCCGTTCCTGCGTCATTGCTTAAGAATTATGCATCTATGCCATACAGCCATTTTATTGTAAACCAAGCAAGTCAAATGGAAGACAAGGTTTATTTCAGAATTTCTAGCGTTTATAATATAGGACTTAATATTGAAACAACTGCACGAGATTCATTCAATGGTGTAGAGATTTATTATAAAAATGAAACAGCCGCAAATAACTTATTACCATTCAGTAGTAAAGAGCGATTTTTAGATATTTACAACATACCGAGTTTATCGGGTACGAGCCCGCTTATAATTAATAGGTCTGTTTCTATTAAAGAAGGAGGCACACTTGAAAATGAGAATAAAGTCAATGATAAGTTGCTCTCTAGCCAAGTATTTGATGACTACTATGCATACGACGATGGCACTGCCGAAAGGGGCTTCGGATTTGATCAAAACATCAATCCTACGAATATAGAAGGTCAAATAGCGTATGGTTTTGATATTACTAAAAAAGATACTTTATACGCTATAAGTACATTTTTTAACCAAGCGGTATTTGATGTGTCTAGTCGCAGATTCAAGTATAGAATTTGGAAATCCCTGGAAGGGGTAAATAATGCATCTAGCGATGAGTTAATTTATGAGTCGGAGCTAGAAAATCCAGTTTACTCTACTCAAAATGGTAAACGTACTTTTCACAATCATTATTTAGATACCACCTTGGTGATTGAGCCGGGCCGATATTATATAGGGTGGTGGCAGCAAGAAATGTATAATTTGAATGTGGGATGGGATATGAATTATGGGAATATCCGTGATCCAGAAAAACCGAATCCGAATCTGTATTACAAGGCAATTGGCAATTGGTCGAATCAAGATTTACCCAATGGAACCTTAATGATGAGACCTCACGTAGGTACTCGAAAAGATCTAAATGCAAGTATCTACACACCCAGAATTGAAGATAAAATAAGCCTATATCCTAATCCGGCGTCTAGCACGGTGCATTTGGGCAAAGAATACAAAACTGCGCAACTAATTTCAATGAACGGTCAAATAATATGGCAAGATGCTAAGGTTGATACTATAGACGTAAGTGGCATCTCTTCGGGTATTTACTATGTGAAATTATTGAATGAAAAGGGTGAGCAATTCACCGCCAAACTTGTTATTATTGCACCTTAAAATAATTTTATTATGACTGATATCAACGTAGAAGAGCTTAAACAAAAACTAGATAACCACGAAGATTTCTTGCTTATTGATGTAAGAGAAGAGTGGGAATATCAAGACTTTAATATAGGAGCCAAGTCTATTCCATTAGGTACAATTGCAGGTGCTATTGATGATTTGGATGAATGGATGGAAAAAGAAATAGTAGTACATTGTAAGTCAGGTGCTAGAAGTGCAGCAGCTAAAGATTTTATGGTAAAACAGGGCTTTAAAAATGTGCGAAACCTCACTGGAGGTGTGATGGAGTGGCAAGCCAAGTTCTCATAACACGGTGGCTTTCACCTAAATCAATTACATATTCGGGAATAGCCATATTTCTAATCTCGCTTATGGTCTATTCTTCGTGTTCTACAAATGAGCATAAAGAAACCTATCTAAATCATAACCCTGATGTGAAGTATGTAGGCATAGAAACCTGTGCTTCGTGCCATGAGGATAAACATTCTACCTTTATACACACAGGAATGGGGCTGTCTTTCGATAGCGCCACACGAGAAAAGTCATCGGCTATTTTTAGTACCCAACACAAAGTATATGATAGCAATTCGGATATGTATTACTATCCTTATTGGTTGAAAAATAAGCTCTTTATAAAAGAATTCAGACTAAGTAACCAAGATACTATTCATCAGCTAGATGTGCAGATTAACTACATCGTAGGTAGTGGTCAGCATACCAATTCTCATTTGTTTTCAGAACAAGGCTATTTGTACCAAGCGCCTATTACGTTTTATGTACAAGAGCAAAAATGGGATTTAGCACCCGGTTTTGAAAACGGGAATAATGCTAGATTTAGTAGAATTTTGAATTCCGAGTGTGTAAGTTGTCATAATTCCATGCCGCAGTTAACAGCAGGTTCGGATTATAAATTCACACAAATAGGCAAGGGTATAGACTGCGAGCGTTGTCATGGACCAGGAGAACTGCACGTGGAAGAGCGCAAATTGGGTAAGGGTGCAGATGTCAAAAAAGGAATAGATCCCACTATTGTTAACCCACGTAAGCTTACTTGGGAACGTCAAATTGATTTGTGTCAACGATGCCACTTGCAAGGACTTAATGTCTTAAAAGAAGGCAAAAGGTTTACGGATTTCAAGCCAGGTATGGTCCTTAGCGACGTTTTTGAAATTTACTTACCGCAGTATGAAGGTGAAAATGGGTCCTTTGATATGGCCAATCATTCACAGCGCTTTCAAATGAGTGAATGTTTTGTTCAGTCCAACAGTAAGACCTTATCATTTACCTGTATTTCATGTCATAATCCGCACATTAGTGTAAAGCAGACTGGTAAAGAAGTATATAATGCAGCTTGCAAAAATTGCCATCAGACAAAAAAATGCACCGAAAAGGATGCCGCACTGCTAGCCGTTAAGAATAATTGCGTGTCGTGTCATATGCCTGCCAATAGCTCGGTGGACATACCACACGTTAGTGTTCATGATCACTACATACGTAAACCCAAGTCTAAAAAGGATGTGCAGAACATGCAAAAACTGATTGGGTTATATGCAGTAAATAACTCGGCACCAGCTTTAGAAACACAAATACAAGCCTATCTGGAGTATTGGGAAAAATTTGATAAAAATCCATTTTATCTCACTAAGGCCTTTGAACTTTTAGCAAAAACCAAAAACCAAAAACTATGGTTGAAATACTATTATTTAACGGAGAACTATGCTAAAGCAATTCAATTGAAATTAGAAAATGTGGAACTTACCGCTTGGGAAAATTTTATGTTGGGCGAAGCGTTTGGCAAGCAAAATCAAAAAAGTATTTCGAAATTTCACATTAAAAAGGCGTTTGAGCAAGATGGTACACAAGTGGTTATTGGCATACAATTGTTAAAGTATTATTTGCGTGATGGCGAGCTAGTAAATGCCCAAAGGATAAGTGATTTGCTTCTAGCAGATTTTCCAAGGAATGGTAATATTGTTAATTATACGGCACAATTAAACATTATGCAAGGCAATTTATCGCAAGGTAAGCAGCGCATGGAATTGGCCTTAAAACTAAACCCAGATGATATCGATGTATGGCTTACACACTTTAATTATTTTGTGAAAGTAAGAGATAAACAAAAGGTGATTTATTGGGCAAAACGAATTCAAGCTAAAAGACCTTCCGTACTTTCGGCTAAACAAGTAGCTCAAATAGTGGACAACATGACGTAATTGTTATTTTTCATTTGAAATGTTTTGCTTAAAAAGATTTTCTTTGCACCAATGGCAATCATCATAACAGACGAATGTATTAATTGTGGGGCGTGCGAGCCAGAATGTCCTAATACAGCTATATACGAAGCAGGTGCAGAGTGGAAGATAGCTGATGGTACAGGGGTGACCGGCAAATACAAATTAGAAAACGGCGCGCAAGTGTCCGTAAACGATATACAACAACCAATTTCTGACGAGGTATATTATATAGTACCTGATAAATGTACAGAGTGTAAAGGTTTTCACGAAGAACCCCAATGTGCTGCTGTATGTCCCGTAGACTGTTGCGTTCCAGATCCAGACAGGGTTGAATCTGAAGAGCAATTATTAGCTCGTAAGACAAGATTACACATTTAAAAGCAGTGCAAAAAGGGATTTGCCATATTGCACAAATTCCGCTTAGAGGCGAGCCGAGAAGCGGTTCTGAGATGGTGTCACAACTCCTGTTTGGTGAGACTTACATGGTGCTCAAGCAAGAAGGTGATTGGTTTTTTATTAAAATGGACTTTGATGGTTACGAAGGTTGGTTGAGTAAATCAAGTGTTTATTGGTCTGAATCAAAACCTATTGCTATACAAACCGATTTATATTTCAACAGCATAAACGCTTTAACATCTGATGTTATCATTTCTTCTATGGGGTCTGAACTTTTTGTCTCTGTGGAAGAAGGCAGAAAAAAGTCTTTTGACGATTTAGCAAAATCATTTTTAGGATCACCTTATCTTTGGGGTGGTAGGCATTTTAGTGGCATTGATTGCTCTGGCTATGTACAAGTGGTGTACAAGTGTCTTGGTATAAAATTACCTCGCGACGCTTCACAACAACAAAAGGTAGGAAAATCACTTTCGTTTGATAATTTATTCACTGGAGATTTGGTTTTTTTTACTAAAAACGAGCGTATAGTGCATGTTGGTATGGTTTTGGGGCAAGGCTTGATCATACATGCCCATGGAAGTGTGAGAATAGATAAGCTTACCAAATCGGGGATTATAAATAGCGATACGGGTGAGCAAACTCATGAATATCATTCAGCTAAGCGGCTGAGATAAATTTGGGCATTCTATAAAAAACACTCATATTGCAACCTCTTAATTTATGAGTCAGTCAAACGAAACTTGGGGTTCAAGAGTAGGTCTTATATTAGCTATGGCAGGTAATGCTGTAGGTCTTGGTAATTTCTTACGATTTCCGGTACAAGCAGTGCAAAATGGGGGAGGAGCTTTCATTATTCCTTACCTTATTTGCTTTTTATTAATGGGTATTCCATTACTGTTTATAGAATGGTCTTCGGGCCGATATGGCGGTAGATTCGGGAATCACAGTACGCCGTATATTCTAGATTCTATGGTAAAAGGGCGCGTGCTTAAGTACATAGGTGTTTTTGGTATTTTTACCAATATAGCTGTGGTTTCTTACTACGCATACATTGAGTCTTGGACTATGTCTTATGTTTATCACTCGGTAATTGGGACCTTTGACGGTATGAGCCAATCTGAAGTGGCCGGTTTCTTCGCTTCATACACTGACATTTCACAAACTACCACAGGTATACCTTATGAAGCAGTTGTTTTTTACATTGTATGTTTATGTATAAATACCTTTATTCTTTCTAAAGGACTTGGAGGCGTCGAAAAAGTGGCTAAAATCGGAATGCCACTACTTATACTTTTTGGTGTTGTGTTAGCAGTTAGAGGCCTTACCTTGGGTTCTAGCGGAGCTTCAGACGCATTCCCCTTAGCAAATGCTATAGACGGTATTAATTTCTTGTGGACGCCACAATTTGATTCAATATGGAGTCCTAAAGTTTGGCTTGCAGCAGCTGGACAAATATTTTTCACCTTATCTGTAGGTATGGGCACAGTGCATTGCTATGCAGCTTATGTAAAAGAGAAAGATGATATTGCCTTAAATTCACTTTCTGCTGGTTTTATGAATGAATTTGTAGAAGTAGTTTTAGGAAGCGCTATCGTAATACCTATCGCAGCTGGATATTTAGGTTTAGACTGGGTATTGAATAACGCAGGATTTGGTATGGCATTTCAAACTATGCCTTTCTTGTTTCAACAATGGGGTCCTACACTGGCATTATTCGCAGGGGTGATGTGGTTTGGTCTTTTGTTCTTTGCGGGTATCACGAGCTCACTCGCCATGGGTACGCCATGGATGGGCTTTATGGCAGACGAATTTGGGTGGAGTAAAAATAAAGGTGCTTGGTCTTTTGGTCTAATAGCGCTTATACTCGGTTTGCCTACCGTCTTTTTCTTTAAACAAGGTGTTTTTGATGATTATGACTACTGGGCTGGTACCGTAAGTTTGGTTGCATTCGCCTTTTTTGAAGTTATTTTGTTCTCTTGGGTTTTTGGTATTAATAAAGGCTGGGATGAGCTTACAAGGGGTGCGGATATAAAAATACCTGTCGCATTTAAGTTTATTATGAAATATGTAACACCTTTACTTTTAGGTTGGGTATTCATTTCAAGTTTACCAGATATCTACAATAATATTACGCATAAAGATACCTATAACAGAGAAGCATTTGCGACATCGTATTATGCAGAAAAAATTGGCGGAACTACTGATGAGGCTACGGTTAAGGAAGTTACAGAGAATCAAGTTGTGCTTGGCTTCACCAATACAAAAGTAAGTTTTCTGAAAGCGGAGAATAAGAAAGTAGAAACCCCATTTGAAGATCAAATTGTGTATGAATTTGAGGAAGGCCAAGTACCCTCAGTAATGGTAGGTCAAAAAATTCATGCAGGTGACGAAATAGCAATAGGAGAATTTACCAATAAAGTGTTTTATAAAAACATAGGTAGATTAATGCTTCTAAGTCTATTTGGGTTTATCTGTATTTTAGTTTACAAGGCATTTAACAAACGAACCAAAGAAGGTAGAGCAACTGCTTAACTTACTAATTGTATAAATATGAACACATCAGCACTTATCACCATGATACTAGCACAAGGGCTAGTAATAGGAGCGGCACTCTATTTCTTTTATAAGGTACTTACCACTCCTCCTAAAGCGGAGCCAGATTCGTACTCTGAAAATGACGATGAACCGAGATAAATAGTAATTCTAGTAACAGAGAATGAACTTATTACAAGATGTCAGCCAAAAGCTTCCCAATGCTGCTCCCGATGGTACTTTCGGGCTGTGGATGTTAAGCCAAGTAGTCGTAACGCTCATAGTCTTTATTGGTGTTTACTACATTCTTAAACCTGTGTTTGGTAACAAAGATAAGGAAGATGAAAATGATGAGCCTAAAGATTAGTGGGCTAACAAGAATTAGGCGCTGTTGTTAGCTTATTATTAATCTGAAGGGTAAAGAGACTCGAATGAGCTTCTTTTTTATGTTAATAGTAAGTTTTTAATTTAATTTTAAAGTCCTAATTAACAGGTTTTACTGCACTTCAGACGTTACTTCATCTGCTATATCCGCATCACCAATTGCTTCTTCAGTGTATTCAAATAACTGTTTTCTGAAGGCGATGATAGTAAAAACCCCGATACTTATAGCCGAATCAGCAATGTTAAAAACAGGTCTAAAGAATTGAAACCTTGTTCCGCCAAAATAAGGCACCCAATCAGGCCAAAAGGTGTCGATAAGTGGTAAATATATCATATCTACTACTTTACCCATAAAAATAGGGGCGTAACCTCCGTCTGCTGGGTTAAATTGTGCAACACTATGGTAAGTGCTCTCACTAAAAAATAAACCGTAAAAAAGGGAATCCAAGATATTTCCTAATGCTCCTGCGAGTATAAGAGACACCAATATTATCATCATCGTCTTTGCACCTTCTTTAATTAGGCTAGATATGTAGTAAACAATAATACCTGATGCGATAATTCTAAAAATGGTTAACAATATTTTACCCCATTTTCCTCCCAGGGTTAGACCAAAAGCCATTCCTGGATTTTCTGTAAAATGAAGTTCAAACCAATTGTTAAAAATCATTTTGCTTTCGCCTAATGTGAAATTAGTTTTAATGTGAATTTTTAACCATTGGTCTAATAATAATACTATGAAAACAGTAACAGCAACTAGGGCTACCTGCTTTTTTCTAAGGTCTATACTTTCCTGCAAGGGGATAATTATTTGTATTGATTTTTCTTTGCTTCAATGCTTTGAGTAGTGTGAGGAACTGCTCTTAATCGTTCTTTTGATATTAGATTGCCAGTTACCTTGCAAATTCCGTACGTTTTATTACCTATACGCACTAAAGCCATTTCTAAGCTGTCTATAAACTTTTGCTGTCTGGCGGCTAATTGACCTACGCTTTCTTTTTGTTGTGATGCACTGCCATCATCTATCGCCACATAAGCACTAGCAGTATCGTCTGTACCGTTTTCGTTCTCGTGCTTAATTTGATTTAATAGATATTTTAATTCTGTCTTAGCGCTGTCAAGTTTATTTTGAATAATTTCTTTAAAATCTGCTAAGTCTGCATCGCTGTATCTCAGTGTTTCTTCCATCTTTTTATTATTTAGCTAATTGTATTTTAAGAATATGCGCATCTATATCTATGGTATCCGTTCCAGTGAATACGTCAACACATACTAATTCGTCTGCCAAAATTTCTCCACAAATATATTCATTATAGGAATTCAAAGCATCTTGAATATACGGGTGATTTTCTAGGCTTACTTTGATCTTATCAGTAACCTCAAAATCTTTGTCTTTTCGTAAGTTTTGTATTTTATTAACTAGCTCTCGAGCAATACCTTCTGTCATGAGATCCTCGGTCAATTCAAGATCCAGTGCTACTGTATAATTGGCATCTGACATGATTTGCCATCCAGGAATATCTGCTGTTTTAATCTCAATATCTTCCGAGGTCAGTTCATAATCTTGGCCATTTGCATTAATGGTTACAGAAGATCCGTTTTCAAGTTTGTTAATCGTACCATTGTCGAATTGGGCTATTTGGGCTGCGACTGCCTTCATGTCTTTCCCTACTTTAGCTCCTAAAACCTTAAAGTTGGCTTTACATGATTTCTTGATAATACTAGAATTCCTGTCTATGATCTCAATTTCCTTAATATTTACTTCAGACTTGATTACATCTTGTACTTTTTTGAGATTCTCTGCAAATTCATCACTTAAAGCGGGTATGATTGCTTTACTTAAAGGCTGACGTACTTTTATCCCTTCCAGTTTTCTAATACGTAAGATGAGTGACGTAATACGCTGAGATATTTCTATTTGTTTTTCTAACTCTTCATTTATCAATGCCTTATCCGCTACGGGAAAATCTTGTAGGTGCACAGACTCATCAGTAAACATTAAGTCTTGATACATATTATCAGCATAAAATGGACTAAAGCTACACATGAGCTTAGCGATGCTGGTTAAACAGGTATGCAATGTTTGGTATGCGGCTATTTTATCAGCGCTCAGTTCTCCTTTCCAAAAACGGCGACGATTAAGCCTAACGTACCAATTGCTTAAATCATCAATCACAAAATTTTGAATTGCACGTGTCGCTTTGGTAGGTTCATAGTCGTCCATAGCTTCTGAAACAACCAGTATTAATGAATTCAACTTGGATAATATCCAGCGGTCTAATTCTTGTCTTTCAGGCAACAGAACTTCTGCTTCTTTATTCGTAAACCCGTCTATATTGGCATATAAAGCATAGAATCCGTAGGTATTATGCAGGGTGCCAAAAAACTTACGCTGTGTTTCTGTTAGACCTTCTATGTCAAATTTTAAATTATCCCAAGGTGCAGAATTACTCAGCATGTACCAACGGATTACATCAGCACCGTAATTTTCTACTGCTTTAAACGGATCTACGGTGTTGCCTAATCGCTTAGACATCTTATTCCCGTTTTTGTCTAACACAAGTCCATTAGCCATTACGTTTTTAAAGGCAACGGAGTCATTTAGCATTACAGATATGGCGTGTAGGGTAAAGAACCATCCACGTGTTTGATCTACGCCTTCGGCAATAAAATCAGCTGGGTAATTGGTTCTGTCATCCACTTTTTCCTTGTTTTCAAAAGGATAATGTAATTGTGCGTACGGCATTGCGCCAGAGTCAAACCAAACGTCAATAAGGTCAGTTTCGCGTTGCATAGACTTACCCGTTTTAGATACCAGTATTACGTCATCAATAAACGGTCTATGCAAATCAAATTCTGGGGTAATGGTATTGCTCGGCATAAAACCTGCTATTACAGCTTTTTCAACCTCGGTTCTTAATTGTTCTATGGAGCCTATACAAATCTCTTCTTCCCCATCGGCGGTTCGCCAAATAGGTAACGGTGTTCCCCAATAGCGGCTTCGGCTTAAGTTCCAATCTACAAGATTTTCAAGCCAATTTCCAAATCTACCTTCTCCTGTGCTTGCAGGTTTCCAGTTGATGGTCTTATTCAGTTCAATGAGTCGTTCTTTTACGGCAGTAGTTTTAATAAACCAGCTTTCTAAAGGGTAGTATAGAATAGGTTTATCGGTTCGCCAGCAGTGTGGATAGCTATGCTCATATTTTTCTACTTTAAAGGCTTTATTATCTGTTTTGAGCTTAATGGCAATTTTAACATCGGCAGTCATATATCCATCTGCAGATTCATCTTCGTCTTTGTAGTTTTTAACATACAAGCCTGAGAATTCTTCCATTCCAGCCACAAATTTTCCGGTTTTGTCTACAAGCGTCAATGAACCAATGCCATTTTGCTTAGCAGCGATATAATCGTCACTACCAAAACTAGGAGCAAGGTGTACTATACCCGTTCCATCTTCTGTAGTTACAAAATTAGCACCGATTACTTCAAAGGCTCTTCCATCTTCTGGTTGATGGTAGGGCATAAGCTGCTCGTATTTCAACCCAACTAAATCAATTCCTTTTAACTCCTTAACTATCTCAAAGGGGATTTGCTTACCGCCTGCAACATAATCTGCGAGGTTAAGTTCACTATTTTTATCAGAAAAATATTTTGACAGAAGCTTGGTGGCTAGAATAACTGTAATTTTTTCAAACGTGTACTGATTATAAGTTTTAACTACTGAATAATCAATTTTAGGACCTACGCCCAAAGCCGTGTTACTTGGCAAAGTCCACGGTGTGGTTGTCCATGCAATGAAAAACGTATTTCCCCAATTAAGGTCTAATCCCATGCTGGCAGGAGTGCTCATTTGAAATTGAGCCACAACGGTAGTGTCCTTTACGTCTTTGTAAGTGCCAGGCTGGTTAAGCTCATGCGAGCTAAGACCCGTGCCTGCAGCAGGAGAGAAGGGCTGTATGGTGTGTCCTTTATATAAAAATCCTTTTTGATGTAATCGCTGTAACAAGTTCCATACAGACTCAATGTACTCGTTTTCGTATGTAATGTAAGGATTATCTAGATCTACCCAATATCCTATTTTTTCGGTCAGGTCATCCCAAATATCCTTAAACTGTAACACGTCTGCTCGGCATGCCGCGTTGTAATCTTCTACGCTTATTTTAGTACCAATATCTTCTTTGGTTATACCTAGTTTCTTTTCTACTTGTAACTCTATGGGTAAACCGTGCGTATCCCATCCAGCCTTACGCTCTACTTTGAAGCCTTTTAAGGTTTTGTATCTGCAGAAAACATCTTTTAGGGATCTACTGATAACGTGATGTATGCCAGGCATACCGTTAGCAGAAGGAGGCCCTTCATAAAACACATAGGTGTCTTTACCTTCACGGTTCGAAACACTTTTTTCGAATACATTATTATTTTTCCAATACGCGAGTACATTTTTTTCTGTACTGGGTATATCCAATTGCTTGTATTGTTGATATATAGTGGCGTTGGCCTTTGACGACATAATCTCTACTTAGATAAAGTGTGCAAAGGTAATAATTTTGAATGCTTATTTCTGAGTAATAGAAAGGAGATATCCTTGAAATCCGTGTCTTTCTATTTTTTTAAGAAAAGAGGAAGGTTAATTCAGTGATTATACGTCTTTCTCGCTATCAAAAGACAAGAGCAAAGCAGGCAATAGTAGCAAGTTAGATAAAAGGGCAACAAACAAGGTGATTGCGGTAAATAGTCCCAATGCTATAGTTCCTCCAAAGTCAGAAAAAACAAATATGATAAAGCCAAAGAATAAAATTACGGCGGTATAAATCATACTCGTACTAATTTCTTTCTGCACCTTTTGAACTGCTAGTGGCACAGAGCCTAATGCCTTTAGCTCCATTTTGTATTTAGTAAGAAAATGAATGGAGAAATCCACGGCTATTCCAAATGCTACACTAAACACCAATACGGTACTTGGTTTAAAATTAACGCCAAAGAACCCCATGATGCCAGCGGTAAATAACAAGGGAATGATATTAGGTATAACCGAAATTAAAATCATTTTCCATGACTTAAATATACTTGCCATAAGCAGCGAAATAATTATGAAGGCGATAGCTAAACTCATTAACAAGTTACTGATGAGGTAGTCATTTCCTTTGAGGAAAATAACACTGGTTCCTGTTATGGCTATATCTGTTTTTTGCGCACTATCTAATTCGGTATAGGTAACTATGGGGTATGAATAGTAGGTGGTGTCAGCCATTTGGACACTAGAATCATAGTATATTTCTTGTATTGAATCAGTAAAGATGTCTTCAGTACTTTTGGCGAAATTAAAAATGGTGTCTGCAGTATGGTAAACCAGTTCTTTCAGCTGTTTAATTCGAACACTGCCAACGTCAGCCATTTGAACACTTATTCTTGCTTTACGGTTATCTTTATCTACTAAACTGCTCAGCATGCCTTCATTGGTCTCGTTCTTGGGCACAGCACTCATGATATTTCCTAAATCAAGTACACTTGGAACAGCATATCTTCGAACATCACCGTCATAGTACGCCTGATTTAAAAATTTCAAGGTTTGTGCTATAGACATCGGTTTACTAAATTCTTCAAATCCAGCTAGCTGACGTTCAAGTCTATCTATATTTATTAATGCTCTCACTTGAGACACACCTTGTTCCTTTTTGGTATCAATAACAATCTCAAATGGCATGACACCATTTATGTTTTTTTCAAAAAACTTAAGATCGGTATATAGTTTGTCCGATTTAGAGATGTCGTCTACCATGTAGCCTATATTCTTTAACTTAGACATGCCTATCAAAGAAGTGATAACAAAAATCAGGGTCACTATATAGATAGTTCGTTTTCTGGTTTGAACTATACTCGATATTTTGTCTATTAATTGATTTAAGAATTTATAATCTAGGTGTTTTACATGTTTCTCTTTAGGAACAGGTAAATAGCTAAAAAGAACAGGGATAAGGATAAGCGAAATCACAAACACCGCCATAATTGCAAGGAAAGAGGTGAGACCGAATTCCTGCAATACTGAGCTACCTGTTAAGACAAATACGCCAAATCCTACAGCAGTAGTTAAATTTGTGAACAATACCGCTCTGCCTACTTTGGAAATTACGCGTTGAAGTGCTTTGATCTTGTTATTGTGACTACGGTATTCCTCGTGATATTTGTTGAGTAGATAAATGCAATTTGCTATTCCAATTACTACAATGAGTGGAGGCAGCAAGCCAATAAACATGGTTATTTTATATCCTAATAATACTAGAATACCCATGCACCACACCACACCGATTATTACGGTTAGAAGGGAGAAAGCTAATGTTGGAAAACTTCTGAAGAAGAATAATAGGATTAATGAAGTGATCAGCATAGAAATTAGTGTGAATTGTACTAACTCTTGCTGTATCATTTTCGACATTTTTGTTCTAATAAATGGCAATCCAGAGAAATGCACTTCTACCTTTTCTTCGGCACATACTTTTTCTATTTTTTCTTGTAATCCAGAAACAAAGGCTACTCGACCTTTGGTGTCAAGTATTTTCTTGTCTAAGGTAATAGCCATAAGACTAAAGTCGCTACTGTCCTTGAAAAGAAGTCCTTCGTAAAAGCGTAGGTTCTTTAATGCGCCAAAAAGACTATCTAGTTCGGCTTGTGTTTGGGGTTTAGCTTGCACAAAATCTTGTGCGTGAAATTTAGAAGTAGAGAAACTGTCTTCTTCATAATATTCCATTACCGTTTCTTTTTCAAGCGATTTTAAATTAGCAATAGAAAGTACCTGCTTTATGTTGGCCGTACTATCTAGCTCATGGGTTAGATCATACCACTTATTAAAAAAAGAAAGCTGATGAATCTTTTCGGAGTTAATGCCCACAACCATAACACTTCCGTCATCCCCAAAAGTTTTTTTAAATTCTTTGTAAGCTAAATTGTCTTTGTCGTCGTCCGGTATAAATTTAGGATTGTCATAAGCCAACTGAACTTGAGAGGCTTTATAACCCATAAGTACTGTGGTGCAAATGAGAAACAGAATTAAAGCTAATCTATTTCTGAGTATGGTATTGGCTATATTTTCCCACATATTAAAAAGGCTGCAAAAGTAGTTATATGGCTTGCAAAAGCAAGTAAGTTAAATCGGTTAGGTTTAATGATTTGAATGTAAATAGGATTATTCTTCGTAATAGTTAAAAAACAAATTACAATTCTTTGATCTTAAGATGACTTATTTCATACCCATTTAAAAAGTCTTT
>JAFMCI010000028.1 GCA_017857855.1 Bacteroidia bacterium | reverse complement strand
CTAACCCAGACATGTCTCCAACTAAAGGTAGAACTTATGTAGATACTATCATGGGTTATGCATGTCCTAGAATAGCGCTTATCACTGGTGATATTGCACTTAGCCAATTATCTGTAAATGAAGTACTTTCTGCAAGCATTGCTAACGTTTATCCTAACCCAGCATCTAATAATGTAACTATATCTGTAGACGCTAAATACAGCGTAAAAAGCATCAAATTATTTGATGTTACAGGTAGAGAAGTTTTATTTACTGAAGCAGGAAACAACGTAACATTAAGCCTTGAAACTCTTCAAGCAGGATACTACTTTGTAAATGTATATACTACAGAAGGTGTAGCATCTTCTAAACTTATCAAAGAGTAATCTTCATTAAAATTTAGAAAAGCCCGTCTTCTTGTCGAAGACGGGCTTTTTTTATGTCCTTTTTTTTTAAACCACCATAAACCTATAGATTGATAGGCACCCAAAAAGCACATTAAACTAAAAAGGCCAATCCTAAATCGGATTGGCCTTGTATATTACAGGATACGTTTCGCTTTAAAACAAACCTCTTATTGTCAGACTAAAGCTACGTCCAGAAGCACTAATATTGGATGCGAATACACGGTAGTTTAAATCTGTAATATTTTCAATCGCACCCATTAGTTGAACGTTCTTTCCCACTTGATAACCAAGTCTTGCGTT
Organism: Bacteroidia bacterium; assembly: GCA_017857855.1. Classification (GTDB taxonomy): domain Bacteria; phylum Bacteroidota; class Bacteroidia; order NS11-12g; family UBA9320; genus UBA9320. Next base: position 24,767 of record JAFMCI010000028.1, on the reverse strand, counting down.
AAGCGTGAGCCAAGCCGGCATATAGCCATTAATCGGGTCAGCACTGAATGCTTGATTATCTTCACCATACGGGTTATAATCCTTGGTTTTCTTTGCACCGTTATACAGTACAAAAAATTCTGTTTTTAGTTTCTCTTTTTGATACATCACACTCGTCTTTCCAAAGGTTGGCGCTATATGATCTAAAGGAATTTCCTCTGTACCACTTGTAATGCGTCCGAAGGTATAATTCGTAGTATGCGTAAAACTAAGCGAACTAGTGATTTGAGCAGAAAGTGAAAAATTAGCTCCATAAAGATAAGCTTCAGAAGCATTGACACTGCTTATGACCTGACTCAATTGTCCACTATAAATAATACTATCTTGCCCATTAAATGTAGACGTTTTAGTAGTTATAGCATTGCGATACCACGTATAAAATCCAGTAGCACTTAAGGTTAACTTATCGTTCCACATTCTACTTGCATTCAGATCTAAGTTATAGGTGTATTCTGGCTTCAAGTTGGGATTAGGTACGATCACAGAACCCGGAACACTCTCAAAAACTTTACTCAAGTCGTCTACATTGGGTGCTCTAAATCCGCTTGACGCAAGCACACTCAACTTCCACTCCTTTGTAGGTCTAAAAATTAAGCCAAGATTTCCATTAACGGCTAAATTATTCTGCTCGATACCGTTTACTGGGAAAGGAAAGAATGTAGTGTCGTTAAACTTAGCGCTAAGATTAACGGCGCTCAATCTTAAGCCATCATTCAAAACCCATTTATCGTTTATTTTATAGGTATGCCCAAGGTATATAGCAGCACTACTCATCGTTGAACCACCGTCGGGATAACGTGTATCCAATGATTGCACATTACCCGTTATGATATTCTCTTTACGCGCCTTAGAATTTACACTATTGGTCCACGCATCAACACCATAATGAAATTCATGTTGAAGTAGTTTTTTAGAAAAATCTGCATTTGCTGTTACAATATCCAGTTTTTCAATCCTGTGATTTAAACTGTTATTTCTAAACTTTCTATCGTTTCTGCTTTCTTCTATATTCTGATAAGCCACTGTAATTCTTCCGTTAGAATACCATCCCATATTTTTGTTTAGGTTCATGGTATACGCACTAAGCAATCTTTTTTGAGGGCCATAATACCACTCCGCATATTTAGGAGAATTGCCGCTAGTTTGCGTAAGTCTATCGTAGCGAGGAATATCTGTAGACGACGAATACTGTACATTTAGGGTATGACTAATTCTATCGTTTTGCTTAAACAAGAACTTTTGCATTAGATCATATTGTGAATATCCAGATCCTTTTTGTATTAAAGCGTTAGGATTACTGATTAAAGAATCCACTCCATTAATACGATCGACACTCCAGGGTCGTAAGCCAAAGTCGCCGTACATCGTATTTCTATTTTCGCCTTGTTTTAAATCGCCAAAAGCAGAATAGGTTAAACTCGTAAATGAGCCAAACTTTAATGATCCAATACTAACATCCGCGTGTATGGTTTGGCCTGAGTTAGCTGAATTGTAACGCAACATGGCATTTGACTTAACGAGTAACTCAGGACCACTACTTAACATTGGATTTTTGGTGTAGAAATGCATCACCCCACCCAAAGCATCACTGCCATACATTACACTTCCTGGGCCAAAGAGAACCTCTATTTTCTCCATTGCTGCATTATCTAACGTGAGTATATTTTGCAAGTGACCACCACGATAAATCGCATTATTCATACGTACTCCGTCTACTACCATAAGCACTTTATTGGTTTCAAAGCCCCGAATAATTGGACTTCCGCCACCTTGCTGACTTTTCTGCACCAATATATTTCCGGTATTTTGCATTACATCAGCTGTAGTTTGCTGGCTCATAAAGGCAAGCTCCTTTTTACTGATTACGTCAAATTGCTGTGCAATGTTCTTCGCTTTTTCTTCAAACTTATTAGCTGAAACTACGACTGTATTAAAATCTCGAATCTTCTCATTAAGATAGACTTTAAAATTGCGCTTTTTCAAATCATCATAAGACATCGTAACAGGAACATAGTTAGCCAAGCTTATGAGAATATCCGTAGATTTTTCAAACTTTTGTACGTTAGCCACACCGATACTATTGGTGCTTTCTGTGAGATTATTATTGAGTGATGAAATCTTTACTCCTGCCAGAGGATTAAGTTCCATATCTGTTATTATAATATTTTGGGCAATACTAGTAATGCTAAAAAAGCACAGCACCAGTAACCCGATAATTTTTTTATTCATTGGGTTTATATTTAATTAAAAATTGAATGTTTTAATTCATCATAATACATTGATTATGAAATAGATAATCTCGGATTAATGGATTTATTCTTCCGTGAAAAACTTCAATTTGGGCGATTAGCCCCACCAACCATTGGGCGGTGGTGTTTCTATTTCTGGACACCTGGCCACCGTTAACTCATTCCTAAAATCAGTTGTTTTCTTTACATAAGTGAAAGCTGTACTGGGAACTAGGCTGTAGTTGAGAAGTAAATACTCTGCACTGTTTTGTAGATTATGTACACTTTTTTTAGCATGTGAACTCATATTTACCAAGTCATCTAAATGCTTAAATAAGGCCTCTTCTTGTGTATCTGTTATACAGACATATCTTATGGAGTTAGCATATATAGACTTGGAAACAACGTCATACATTTTACCCTTATAGATGAATTCCTTATTTGCACGAACCCAGGTAAGTGCGTTTGACTCACTATTATTAAGCTGAATAACCGTTAGTTCGTTGGGAGGAACTGTACTTTTCAGTTTGCTCTTCACTTCCTTCCGCACAGCTTCTATTTGCAAATAGTTGGTCACCATACTACCTGCTAATTGGTAGGCAAGTAAGGCGAGCAATATATAAACAATAGTGGGTTTCAAACTTTTTATGGTATGCTACTTAGTATTTTTAGAAAAATCTAAATCGTACTGCAATTGTAACATAATGGTATGATTTATTTCCGCTTTGTGGGCATCTGCTTTAACCAATAGTTGATTCATATAGCCCGCTTGTAAATTAAACCCCTTCCGCCACTGATATCCAACATTAGCTCCTATCCTATTTTGGTTTAGCAAATTGTATACAGGTCCTGGTTCTAAATCTATAAAAACCTCGTTCCATCCATTCAAATACCATGTTTTTTCTTGCATGGTAGGTTTATTAATAGGGACATTCAGGTTATACCAATACCTAAATCGGTTCGCATACTTTATTCCGTCATTTACATAGTTTCCTTCAACGGCATCTATTGCTTTTTTCTGTATAAATCGTTCCTCTATTCTGTACCTATGCATCATATTAAGTCTACCTATATTCTGTTTTACAATAACCGCTTGCCATCCCGTAAGTTCATTATTGGTGTATTTGGAAGGTTGCTGACCATAGGGGAAAGAAACCACCCAATCTGCACCAACCGAAAGTAAAATATTTTTATCCATCTTGTAATTAACCCCCGCACGCAGCAGGCTTTGTTGCCAAGCATAATTATCATCCAAACTTCTTCTGAAATGATAAAGGGTATGCAGTTCCCATTTATCATTAAGTTTATGATTCCCGACATACATGAGCCAATTATGATTTTGATTTACAACTTGTTTTTGGGCAAAAGTCCCTATTGTATTCATTATCAGTATAGATAATACTGTAATTCCTTTTTTATTCATTCCTAGTTTTTTTGTTTGTTATATTTTCTAATTATCAATCCAAGTGGACGATCATAGTTAAAGTAGCTCATGGTCCAGTTAAGCAATGAGACGAGCTTATTCCTGAAGCCCACGAGCGAGTATATATGGACTCCCATCCATAAAAACCAAGCACCAATCCCACTAAAATGGAGTTTCCAAATATCGGCAACGGCCTTGTTTTTCCCAATAGTAGCCATTACGCCCTTGTTAAAATAGGTATATGGCTTTGGTTCTTTTTGTTGAGCCACCCGCATAAAATTTTGAGCAAGGTGAACGCCTTGTTGTATAGCGGTAGTAGCCAACATAGGAACCCCTTTTGGGTAATCTGATTGCACTTGAATAGCAATATCTCCAATGGCAAAAATATTTTTAAAAGGGACTACATGATTAAACGCATCCACCACAAAACGACCGCCTTTAGCCTCCACTTGATCTTGTAATCCAGCAATTAAATTCCCTTTAACTCCGGCGGTCCACATTAGTGTCTCACTGTTAAATGTAGTTCCATCTGCCAATTCTACTTTTTTGCCATCGTAATTTTTAACTTGGGTATTTAACTTTACCTCCACCCCCATTTTGGTAAGGTATTCCAATGCTTTAGCCGATGCACTTTCTGACATATTAGCCAATAGTTTATCCCCTGCTTCAAACAAAACGACGTGCATTAGTTTAAAATTTATTTCAGGATAGTCCTTTGGAAGCACATAGTTTTTCATCTCTGCAATAGCTCCAGCCATTTCTAATCCTGCGGGGCCTCCTCCAACTATGGCAACATTTACCAACTCTTCTTTGTCCTCTTCAGTTAGGGCATTTATGGCGCGCTCTAAATTTTGCATCAAATTACTTCTAAAATCTAAGGCATCCGATACAGTTTTTAATGTTAACGAATTGATTTCTATTTGTGCATTACCAAAAAAATTAGTGCTACTTCCCTGCGCTAAAACGAGGTAATCGTACTCAACATCGCCAATACTAGTAATTACTTTAGTTTCTAAATGATTTATGCTTTCTACATTGCACATTTTAAATGTAAAGTTGGATACATTTCTAAATGTACGTCGCACAGGATAAGCAATATTTCCAGGCTCTAAACCACCCGTGGCGACTTGGTATAGTAGCGGTTGAAACGTGTGAAAATTATTTCGATCCAACAAAATTACTTGATACACCGATTTCTCAAGTTTCTTGGCAAGATTTAGTCCCCCAAAGCCCGCTCCAATAATGACTACTTTTTTTCTTTCCATGGGATTAAAATCCTTGTTCTTTTCTTTATTCACGATGCAATCTTGTAGTTAGCTATTTGTACTTACCATTAGGTTCTCATTAGTTTGAAATTACACTACTCTTCTTTTCGAAAAGAGTAGTGCTATTTTCATTAACAACCACTTTAATTTTAATAATCAATTTGTAAAACACAGTCACTAAACAGATACCTCCTCAGAAAGTGGATGATTAGTAACCGAGTGCAAGTTAGATGTATTTACTCGCTGAAATTGAAGTCCTTTTATTTCAAAATCTCGCTTTAAACCCATTAAATGATGTTTAACACTGTGATCGACATAGGTAACTTTAGCAAAATCAAGGGTTAAATTTTTATCTGCCACAGCATATATTGCTTTTTTAAACCCAAGATAATTGCAAAAAGTAAGCGCGCCACTCAAATAAATAACGGCATTATCCCCGTTAGTCTCTGTCTTAACAAAAGCCTTGAAAAGGTTAGTAAAACTGACTTTCTTAACCATCACCATTAGTATATTCAGCACAATACCCGCAGCGATTCCTATGAGTAAATCAGTCATCAGGACTACAACTATAGTTACCAAAAATACCAAAAACTCGCCCTTCCCAATGTTCCACATATGTTTAAATTCTCTAGGAGACGCTAATCTAAAGCCTGTAAAAATTAGCATTGCAGCTAATGCAGAAAGTGGGATATGATCAATCACAATGCTGCCTATAAACATATAAAACAATAAAAATAAACCATGTATAAAATTGGACCATTGTGTTTTGGCACCGCTATCTACGTTTGCTGTACTTCTTACAATCTCACTAATCATAGGTAAGCCCCCTATAAATCCAGAAACTGACGCTCCGAAGCCTAGCGCTTTTAAGTCATTGTTTAGTTGACTCTTACGATGTTCTGGATCCATACTATCTACCGCAATAGCACTTAGTAGTGATTCTATAGCTGTTACCAATGTTATACTAACAACGGCTATCCAAAACGCACCTGTAGCTATTTTACCAAAATCTGGAAATTGCATCGCTCCTAATATACTATCTGGAAGATGCACTAATAACTGAGGACCTACTTTATGCTCTGAACCCAAAAAATTTACTACGTGCTCATGTTCAAAATCGAGCACAAACTCTAAAGGTATGGCGACCAAAAGAACCCATACCGGCGCAGGGATTAATTTGATCCATTTCACCTTTAATTTAGGATAAAGAATAAGTATTGATAAAGACACTAAACCTATGAAAATAACCTCAGGATTAGAATGAAAAAAAGCACTAGGCACTTCTGTGAGTATTTCAAAAAACTCATGACCGTGTACCGATACGCCTGCAGCAACAAAAAATTGCTTAATCATGATGATAATACCAATAGCTGCAAGCATTCCATGCACCGCGGCGGAGGGGAAAAAGTCGCCAAACTTGCCCATTTTTAGAAACCCAAAAAGCGCAATAAAAAGACCAGAAACTACAATTGCCGCCAAAGCATAAGGATAACCTACAATTTTATCCCCACCACCTAGGCTTTCAATAGCAGCCAAATTTACGACAATAAGACCAGCTGCGGGTCCAGTGATGGTGACCCACGAGCCATTAAATCTTGAGACAAATATACCGCCTACTACCGCGGCAAATAAACCTGCAATAGCGGGAAATCCACTTGCTATCGCAATACCAAGACATAGAGGAAGCGCAATTAACGAAACGTTAAAGCCGGCTTTTAAATCATTTTTCCAAAATTCTTTCAAGCTTGAAAGTCCTTTGCTGTTTATTGATGTGTTCATTTTTTGATTTACTTTTTTTGTTCCGATTTTATTCGGGTTACTTTTTGTTTATGAATAATACTTTGTAATATTTTTTAAGAAGAGCGATACGCGCTCTCGTGATACGTTTTGTGATGTGGACCCAGAAAAACACGTGCATAAATGCGTATGAGTGCCAAGCCATCTATGATAAAACTAAGCGAGACAAACACAGCTAGAAATAACTGCCCACTTTGTATGTGACTATAAATCAAATCTTCGCCGATAAAGGTGGGAGATATTGGAAATCCAGCCATGCCAAGGCAACATAAGAGAAAGAAAAATGCAATCCTCGGATGCTCATACGAATGTCCATAAAACTGATTTAGGAACACCCTTCTCTCTAGCTTTTTTAGCCATAGAATAGTAGCGAAGCCAAGTAATCCAAACAGAAATACACCACTCAAATAAATAATGATATGTTCCCAATTTACATTGTCATTAAACGAAATCGCCATGGCAACCCATAAGTGATTGAGCAATACCAAAGCGAAAGACAACCGAACACTTCTGCGCTCCGTAAAGGCCTTGATAACTAATATCAAACCGATTAGCGCAAATATCTCAGGAATATACTGTGCAATTTCTGAGGGGATATCTGCCTTAAAGTACAACAAACAGAACGCACCTACAAGCAGCGGAACAAAGAAGATGAGTATATTAGATAGGTTAAGGAAATTGAGACGAGCTCCTATATTCTTGACCGGTAGCCACAACCTCTTATACAAGAAGTCATCTAATTTCCACTCTTGTAAGCTCAGCATATATAATGTGTAGCTTATTTTTTTTGGCCATTTTTTTGTAAGGCCATCTGCACTTGGTTCGAAGTTAAAAAACTGTTCTCTAATTTTATAGGTAACAATACTGGGAGATATAAGCAGTTGATACGTGCGCAAAAATGAATTTCCGACAAAATGAATCAAAGCTAAATCATACCAGCCAAACGCCAATTCTATAAAGATAATTCCAATTTGCGCTATGGACGAATAGGCTACTTGAGCTTTTATCGAAGATTGTACTCTCGCCGTAAAGGTAGAAAGCGCAGCAGACACCAGTCCAACGAGTATTAGTTGCACTTTAAAGAAAAGCATATCTTCCCAAAATCCAGCAGTACGTTGCAATAAAAATGCACCAATATGCACGGCCAGAGACCCATAAAATATAGCACTACTGGGCGTAGGTCCTTCCATAGCACGTGGCAACCAAGAAGAAAACGGAAACTGTGCTGACTTGATAACGGCTGTAAGTAAAATAGACATTGCGACACTCAACGCCAGTAATTGATGATGGGCAATTTGGTTATGTACAAGTGCCAAATTATTTAATTTAAAAAACGTAATATTCTCATGCCACAAATGATGACTTAACCACATTGCCAGTATAAGTCCGATATCGCCTACACGATAAATAGAAAACACTTTAACAGCGTTCTTTACGGGCAGATACCTATCACGGTAGTAGGCAATTAATAAGAATGACGACACACCTAAAATTTCCCATCCTAGAAATAGTGTTTCAAAATTACCTGATAGAATTACGACATTGTAGCCAAAAAAGAAAAACATAATATTCGTAAAAAACCTACGATAACCATGTTCATTGTGCATATAGAAGCTACTATAAATGGTAATAAGAAAGGTCATTATACTTCCTACTAGCAGATATACAGCCGTGAGTTTATCAAAATATAAATCGATAAAAAACTCATAACCCTGCATTTTATAAAGTACTACTTCTTTGATATTGATCACCTCAAAATGGCGAAATGCCCATACACCGACTAAGGTAAATGTCAGTAAAAGATGAGCACCCGTCGCTAATATTACCGAATAAGAGATACCTTTTTCGGAATGTTTGCCGAAAAGCATCGCAAATAGAGCGCCTACAATAGGCAAGGATATCAATACGGGTAGTATTTGTTGAATTTCTATCATCATGATGCTAATTGAGCTGAAATGTTTTGAGAACTATTTTCTATTTGAGACACTAAACTTCCAAGCTGACTAGACACTAAGTCTAACGGATCATATTGCATAAACTCTTCATTACTAAAACGATATATTTTTTTAGTATCGGGGTTTACGGCCACCATATTAACCCATTCATTTTTGAACCACTCATACGTTACAGGATTTGATTTAATAGCGGAGAGGATAACCTCTGGATAATGCTCAATAATCATCAAAAGTCGAAGTGGATCGTGAAGTTCAGTCATTTGAGTGGGTAAGCCCGGTCTCAAGTCGCCTTCAATGCCATTGGCTATTGCATTTAAACCAATTACATTATGCGGTAATTTGGAGCCTGCCCCTAGCTTGTGATTATCGACTCTACTGAAGTAATATTCTAAATTAATACCACCACAAACGGGCGCTGCTGCATTAAGAATGGTAAGTAAGAAAGTCCCATCTGGATCTTGCTTACAATCATAGCTATTCATAAACGCTCTCCTATCCAAAAACAAGCCCTTAGTCATTTCTCTTCGCCCCACCACACATAGGCAGTTACTGGCGTGATTTAACTCCGGACGAGGCTCAAAAATAGTAATAGACCTTTTTTTAACCTGTGCATGAATCTTAGCTGCAGATGCTTTGGTATTTATGGTCACAAACCTTCGCGATCTCTCTTTGGCATTTAAAGTTAATGCTTTATTGAAAGTAGGTTTATTCTCTAAATGTCTCTTAGCATTTTCTGATGTAAGAAATTCTTCGTCAAAAAAAGTGACCTCATCTCGCGTGGTGTCATGTAACCCTCCAATGAATTGTGTGCCCTCAGGAATAAAAATTCCTCTCTCTATCAGTTCACTTCTAACCGATGGCTTGTTTGCAATAGTTGCAAAAATTCGTGCATTTACGCTACCCGGCCTCCCACAACATGCCCCGCAGTCATATCCCGCGTAATAGGTATTGTTAACGCTACTTGCGCCATGGCCTATCATATAAATAAGCGGCGCAAAATCATGAGTGAGTCCAGTGCTTTTAAGAACCTTTTCAACCACCAATGTCATTTGTTCCAATGTGAAACCGATTTGCAAGCCATCCTTTGTAAGTGGCTCATTGACATGCTCTATAGTTAGTTTTGCCGTAGCATCCATAAAGTTGAACGATGAATTTGCCGCAGGGGAAAAGCTAGGTTTAAAAATACTAAACGCTAATTTGAACGCTGAGATAAACCCATAGGTGTGCGTCAATAAGAAAGCACCTAATATGCCATGCGTATGCTTGCTAAAATGTACATCCCGTTTAAGCTTTGCCGTAGCGCCAAATTCTTTAACTAAGATTTTTGGCGTAACCGGAGCTGGACACACTTTCGTATGAAATTTACCATGTTCAGGTTGAAAATAATATTCCAATCCAAAATGCCCCGGAGTTCCAAAGGTTTGACAATTAGGCTCTAGTTGCTCAATATATCTTCTCCATGAGCACTCTCTATCGTCAATACACATAAATGCTTGAAAACTAGCAGTATGAGGCTCTGAAATAACTTTATTTTTTTGAATTCCAGTAAGTACTTCGTCATAAAACGTATTCTCAAATGCTTGCTGCCATAGCTGCAAAGTGCATTGATAATTAGTAACTTTAGCCTTCTTAAATAGATCTATTGAACGGATACTATTATTCAAACCCAAAGGCTTCCATTGTGTTCCAAATTTAGTATCCAACACATCTATCTCTAACAATAATTCAAGAATAATTGCTTCTTCTAAAGTAATCTGTCTTTTGTCCAATAGCGCATCTGGGTTAGACTCTATAAAAGCAACCATACCAGACCAACCTGGATGGGCAAACTGCAAATCGAACAGATAGTTTTCATATAGTGACGCCCTCCCAACCAAAAGGTCTAAAAGCTGAGTAATAGTAGGACGATTCAGTTGAAATAGTTTTTGAACTCTATCACTATTAAATAAACTAACCTTACTGTATTTCTCCAGTTCACGCAAGGCACTCATAAAACCGCGTGTTGTCACAGGAAATTGCCAAATAGAAATACCTTGATCCAGATAACTATTCAGTATACGAAACAAACGGGTATGCGTTAGAGTATTCATATCCACCTTATATAAATTTTTCCATGACGCTCTAAGCTGGCCCACAAATGGATTATAGGTAGCCTCAAACTTATGATTAAGCATCATTTCCCTCCAATGCGGAATTTGAACATCACCGTAAGTGCTGCGAATGGCTTTATCCAAATGCTCACTGGGTATACTGTCTTGCTTATACATCTCTCTGAAGGCTCGCAACGAGAGACTTACTTTGTACCCTAGCATGGCAGAAGCTCTAGCCGTTGCTTCAAAAAAGGACTCCGCTTGAAAAGCGTGTAAGGTATTATGATGCACAAAATCCTTTAAGGGAGCTTGTGCAGGCAGATAATGCTTAATTTGGTGCAAGCATTCATCTACATCAAAATGATCTTTTGACATTTTTTATTATTTTAAACTGTTTTTTGGGGAATAACTAAAACACTGCATCACAAATTGAGGCAGACCTAAACTACTTAAATTAAGACTAAGCGTGTAGTTTTAGAGAACAGTATAAAATGTAAAGCGGTGCGTGATTTACATTTTTGGCTTGAGCTACATAATCAGCAGAAGCCATATCCGTCTGAGCTGCAAAACGCAAACTCAATGCTGGATTAATCAGAAATAAGCTAGAATAATCGCCATAGTCTACTGCATATTTTGATCTTGTAGTACTTTCAGAGAATCCTTCTGAAGCTTCTTCTTCTATCTCACTATTTACTTCATCTATAAACGAAGTACGATCAGAAAACCCAACAGCAGTGGCATACAAAAAGAGTAGTATCAAAAAGCTACTACCTAACCACTTACTATGTTTTGAATTTATCATTCTAAAATCGGGGCAAATGTAGAAAGAAATGTAATGTGCGATACTTATATTTTATTAAATTTAATAAAACGTAATGAGCTTATAATAAAGCTTATATGGACTAATAATCCATTAATATCGACGTAGAAGTAATTGGCATGGCAGAAAATCCATGAACCTTTTATCTGTTTATCTCTTTACCCAAGTCATATATTTCTTGAATATGTTTGAGCTTATCATCAAAGTCGATCTTTAGATCAATAAGCTCCCCGGTTTTAATATCAAACACCCAGCCATGCACGGTAGGAAAACCCGTATTTAAATAATGTTTTTGTAACACCGCTGTCTTGATAACATTAATACATTGCTCTTGCACATTGAGTTCTACTAGTCTTCTGTATTTCGCATCTTCATCCGAAATAGAATCTAGTTCTGATTGGTGTAATCGATATACGTCTCTGATATTACGCAACCATGGATTTAATATTCCCAAATCTTGAGGTTTCATGGCAGCTAGAACACCACCACAGTAATAATGCCCGCAAACCACTACATGTTTTACTTGCAAAACATCAACGGCATACTCAATTACAGAAGCTGCACTTAAATCATTGTTTGCAACTACGTTGGCTATATTACGGTGAACAAACATTTCCCCTGGATCCATGCCTGTCATTTCTTCTGCCGAAACCCGGCTGTCACTGCATCCAATGTAGAGCACTTCAGGACTTTGTCCTTCCGCAAGATGCTTAAAAAAATCTTTATTCGTAGCTTTTTTACTCGCTACCCAATTTTTATTGTTTTCAAATATTTCGTTGTACGCCTTCATGAAAGTATCGTAAGAATTTTAGCTTTTTAGTTTTAGCAAAAATAGCAGACTTTAGGTCATTTCAAATTAAAATAAGCACTTCATCCTCAGAAATTGTGAATAATAGCGTATCAATCGTACTCCTCCCACCATTGCTCTGTAGGTGTATTTTGTAAAGTAAATAGTTCTCCTATTCTAGGTGTGGCACACAGCACATTTTGATTTTTAGCTTCTTCTACAAAACGTCTTATGGGTTCTTTCCAATGATGGTGTGCTAGGGCAAATCCAGCCCAATGTACGGCCATAATGCGCGTCACATTCACATCAAGCGCTGCTTGCACACTCTCTTCTGGATACATGTGTATATTATGCCAAAGTGTATTGTACTGTCCGCATTCCATAAATGCAAAGTCAAAAGGACCGAGTTCCTCACCTATAACCTTAAAGTGATCTCCATAACCTCCATCACCACTAAACCAAATACGTGCAGTTTTTGACTTAATAGCCCACCCTCCCCACAAACAGCAGGACTGATCGCTTATAAATCGACCACTTGCATGTCTCGAAGGCGTAAAAGTGATATCTATTTCATTAAAAAAAGCCGACTCGTACCAGGTAAATTCTTTAATCTTGTTAGCATCTATTCCCCATAGCTGCAAATGTCTTGAAGCTCCAAGAGCGACATAATACTCCTTAACCTTAGGTTTAAGAAGTTGTATACTTGCTAAGTCCAAGTGGTCATAGTGATCATGCGTAAGTAACACCAAATCAATAGTTGGTAATTGGTCTATTATAGCTAAGGTGTTGCTCGAAAAACGTTCTACCTTAAATGGAGCAATTGGGGCAGCATTTGGACCAAACATGGGATCTATAAGTATGGTCTTGCCGTTTAAGCGCATAAGAACCACCGAATGTCCAAACCAAATAAACTTGCATTCATCACTTGGCGCTAAAAAAGCCGCTTTATCAAATGGTAAAATGGGCAAAGGTTTGACTGGCGCTCTACCGCTTTTATCAAAAAATAGTTTTTGTAGCATTTTGGGAGCATCCTTAATACCAATATCTACTCCGGTTCTCTCATAATTATAAAATTTATCACCCTTCCATTGTGGAGATCGGCTATAATCCTCTTTGAGTTTTGGGGTAAGCTTACCCCCTAATTGCTTGGGTCTCATGTACGAATTACTAAAACATAAAGTATCTTACGTTATTTATGGGCAAGCGCATTAATATCTTTGTTTTCAAGGTGTTTATTGGGTTGTGAATACAAAAGGGTATTTATCATTGCTTTACCAAATAAGCTACTCACCGTCACCGACTTCATTCTTTTTAGAACTGGAAATAACGGTGCCATGATTACATACATTATTCTGTACCACCCTGTACTTGATTTTATTCCGTCTTCAGGTAACAATACGCCCAATCTAAACATATAGGCATCTTTAAAACCCTTATTAAGAATATAGTTTTCTGTTTTGCCTTTTACCCTAGCCCACATCGTTTTGCCTTTCTCAGTAGAATCTGTTCCTGTTCCACTTACATAATTCATTACCATAGATGAACTAGCCGTAAAACAAGCATCTGCAAGAGACTTGGTTATCCCAAATGTTAAGGTATTAAATTGAGACTCATCCATACCAATAGAGCTAACACCCATGCAGTGAAAACAAGCATCATATTCCTTAAAATGATCAACCAACGGGCTAAAATTCGTAAAATCAGCATGTATCACTTCTGTTAACTTAGGGTGCACTAGGCCTAATCTTTTACGATTTACAATGAGTACTTGCTCCACTTTTTCATTTCTAAGACACTCATTTAAAGTGCTTCGACCCACCATGCCGGTACTTCCTGTTATAATTACTTTCATATGATATTTTTTTGTAGATGGATTGACTGTGTCTATACCACTTCTCATGCAAAGATACATCTAGATCCTTCTGCACTATTTTAAATTACAACCAAGTCCCTTAATTTCCTTGACAACTTAAACCATTCAGGCATTTATATTTGCGCATATACGCTCTAATGCAAAAAACATTATTTATCCTCTTTTCCATAATTTGTTTGACGTTCCCAAAAAGATTATCTGCACAATCAGCTAGTTCTGTTACCAAAGGAGATTTCTTTGTTTATTGGGGTTATAGCAGAGAATGGTTTACCAATTCAGACATCCATTTTACCGGCACTGACTATGACTTTACCATACAAGAGGTGCAGGCCAAAGACAGGCAAAGTCCATTTAAATGGGATCCATACTTTAAACTAAATAAACTTACCATACCGCAATATAACCTCCGCATTGGCTATTTTTTAAATGATAAATACAGTATAACCTTGGGCTGGGATCACATGAAATATGTGATGGTTCAAGACCAAATTGCAGAAATAACCGGATCTATAAACAATATAGATTCTTCGTATAATGGCACTTATGCCCACAACAACATACAATTAACTCCTGATTTTTTAACCTTTGAGCATACAGACGGACTTAATTATGCGAATGCAGAACTTCGTAGATTTGACAATTTAACCCACAAACCCAAACTAGCGGTAAATCTAGTTACCGGAGCAGGTGCAGGCGTGTTATACCCGCGCACTAACGTGGGCTTAATGAATTTTGAAAGAGCTGATCAATGGCATTTATCAGGCTACGGCATAAGTATAGTTACAGGTCTGAATGCTACCTTTTATAAACACTTTTTTGTACAAAGCGAACTAAAAGGGGGCTTTATAAATATGCCAGATATATTGACTACTTATCATGAGTCCGACCGTGCAAAACAGCAGTTTTTCTTTAGCCAATGGAATGTAACATTTGGCGCTCAGTTTAATATTTTAAAGAGGTAGGTAAAGGTTTTGCACCTTAGCCATAATACTCTACAAACTGATTTTCAGTCTCATAAAGTTTAATGCAATGCAAGTTAGCACCCTGAGGCAATTCATGTTCAATCTGCTCCCATATTTTTATTACGATATTTTCGATGCTCGGCATTACATCTTTCAAAAAATCTACATCGAGGTTAAAATTCTTGTGATCTAGTTTTGAAACCACTTTATCCTCTAGTATTACTTTTAGTTTTTTAAGGTCCATTACAAACCCCGTATCTGGATTAGGAACACCTTTTACCGTAACGTACAAGTCAAAATTATGACCATGCCAATTCTTATTGGCGCATTTGCCAAACACCTCGTCGTTTTGTTCCTCCGTCCAATTGGGGTTGAAAAGCTTATGCGCTCCATTGAAGTGAACCTTTCGGGTAACGTATACCATAATATTTTGCAAAAATAAGGTAAAGATCAAGTCTAAGCTTAACTCTTTCCATAAAGTATTTAGTTTATAATACACTCACAACTCTTCTAATTTACCTTTTTGCCACCTTGAATATTATTTAATCTTTTTGACACCGCTAAATAGGATTAATTTTGTGCTATATGGCGATACTCATTACCGGTGCAGCAGGATTTATTGGAAGTTGTTTGGTCTCTTTTTTAAATGAAAAAGGCTTAACCGATCTTATTTTAGTGGACGATTTCAATATCCCAGCAAAAACAAGAAATTTAGATGGGAAAAAATTTACCGCCAAGATAGATCGTACTATATTTCTAAACGACATAAAACGTCACAAGATAGACTTCGTATTTCACATTGGAGCTCGTACGGACACCACGGAATTTGACGTACGCATATTTGACGAACTCAATATTCACTACAGTCAAATTTTATGGAATTATTGCACGAACAACGACATTCCCTTCCTATACGCATCCTCTGCTGCTACTTACGGTAATGGAGAATATGGTTTTGACGACCAAATGGATACCAGCCTGCTTTTACCGCTAAACCCTTATGGGCAAAGTAAACAAGATTTTGACGTTTGGGCATTAGCTCAAAAAAACAAACCCCCTTTTTGGGTCGGATTAAAGTTCTTTAATGTTTTTGGCCCTAATGAATATCATAAGGGACGTATGGCAAGTGTTGTATTGCACGCCTTTAACCAAATTGCCCAAAACAATCGTTTAAATCTATTTAAAAGCCACCATCCTGATTACACAGATGGAGGCCAAATTCGTGATTTTATTTATGTAAAAGATTTAGTAGAAATCATGTGGTTTTGGTACAAAAAGCAAAGCCAGAGCGGCATTTACAACGCCGGAACAGGTGTAGCGCGTACATTTAATGACTTGGCAAGTGCTATTTTTAAAGCTTTAAACAAAGAACGTATCATAAACTACATCCCTACACCAGAAGATATACGGGATAAATACCAATACTTTACAGAAGCTAAGATGCAAAAAACCAGAGACGCTGGTTATGACCACGCATTTTACAGTCTCGAAAATGCCGTTGAAGACTACGTAAAGCGCTATTTAGAAAAGAACAAAACCTATTGAAACGCGGTATACAAATATCTTGGGTTCTGGCTACAACGCTCTCTTTGTGGCTGGTTGTGCATCTTGTAACCTCAATGAAGGAGAATAAAGCAGAGACTATTACCGAGGATATTTCACCATTTATCACCCAACTAAAGTCCGAGTCTGACGAAATATTTGAAGCCATAATTCCAATTAGTTTCAGCACGGAGTCTCAGAATATTGGAAAAGCTTATCAAAATAAAAATTGGTATATACTGAGATACGATAGTACACAAGCTACGTATTGGAACAGTAACAAAATTGCACTTGATTCTACCATAATCCAAGCAACTACCTTCCCACTTATCTACCGATTCGGGGATGATTTATATGCTATTTTTAAACATCCAACTGCTACATTCCTTGCTTTCCGGATGGCGAATGATGGAAAACCATATGTAAAATTACGCCATGCTTTACCACAATTACACGGGTACTATTTTGATTTAGGCACACGCCCAAAGATCACCACATCACTATTGTTTTCGTTTGTAAAAGTCTCAGAAACAGAGATTGATTTTATAACTATCGCACTAATCACAACCTACATCATGTTGTTTTTAGCACTCGTTTATATAAGAAATAAAGACATTAAAATGTACGCAGCAATGGCCAATATTGCCTTTGTTCAAATTGCTGCATTTTATCATCTTAATTATGCCTTTAGCGACTTTTACCTATTCTCAAATCAGAGCATACAACTCGTTGCGGCAAACCACCTTATTCCGCTGCTTTTTATGCACTTAGCAGCTATCATAAGCATTGGTATACTGATCATACAATTGGTTAAAAAACTTCACCGTACTTTATCTATACCTATTTTAAGTGCCTACTTATTTTTCTTGGCGGATTTTTTTATCGATCTCTCTAAAAGGCTCGCTTTACGATCTTCTATTTCTTTTGATTTTGAAAAA
This sequence comes from Bacteroidia bacterium, assembly GCA_017857855.1. GTDB lineage: Bacteria > Bacteroidota > Bacteroidia > NS11-12g > UBA9320 > UBA9320. Next base: position 7,048 of record JAFMCI010000028.1, on the reverse strand, counting down.
CTTTTTGAGCTAAGCGCCTTATCATTTTTGGCATTAGCATTTATATCACTCAGTTTTATTGCTTTATGGTTATTGTGTTATTATAGTAAGTTAAAGGAACAACTCAACCAGCTTTCCTCATGGGCGGGTATCTCTATAGGTTTACTTATTTTTATTGTTTTTCAATGCTTAGATGCGAGCAGAAGCATTACTTCTCTGAGCTACCCCATACTACTAGTAGCAATAGCTATCTTTTTACACTATCGGATTCCCAAAGTTCAGACGGCAATTTACCTTTACTTTCTGCTAACTACCCTTATTACCACTAATATCGCCTATTTTAGCCAGCAGGCTCGTCAGCAACTATTTTTAGAAAAATCTGCACAAAATCTAATTGAAAATAAAGATCCAAGAGCCGAACGAATACTCAAATCTTTTGAAAATCAACTTTCGCAAGAATTTCTTACCCCTACCAATTTTCAAGATTTCATAGCCAATAAGGACAAAATAGAAAATCGGATAAAACACCTTTATTTCAGTAATTATTTAGAAAAATACAAGCTAAAATTATACACTTTTGGGCCTAACCAAGAAATAATAACAAGCAATAACCCATACACGTTCAACGACTTAGACAGTGTGTATAATACAAATACTATACGTACGGCTAGTGCCTACTTTTTTCAGATAGACGACCCTACAAGCTTGAACGGCTACATTGCAAAATACGAAAACTGCAATCTTGAAGGTCACTTTGGGACCACCTTTATACTGTTGCAGCCACGCGTTGTTCAGTCAGATTTTTTATACCCAGAAATATTCGCCAATCAAAGGTTAGAAGAGACTATTTCTATAGATGACTATTCCTACGGGTTATACTTTAATAATGTATTAATTAGTCAAAAAGGTAGTTTTCCATACTTACTAAATAAGTCGCCTCGAGCCATTAACTCCAGCATCTTTGCCATAGGTAGCATTAGGCATCGTATCTTTAAAAAGGGAGAATATTCCCTAGTTATGTCGAAAGCAGAGAATAGAATAAGAACTTGGCTGTCCATACTAACGTTTACCATTACATTGCTGCTTGGTATTTGCCTTTTAATATCACTAGGCACCTATATCATGATTGATAAAGAAGCCCCTTTAGCCACCGCTTTTTTACCAGGTACATCTACACTACTAAGTGCCCGCATACAAACATCACTCACTATTATCCTAATGTTAGGACTGTTATTTTCTGTTTACATTGTTATAAACATCGTTAGAGCGAACTATAACAACAGTTTAGAAAACCAATTACTAAACACCGTAAAGAGCATAAACAGTCAGTTTCAAAATAAAATAGATTTAAGAGATAAGCTAGCAAACGATGAGCAGCGTACACTTTTACTGAACGAAGCCAGTAATACGTACAATGTGGACATCAATTTATATGATGTTCATGGAAATTTAGTGAGCAGCACAAAACCTTACCTTACTGCCCAAGAAATCCTAAGTTTTCAAATGAATCCTAAGGCTTACGAAGCATTAAAAAAAGATAAAAAATCACAACTCTTAGCCCAAGAAGAAATAGAAGGATCAGACTTTCTCAGTGCATATATTCCGATTTTAGACAGCCGTAATGAAGTTATAGGATACTTAAATACACCATTTTTTGCTAAAAATGAAGAGCTCAATAAGCAAATATCAAATCTGGTGGTTAACATATTAAACATCTATTTTTTGCTCATTATTGGAGGAATTATTTTGACTTACATAATATCTCGACAAATATCTAAACCACTCTTACTTATCCGCCAAAAAATAGCCACTACGGTGCTTTTAGGCGAGAATGAACAAATAACCTATAACCGCGATGATGAAATAGGACAGCTGGTAAAACAATACAACAAAATGGTCTTAGAACTGCAAGAAAGTGCTAATCAAATGCGAGAAACAGAAAGAGAAGATGCTTGGCGAGAAATGGCTAAGCAAGTAGCACATGAAATAAAAAATCCGCTTACTCCTATGAAGTTGAGCCTGCAACACTTACAACGTGCTTATGACAGTGGACCCAGCGAAAAATTAGACACCCTGTTTACTAAAACCAGCAAGTTACTCGTGGAGCAAATAGACAGTTTGAGTAACATGGCTAGCGAGTTTAGTGATTTCGCTAAAATGCCAGAAGATAAGTTTGAAACCTTCAACATCTCCAAAATAATGGAAGGTACTATTGACCTTTTTAGACAGTCAGAAAATGTAGATATAAGCACTAAGATAGCAACGGGAATGTATGTAAATGCTGACCCAGAGCAAGTGAGACGTATATTTAATAACCTGATAAAAAATGCAATTCAAGCAATCCCGGAAAACAAACAAGGCAAAATAGAAGTGCATCTTATTGGCCTAAAAAAGACCATTAAAATATCCGTAAAAGATAACGGAACAGGTATCTTAAAAGCCAATTTCGATAAGGTGTTTGTCCCAAATTTTAGTACCAAAAACTCAGGTATGGGCCTAGGACTAGCCATTTGTAGGAAAATTACCGAAACATCAAATGGGTCGATATCTTTTATAAGCGAACCTAATAAAGGCACTACTTTTACTGTAAATCTACCCCGAATTGAAAATAATTAAAATCATAACCGTAACTCTTCTTATTTGGGCATGTGGTAAACAAGTTCAGAATCAAAATTTTGACCAAATCGTAAAGAAGAAAGAATATACTGCTTTAATGTTTATAGCACCAGACTGCCCGCTATGTATGAAGTTGGCAACTCCTTTTTCCGCACTATCAGACTCTTTCCCCAATGTACAATTTTTAGCGGTATACAGCGGCATGTATTACGAACCTATGGAAATAAATATGTTTGCTACAGAGACGCGGTTAAAACCTCCTATTTTTAGAGACTACAACTATGAAGTAGCCCATCAATTAAATGCGGGAATTACGCCTGAATTTTTCTTATTGGATAGTAACTCCAACGTTCTATACCAAGGGATGTTGGATGATAGAACTGTAATAATAGGAACCTACAAACAGATCTGGAACAAACATTACCTCAGCGATGCCATAACGGCAACCCTAGCTAAAAAGCCGATAAAAGTAAAGAAGACTGAAGCAGTGGGATGCGTGTTAGAATACTGATTATTGTCTGATCACACAATCGCAATTGGTATCAATATACCCTCTTTTACCGTCAGCGGTAACACAGGCATCTTTAAAGTTTAAACGTAATTCAGGGCAGTCAAATCGCTTATCCGTTTCTTTAGTTACACAATCGCAGTTGGCATCTACGTAACCTATTTTACCATCTCTAGTGGTACATGCGTCTTTAAAGTTTAAACCTAGTTCAGCACAATCAAATCGCTTATCCGTTTCTTTAGTTACACAATCGCAGTTGGCATCTACATAACCTGTTTTACCATCTATGGTGATACAAGCATCTTTAAAGTTTAAGCCTAATTCAGCACAATCTTTTATATCCCTATCTTTATTTTCTCTTTGTTTGAGGCGGTCTCGAATATCCTTAAAATCCACTTTATCTGCACAACCTGCATACAAAAATGCTCCCGAAATAATTAAAAGTCCTAATACTATTTTGTTTTTCATGATGGGTTAAAGTATTACCAAAAATAGCACAAATAATGAAAAATAAACAAGTACCCCTATTTTTTAAGGTAGGTACCTACGTGTCTTGCCTTCTTTTCTTCGTAGATATCGTCTATTTTTACCAAAATCATAGTTTCTTCTACATCCCCAAAGTCAGGATTCATAGCCGTACCGAATGATTTCATAGTTGGAGATAAACTCATGTAACTATTGATAAGTGGCGGGATATTTTCACCACGTTCACGCACAAAACTATTTAATATCTTATGAGCTTCCTTGTATTCTAGACCTGCAATACTCTTCATAAACATATTTATATCCGTGGTCATAGCTTGACCGTTTATAGGTCGTACCAATTCATCAGGATCCGGAAAAAAATATCCCATAAAATACATTAAAGCATCACGAGCTTCAGTATTATAACTAGTGTACATAGTTACTTTACCTGAATAATATTTAATATGTGGTGTATCTACCACAATAGCGCCCAGTCCGTCCCAAAGATTATCCAAAGCAAAAATGCCTTTGCGAGATCCTGCACTGGGTTGAAAATTAGGCTGAACCCAACTTCTACCTAGCTCAACAGTATCTGCCAAATAATGTTGTTTAAAGTCCTCAGAAAAAGTAAAATAATGTCTAGTTGAGAGTGCTATAGGGTTTGTTCCCAACACCTTAGCACAATCTATAAAACGATAGCCCCCTATGATTTCCTCAGCATCAGGCGCCCATACAATTAACTGCTCATAGCAATTCTCTGCAGTGTCAAATTCATCAATATCTAATGCCTTCCCTGTACCACCACCTGCACTTGCAAATGTTATCTCGCGCAACCTTCCTATTTCTTGCATCACATTGGGGCTATTATGATGATTAACGATATAAATTTCGTTGTTACCCTTATTGGTTCTGCGCACAAATCTCTCTGGAGTTAACTCACTCTTAATCACTTCCAAGGGCAATGCTGGCGCTATGTAATCTAGGTTTAAACTCACTTTGATTTTAGACTGTATGCTTTTCTTTTTATGTCTTGCGCCAATTCAGTATCCTTAACATCTTCGTCTAAGTCGTTAGGATAGATAGGCTTGCCAAAGATAATTTTTATCGTTGTATTTTTTTGTTTAAAGAGCTCATTTACTAAATAAAGCATTTCAATATTGGCCTTTATTCCTAATTTTTCACGAAGATTACTTAGGTTATAAAAGAAATTACTCAGTTTACCATCAATGATTACCGGAACAATCGGCACATTGTGTTTTCTTGCCCGAGTAACAAATGTTTTTTTCCAATCTAAATCTTCTATTACACCATTTTTGCGGCGGCTCACTAAACCGGCAGGAAAGATTACAACTGACTCATCATTAGCAAGCACTGAATCTACATTTTTGAGCGATGGAACAGCCGTAGCACCCATCTTATTTACTCCTACAAAAATATCTTGCATTGGCTTTAGGTTCAGCAAAATATCATTGGCAATAAATTTTATATCACTTCTATAATGACTAAATTGATCTATAAAAGCAAGCGCATCCATACCGCCTAAAGGATGATTACTGGCAAACGTTACTCCACCTGTTTTAGGTGCATTTTCAATCCCTTCTATGGTAGCCGTAATATTAAATTCCTTGATCACATTTCGACAAAATTGCACACCATTAACACCTTCATTATCGTGTATAATGCGGTTTACTTCATCTTGCCAAAGGATTTTTTTAAGATAATTTAGTATAAACTTAGGAAGCCTTTTCAGTAACTTTGGGTTCTTGTCCGCTATTATCTTCTCTATATCTATAAACTTTTTTGTCATAAAGTTTGCGAAAATAGCTTATAACTTGACTTTAAGATTAAAAGCGAAGCATCCATGTTTATTTTTTTTACTACTTATCCATTATTTGCTTTTACATCAATTAAAACAAATATGATTAGGTCTAAGTTCAGGCCATACCTATGGAACCCGCCTCAGCGAGCTTTGTGAGTTTATATTATGCTTTTATACATCCAAAATCAATTACCGTGCATCCTAAAGAACGCCGCTATAAAGCTATCTTCTTTTCTATTTTTGTCGAAATACAATTTTGTCAAAAGACTTATTCACCAATCAGATTCTAGAATTATACAGAAATGCTATATTCGGCACACTGAAATGAAAGAAGCTATTTTCATTGTATTAGCGGCGAGCATGCTTTGGTTGGCAGCTTGCACTCCACAAACCGACCTCACCTACACGCAAGATATTGCCCCTATTATCTATCAAAATTGCACACCTTGCCATCGAAGTGGTGGCGCAGCTCCCTTTTCACTTACGGAGTATCAACACGTCTTTAGAAAGAAAAAAACCATATTAGCGGTTACCCAAAGTGGACTAATGCCACCTTGGCCAGCTGACCGCAACTACAGCCACTTTTTAGGAGAACGATACTTGAGCGACTCAGATAAAGACAAACTGAAACGATGGATAGAAGGAGGTGCTCCAGAAGGAGATGTATCTCTGCTCCCATCTTTACCTTCATACCCTGAATTTAGTTCAATTGGAAAGCCAGATACTACCCTCTGGTTTGACAGTATTTTAATAAAAGGAAATAGCAGAGATAAATTTTATATCGCGACACTACCTATAGAACTAAGCAAAGATAAATTTGTACGCGCTATGGAATTTTTACCTAACCAAAATAATTTGGTACATCATATGAATGGTCGCTTACTCAATTATGATGAAGATAAAAAAGCAAACATCAAAAGCGGTAAAAGACTACTGAATCTAGAAACCGATGAAGACGACTATTTACAACAATTTAATGCTTTAAATTTAGCCAATGACGATGGCAGCAGACCCTCCCAAATAAACTCTGCCGTAAACTATCTCCCTGGCGTACAAGCTCAGTTATATCCTGAAGGGATAGGTGGGTTTACCATGCACAAGAAATCTATACTACTAGCAGATGATATACATTTTGGCCCTATACCTCAAGATAAATGGGACCACAGCAGGGTTAATATTTTCTTCAGTAAAACACCTCCCAAACGTCCAATCAACGAAGTTATGATGGGAACCAACGGTGCAAGTAAAATTATTCCACCATTGATTATACCTGCAAATGAAATCACAACACATACTACTTTTTTGAAAATTCCTCAAGACATTAGCATACTGACCATCAATCCTCACATGCATTTGTTAGGTAAAAGCTTTAAGGCCTATGCAATAACCCCAAATCAAGATACCATAAGGCTAATAAGCATCCCCAAGTGGGACTTTAGATGGCAGTACTTTTATACATTTCCAAAAATGCTTAAAATACCTGCTCAAAGTGTGATCTATGTAAAAGCAACTTTTGATAATACCACTCACAATTACAATAATCCCCATAATCCTCCCAAAGAAATACGAGAGCGACTTGACAATGGAGGAGCCGGTATGCGCACTACGGATGAGATGCTTCAATTTATAATCTCTTGGCTCCCTTACCAAGTGGGCGATGA
>JAFMCI010000027.1 GCA_017857855.1 Bacteroidia bacterium | reverse complement strand
CACACGTAAAAATTGCTCAACTTGCCGCATTCTTCCATCATGTTCCTGATTTTATAAATCTTGTGTTGGACCTTCCTGAGGTTAGCACAGTAAAACTACTTTTAGATTTTTCTTTATCCGATTACTGGCAAAAGCACTATACGTTTAATACCATCTCAAAACAGTCAAGCAAAAAAATATCCAGCGGTTTTATTAACCATCTCTTTATAAATGCGATCGTTCCCTTTGTTTTCTTCTATCAAAAAATGAAAAACAACAATGAGACAACTATTGCTTTAGATTACTTAGATTCCATTCCTATTGAGAAAAACTCCATCATAGAGCGCTGGAAATCGATCATCGTAATTAGTAACAATGCTTGTAGTAGTCAAGCATTGTTACATTTGTATAAAAATTACTGCAAGCAGAAGAAATGCTTACAGTGTAATTTAGGTAAAAAACTACTTTTAAAACAGGATGCAACAAATTAGACAAAATATCGAAAACTACGCTTTCGGAGTATGTACATACCTCGGGTCTAAACTTAACGTAAGCACTGGCACAATTCGCTTATACTTTATTTATGTATCTTTTCTAACTTTTGGTAGTCCTGTAATTATATACCTAACCATTGCATTTTGGCTTAAATTCCGTCATTACATTATGGCCAGAAGACATTCTGTTTGGGACTTATAAATCTTGTAAGTGTACATAATCCTGAACACCACTAATCTTTAGCGTTAATAAACGTTTACATTGGGCTACCTACTTTCGAGTTATGCAACAAGAGATAGCTTTATTCCGAACTACAAAAGGATTTCAACAAAATCACAAAACGACAGAACTTAAATGTAAATGCTGTAAAAGTCATTTTTTGGCAAACAGAAAAACAGCGCAATTCTGCAGCAGTTCTTGCCGATCTAATTTTTGGATGACCAAAAACCAAAAGAAGGTAATAACTATAGCAGTTCCTATAGACATAGATGAATCGTATTTGGAAAAGATTAAAAACATGTTGATCAATTACAAAACAAATAAAATTGTACAAGATTCTACCCCTGTAATTAGAAGACATGAGGAAAGATTTAATTCCGAAAAAGACCTTAGAGAGTTTATGAAAAATTCAGGATTTCCTGATTACAAGATTCCAAAACACGATTTGGGTATATACTATGACGACGGACTTAGTATAACCAAGTTTGAAGACGGATGGCAAGTTAAAATAGCAATGTAATTGCTATCTGATTGACTTTCTATTCAAAAACCAAATCTACATCATCACTTAGAGGATGAGCTTGGCATGTAAGGATGTATCCTTCATCTATTTCTGCGTCACTTAATCCCTCACGCTCTTCCATAGATGCTTTACCGCTTTTTAGTCTAGCTCTGCAAGTGGTACATACTCCAACAGTGCAGCTATATGGCGGATCCATACCTGCATTTTGAGCAGCAATAAGTATGGTGTCAGTAGGCTTTACGGTTATCTCCTTTTGTTCACCAAATACTTCCACTAATATGCTTCGCTCAATAATTTCGTCACTGTAATTTGAATCTACATTAATTTCTGTCGGTAATGTTTCTTCTTTGGTTTTAGCTGTAAAATATTCAGTGTTTATATTCTCTTCCCTTACACCAATCTTTTTAAGTCCTTGAACTACCAAATTCATCATAATACCCGGACCACATGTATAATAGCGAGCGGTTGGATAATTCAAACCCAATTCTTGTCTAACAATCTCAGACACCTTCTCTTCAGTCAAAAAGCCTCTAAGCCCTAACCATTGCCCAGTTGGATTGTCATGGCTATAAACAACCTTAAAATTGGCATAAGCCGATTCTAAAGCATCAATTTGATCCTTAAAAATAACACTTTCCTCATTACGATTCGCATACACTAAATAGCAATAGCTATTGGGTTCTTCCTTTAGGGCTGTTTTTATAATACTGAGCAAAGGCGTAATACCACTGCCACCGCCAAACATAAAATAATGATTAGCTGAAGAAGGACTAGGGTTAAGAATAAATTTACCCATAGGAGGCATTATGTCCAAAACGTCACCTTCTTTAAGCGAAGTATTCAAATAATTACTCATTTTTCCACCATCAACTTGCTTGACAGCAATCGTTATTTTTTCACCCGTTACTGGGCTTGAACACATGCTATACGATCTGCGAACTTCTTCGCCATTGATCATTATACTAAGGGTAAGATATTGGCCAGCTGTATAGGTAAATTGTGGCACCATAAGTGATGGCACGTCAAAACTAATACTAACTGCATCTTTTGTCTCTCTGTTTATCTTAGAAACCGGTATTGTATAGAATCCTGCGGGCATTTTTTATTTTAATAGTTTTATAAGTATTTCAACTGCGTTGGTTGCTGCACCCTTTCTCAAATTATCGGCTACAACCCACATATTAAGTGTGTTTGGCTGCGATTCGTCTACTCTTAATCTACCTACTAGTACTTCGTCTTTATGATGAGCGTGCAGAGGCATAGGGTATTTATTTTGAGATACGTCATCTACCAACAGAACTCCTTCTGCGTTGTTTAGTAAATCTCTAATATCTTGTATTTCAAAAGGGGAATCAAACTGAACGTTTATAGACTCTGAATGACCTCCAGTAACTGGAACTCTAACAGCCGTTGCTGTAATAGCTATATTCGGGTCTCTTAATATTTTTCTGGTTTCGTGTACCAATTTCATTTCCTCTTTGGTATACCCATTATCTAAAAATACATCACAATGGGGTATACAGTTTCTATCTATAGGATAGGCATATACCATATTTTGAGACGTTCCATTGAGACGTTCTTGCTCCATCTGTTCAACCGCAGCCTTACCTGTCCCCGAAACTGACTGATATGTGGAAATAACTAAACGCTTTATTCCATATTTTTGATGTAATGGGTTTAAAGCCATTACCATTTGAATGGTAGAACAATTTGGGTTGGCAATTATTTTATGATTTTCTAGAATCGCATCTTGATTGATTTGAGGAACAACCAAGGGACAATTCTCATCCATTCGCCATGCCGAAGAATTGTCAATTACGGTTACTCCTTTAGCTGCAAACTTGGGAGCCCATTCGGTTGAAATACCTCCGCCTGCAGAGAATAAAGCGAAATCTATGTCTTTTTCCAACGCGTCCTCCAGTAAACATATAGGATACGACTTGCCTCTATATTCTACGAAACCTCCCACACTAGATTTACTTGCTATAGGATATAAATTTTCAACTTCAATACCCCGTTCTTCTAAAACTTTTAGCATGGTACGACCCACCATACCAGTTGCTCCAGCTATAGCTAAATTCATACTGTTTCTTTTACTATCGATTTAAGGTTAAATGATCTTCCTGATGCCACAGCTTGACGTTTTAAGCCTGTTATTAGTTCCGTAAGATTATCTAAATACAATGATTGAAATCCATCCGACAAGGCCTCTTCGGGATCGTTGTGTACTTCCAGCATTACCCCATCAGCGCCTGCCGCAATCGCCGCTAGGGACATTGGCATGACTAGGCTTCTTTTCCCTGTACCTTGACTTGGATCGGCAATTACAGGTAAATGACTTAATTCTTTTACGAGTGGTATTGCGGCAAGATCCATGGTATTTCTTACTGAAGTGTCAAATGTTCGAATACCCCGTTCGCATAATATTACATTTTCGTTGCCTCCAAGCATAATATATTCTGCCGCCAGAAGCCATTCATTTATAGTACTAGACATTCCTCTTTTAAGTAGAATTGGTTTGTCTATTTTCCCTAGCTCCTTTAAAAAAGTGTAGTTTTTTGCATTTCTAGAGCCTACTTGTAAGATGTCAGCATAATCATACACTTCCTCTATTAGAGATGTGTCCATGACTTCTGTTACGATCTTCACATTATATAGCTCAGATGCCTTCTTTAAAAGTTGTAATCCTTGTTTTCCTAAACCTTGAAATGCATAGGGAGATGTACGGGGCTTATACGCACCGCCTCTCATATATTTAATCCCAAGGTCAGAAACTCCTTTTGCTATCGCAAAAAGTTGTTCTTCTGACTCCACCGCACATGGTCCCGCTATAAGACATAATTCTGAACCACCAATGGTCTCTTGACCAATGCTAATTTCACTTTTATGGCCTTCGTATTGTTTTGAAACGAGCTTTAAATCCGACATTACTTCAAATTAAACAGATAGATATTAATCTAGTTTGGTAAAAGTTATCGAAACTTTAATATCGCCCGCATCTTTATCCGTTTTAAAAACCCCTCTGTATGGCGTTACTGGATAATCAGAAGGAATACTTAGGTAAAATCCGTTAAAATTATTCTTGCCTGTTTTGGCGTATTCTTTGACTAATTGCTGCAAGTAGCGGTTAAAATGGAATTCGTATCCTTTAATAACGGGATTATAATCACCCCCATAGTTACTCGTGGTTGTTAGGTCAATTATCGGCATGGAATATTTTGAGTTTAAAGTGTCTGGGACAACTAAAAACATTCTTGATGGCGCTTTAAACTCATCTGTAATGGAGATTTGGTCTAACAAAAATGTAATTTTCGCTTCGTTAATTACCACTTTTTCGCCCAATTTAATTACAGAATCTAAGCCGACTAAATCAACTTTAATTTTTGCTCCTCCAAACGATTGCGCGTAGGTGGTTCTAAAGTTGTTTGTGCTATTAAACTGGTTGGTAAGATTTACAGAGGGTTGCGTTTCATAATAGTTGATGCGTCTTGAGCTAGAACCCATAGGAATGGTTTTGGTTAATGAGTCATTGTAAAAAAGTTGAAGTTTAGAACTATTTAAACCGGCCTCTACGCAAACTATTGCTCCTTCTCCAGACACTGTATTATTTCTAGGTACTATCACCAAACCTTTTAATGTCTTAAGGAATTTAGCTTCGTCTTTGTATATGTCACTATTCCAATCCAGCATTTCTTGCCCAAAACTGTTGTTTAACATAATTTCTAAACTAGTAGAATCTGAAAAATTAAAAGACCCGGTAAAGGTTCCGACAATGTCTCCCAGCTCTGGCTTAAAAGTGCTATAATACTTTACCGTATCGACTAAATCCTCATTTAGCTTGTATACATCCATAACTAGCACGCTATTAATGTCACCGTACTTCAAAATGTTGTTATTTCCTAAAACGTTTTGCTCGTAATCGTATTTTAAGATAAGTTTTACAGAATCTATACTTTTAGGAGTGTCGTCTGTACCAAATTGCGTGAGTCTTGGTTGCACAATAAGACACGATTTACTCAACCCAAAAATCGGGTCATTCACTACCCCTAACGTATTTGAACTTAGGTTGTCTGTTCTAGAAGAGTCGTCTCTTACAGAACGAGCAGATATGTCTGTAATAAGTACTTCTATGCTATTAAGATTTCCGTCACCTAGAATGTCTACTCCAATATCGGTGGTTTCTTTTTTACAACCCCAAAAAACGAGCAAAAAGAAAAGGGGCAATAACCCCTTACTCTTGATATTTAATTTTGTGATAATCACGATTTTTTTATTGTTCTGTTTCTGCAAATAAGGAATTATAAAAGTTCAGATAATTATCTGCTATTCCTTCATTAGAGTGATTGAGTATTGGTTTTTCAAAAGAAGATAACCGGTTTTCTAACTCTTCGTTTATATCGTGGCAACGTACTACCGCATCTGCGTGCATTATACCACCCATGTGCATACTCGTGCAGTCGCCATTGGCAAACGGCACAAGCTCTTCGTCATCTATATAATTAAGACCCGCTTTTCTTGTAAAATCTTCACCTAGATCTTCTTTAAAGTCATTTTGATAAACTGAGTAAATTACTTTTGAATTTGAAAAAACAGGCTCGTCTTTATAGATTGTTTTTAGATATAAAGGGATAAGGCTAGTCATCCATCCTTGGCAATGTATAATATCAGGATACCATCCTAATTTTTTAACTGTTTCTAAAGCTCCTTTACAAAAGAAAATGGTACGTTCATCGTTATCCGCAAAGAAGTCTTCGTTTTCATCGTTGTAAATAAACTTTCTGTGAAAGAAATCTTCGTTATCTAAAAAGTAAACTTGCATTTTGGTATTGGGAATAGATGCCACTTTAATAGTAAGAGGATTGTCGTTATCGTCTATGGTAATATTCATACCAGATAAACGAACTACCTCATGCAGCCTATTTCGTCTTTCGTTAATTACACCAAAACGAGGGACTAATATCCTTACTTCATTGTCTTTTTCCTGAATTTTTTGAGGAAGATATCTAGCAATTTCGGCCAGTGGCGTGTCTCCATCCAAAAAGGGTCTCATTTCTGAAGAGATAAATAGAATTTTTTTTCTTTCCTGTGTATTGTCCATAGAACGTGTTATTGTTATACAATTGCAAAGGTACTGCCATTTAGAGCTAGAAAAATAACGCAGCACTATTGTATTTTAACTATTTTTATCGTATATATATGCATATAATTCAATCGAGACACGGCTTAGTTGCTCACCTTTTGTCTTTACGAAAGCAAGGTGAAAATGTTACTATTGGTTTTGTACCAACCATGGGCGCCCTCCATTCTGGTCATGCATCTCTCATTGATGAGAGTGTGAGAGAAAACACCATAACGGTATGCAGCATTTTCGTGAACCCCACTCAATTTGGGGACAAATCGGACTTAGAAAAGTATCCAAAGCCTATTGAAAAGGACATTGAAATTCTTATTAAACACAAATGCGATATCCTTTTTTTACCTGAATTTGAGGACGTTTATTCGGCTGAATACGTTCATCAAAAATTTGAGCTCGGCGAATTGGAGTCCAAAATTGAGGGGGCTAGTAGGCCTGGGCATTTTCAAGGCGTATGCAATGTAGTAAGTCAACTATTTGAAATAGTTTCACCTGATTGCGCCTATTTTGGCCAAAAAGATTATCAGCAAACTGCCATAATTAAATCACTAATTCAGCTAACCCGTTCTGATGTAACACTTAAAATAGTGCCTATAACACGAGAACCAAGTGGATTAGCCATGAGCTCCAGAAACATAAGGCTTTCTGATAAAGGCAGAAAAAATGCTGCTTTTATCTATAAAGCGCTTAGAGATATACAAACCGACGCTGAAAGTAGATCTTTGTTGGAATTAGTAGACCGAGCAAAACAATTTATTAGCTCACAAAAAGGTGTGGATTTAGATTACCTACTTGCAGTAGATGCGGAGACTTTAAATGAAGCAACCTCAATAAAGGAATCTGGTAGCATTATAATACTCGTAGCATTAACGTATGAGGGAGTTCGATTGATTGACAACATTTTTTTAAACTGATTGCTTGCTAAGAATAATATTTCCCTTATCTTTGCACCACAATTAACGCGGGATGGAGCAGTGGTAGCTCGTCGGGCTCATAACCCGAAGGTCACAGGTTCGAGTCCTGTTCCCGCAACTAATAAACGTAAGAGTCTCACTGCAAAGTGGGACTTTTTTTATGGTATCTTGGCACATTACACTTCACTTCTTTTAAGGCTGAAATCTGTTTTTATTGCTGCCAGCTAAACCCGGCTTTGGGTTATTTAGAAAATAGGTGACAAGACAACAAACATTGCAATTTAGGTTATAAAACATTCCGCTGGACACCTCTTGTTAATTAAAATTTGTTTTCATCTGCTCAACCATGCAACATGCTTTGTGCTGAAAACTAGCACAAAAAAAGGGGGTAAAGCTTTGCTTTACCCCCTTTTAAAAGATTAAAATCTTATTATTTGTTTACTATGAATTTAGCAACACCTTCTTTTTCTGCATTGTGCAGTTTTAGAATGTAGCTTCCTTCTACAAGAGCAGAAATGCTCAAGTTGTTGTTGTAAAGCGTTCCTTCAGCAACTTTAGATCCTAATAGGTTAAATACCTCATAGTTGTTCCAGTTCTCTGAGCCCACAACCGTTAAGTTATTGCTTGCTGGGTTTGGGTAAACTCTAGCTACAACGCTTAAATCATTGATAGAAGAACGATCAACCCACTCCGTAATATCCGCTAAACCTCTTGGGAAAATTTGGTATCCTGAGTTGTATGGTGCTGTTGCATCAAACTGACCACCAAGACCAACGATAGTCATGGTATCAAAAGAAACTGGTTGACCAACAATACCAGGGATATCTTTGTCAATTCTGATTTGGAAGGTATCTTTAGCTTCGTTAGTTAACTCTACGTTTCCGTTATTAGGCCAAACTGTAGTTGTATCATTTGTAATCCACACTTTTTCTAGTCTGATAAAGTTAGACTCAGTAGCTTCAGATGGAGCAGCAACGTCTATTGGGTCTTTCAATGTGTTACCAGCTGAGTTTACTCTGATGCTGTCTGGGAAAAGCTCTAATAATCCGTTGTAAAAATCAATTTTACCTCTTACAGTGATATCGTCACCTTCAGTAACTACATAGTCATTAACATCTGCAAAGTTATAGATATTAATTCCTGCAGTTGCATCGATTAAAGTGAATGATAGTCCAGCGTTTCCATCTAAGTCAACACCGTACACGATACCTGTAATCTCATATAGTTCACCTTTGTTTGTTGCAGCTAAATCTGCATCAAGCATAATTACATCTGCAATATCCGCTACTGTATAGGTAGGGTTTTTACTGAAATAAATGTTATCAAGGTAAAGAGTGGTGCTTCCAACAGGAATAGCAGAGAAGATAATTTGCGAAATATTTGATTTTGTAGTTAATCCTGTAAAATCAGAAAGCATAATCTTATGGTTGTTCCATGATTCAAGTGTTTGGTTTTCAAAAGCAATTTCGTGCTCTTTATCATCTCCACCACCAAAAGCATTGTCTGCTCCAAAATCGACTAATTTAAC
Source organism: Bacteroidia bacterium (assembly GCA_017857855.1). GTDB lineage: Bacteria > Bacteroidota > Bacteroidia > NS11-12g > UBA9320 > UBA9320. The sequence goes on along the minus strand of JAFMCI010000027.1, from coordinate 17,581 downwards.
TCTATACGTAGTTCCCTGAGGAGTCCATGCGTCAAATGTAAAATACTCCATTGAACTTGCGTCAATTGAATTAGCTCCAACTGCTTCAGCACCAACAAAATTTAAGTTGCTGTATTTTTTTACATCGTTAGTTCCTATTTGGATATCTGTTAGATCAGCTGCAGACCAACCTGTTCTCCAGGTGTCCATAGTTACGTCTGTGTAAACATTGCTAAATAAAGAGATTACATCTTTAACTGCTGCAGTAGGGTCAGCTGCGGCTGTACTTGGTGCCGCTTCTGGTGCTTGGTAAAAATAAATATTATCCAAAAAGATAGTTCCGTTGTTTCCCTGAGGGTCTACAAACTTAAACTGGAATAAATCTGCCATAGATAAATTTAAAGCAGTATAGTCAGATAGGGCGATGTCAATAGAAGTCCACTCGCCAGCGCTAAGTGCGCTAGTTACTTTTTGTTCTCCAGTTGTTCTGCTTATCGGGTATATTTCAAGGTTAGATAGATCTGCAGTCCATACATCTAAGTGAAGGAACTCCATTGACGAAGCATCTACATCTGATCCAAACTGAACACCTTGGTAATTTAAGTTATTATACTTAATCATGCTATCTGATCCTATTTCAAAAACACTATAACCAGTGCTTTGTCCCCAGTTTGGATAAAAATCTGTACCTGATACGCTGTTATATGTTTCGCTATATATAGAGATAACATTAGCGGCATCTACTGTCGGGTTTGTTGCTGCAGAAGATGGCTCTGTTGCTGGGCCACAAGTTGAGCTGTGCGCTCCTGCATAAGACCACTCATCAATAGCGTACACATCCCATTCTGTTGCTCCTACAGCCCAATCTAATTGACCTTGAGAAACACTGAATTTTCTAACCAATGTGTTGTTTAGTGTGCTGCCTGAACCCACGGCCCAATTGGTCCCTGGATCAACCCAACGAACACCGATTACGTCTATCGTGTCGGTTCCGTTTAAAAGACAAACGCCGTCGTCTCCATTAAAGTGAGAAACACTAGGGTACGATAATGCTGTGTCTGCAACTGCTAAAATACTAGCGTTTGATTGATCTGTGCAAATTACAAATACACCACCAACTTCAAGCGAACCATATAATTGGAATGTTTTGTTGTTGCCAGCGTTTGAACCGCCATTGTTAATCATAAACACAGAATACGTACTTAAATCAACAGCCGAACTTGTCGGATTGTAAATCTCCAAATACTTGTTGTTTGAAGAACCTTCTGAATACTCACTGAAATATAACTCTGTGCATTGCGCAGATGCCGCAACGCTCAAAATTACCAGTGAAATTAGGGTGTAAAATTTTTTCATTTTTTTGTTTTTTTGTTTAATACTATTGCGAAAATAATAATCTTAAGTAAAGGTTCAACAACCAGTTCTTTAAAGATCAAAGAAATTATACTATTATTAATCCAATGAAAAGACTTTTTTTAATTTTAATCACAGCTCTTTTTGCTATATTTATTTACTCTTTTTTAACCGGGGCTTCACCATTTAAAGATCAAAAAGAATACTTACAAACGGCAGGTAACCTACTAAATAACAACTTATTATATTCTGCAGAACCAGCAGAGGTTGATGACTATCGAAGATTTGCAAAACGGCCTTTAGGGCTTCCTGTCTATATACTATTACAGCATCAAAACGTGCACTTAATTCAGATTTCACAGGCCATTGTTATCTTATTATTATTTTTTACAGGACTTCTGTTTTTGCGTCGATTTACGTTCAAACGAAGAAGTTTTATTCTATTTGGAAGTTTTTATGCCCTAAATCTGGCTTTTTTAATTCATAGTTCTTTTGTTTTTGCAGACCTTCTTCTATCTGGGGTTACCACTATCGCCGTTTTTCTAATTTATGACACTCGAAATAGCCTCAAAAACAGGTTGATTTGGCTTAGTTTTATGTGGGCTCTTGCGTTGGCCATAAAACCTGTTATTCTACCTTCTTTATTGCTTATTCCGGTTCTTGTGGTTTACTATATCCTGAAAAATAAACAGTTTTACTGGCAGTTGCTGTTGCCCTTTTTTATTTTCGTTTTTACTTCAAGCTTAAATTATAAAAACACCGGACGTTTTGAATACAGCTCAATGACTACTATTAATCTAGTACAATACAATGCTAGGCTAACTATTGCAGACGCTTATGGATATGATTCTGCCATTGCTTTTTCTGAAAATAAAGCATTTATAATACCTCGCTCCAAAGAAGAGTATGCCACGTACAAAGAAGAAGCCAATGAGATTTGTAAAAACGCTATTTTATACAACATCAACTCATACATTAAAATTCATTTGCTAGGTTCTGTGAAAATGGTTTTAGATCCAGGAAGATTTGAACTTTATAGCTACTTTGGGCTCCCTACTGAAAATGACAGTTTAACAGAGGCGTTTTTAGGGAGTCGTTACGATCAAGCCATAAATCACCTAAGAGATGGGGGGTGGGTAATTATAGTATTTATTGCCCTACTTGGAATAAGCTTGCTGAAGCTTGCCGGTTTTTTATTTAGTATTGGCACCATTCGTAAAACCTGGCCTTTGTTTTTTGTAATTCTTTATTTCATGGCAGTTACAGGTCCCGTGGGTGCAGCGCGTTTATTTTTACCTGTGTCTGTTATATTTTTAATAATCAGTATTTTGGGGTTAGAAAAAATGCTATATTTTTTCCAAAAACGTTCTAAACGATAAAACGTTCTCACCAAATTTTTCCTTAGTCTTTTCCCTTAATCCGGAAGCATGTTTTTCGTTATACTCCTCAAATTTTGACCAAGAATCTAATTTATACTGTACCGCGTAGGAGTTGTGCGTTCGCTCGGTTGGGTCCTCAATTATTTTAAAAATGTGATTTTCCAAAAACAAGTTAGTCTGCATTACTTCAGGTATATGGATTTCTTTTAGCCAAATTAAAACCTCTTTCTCTATTTCTGGGCGAATACTTAGTGTTACGTTGTATATTATCATTATGATCTGGGATGAAATTGTTCTATTACCGATTTGAGGTATGATTTATCAAGGTGCGTGTAAATCTCTGTGGTGGTTATGCTTTCGTGACCTAACATTTGCTGCACCGCTCTGAGATCAGCACCAGCTTCTACAAGAACTGTCGCAAATGAATGACGCAATGTGTGTGGGCTTATGTTTTTATTGATTTTAGCCTTTGCGGCGAGATCTTTTAAGACCTTAAAAACGGTGATTCTACTCAACGGAACCCCTTTCTGATTTAGAATTAACTTGTTTTTGTCGTTCTTATTAGCCACGTGGTTTCGGTAGTGGATCATATAGTAACCTATTTGCTTAATTGTTTTAGCGCCAACAGGAACAAGTCTTTCTTTGTCACCTTTTCCAAGTACTTTAATAAAACCATCTTCTAAATATAAATCACTTATGGACAGAGATGTTAACTCTGAGACCCTGAGACCGCTTCCGTACATTAGCATTATTATAGTTTTATCTCTTTCTCCCGCAATTTTAGAAAAATCAATGTGAGACATCATGCTTTCTATTTCTACGTGGGACAGTACTTCCGGCAGTTTTTTGGGTAATTTTGGGGTAAGAACAGTCTGTAAGGGGTTGTGCTCTATAATTTCTGTAATTACAAGGTTTTTATAAAATGATTTTAAACCGGAAATAATGCGGGCAACACTTCTTGGGTTTAAACCAATGTCATTCAAAAAAAATAAAAAATCGTTAATGTCTTTCGAGTTGACTAATGCCAATTTTTTAGTTGGCATAAAGCTGACCAGCTTTTGAATATCTGTCAAATAAGCGCTGGCCGTATTTTCACTAAGGGATCTATCTATTGAGAGTGTGGCGATAAACTCCTCAATTAGTTCGGCGTTTTCTACTTCAACTTGATCTCTCGACACTGAATCACCTCTTGGTTTGCTCCGTCGTTATAATTAATCATTATAACGATACTTGCGTTTTCTTGCACCACATACTTCGGGATAACCAAGTTCCACTCTTGGTCTATAGCAACTCCTCTTTCGGCAGAAGTAAAACCGTTAGTTAGAAGGGGGAGTCCGTTGTATGGGGTATAGGCCTCTCTGAGTACGTGTTTGTGTTTGTAGGAGTATGAGGTGCTATCAACAAAATACTGCGGATACTTGATGTTGTCTTCAATTAGAAAAATCGTAACGTAAGGTATAGATACCGCGTCTCCAACGAATAAGGCTCTACTCTTAAGCTCTGCAGTGCTATCATTAATAAAACGTAGATTTGTTTCTAGATTAACGATAGATTTAACATTTTTTAGAGTGTTTGCGTAATTCACCCATGTATTATAATCCACATTTATTTTACCATCTAAAATCTTTCTGTTTAAACCTCCTCCAGGCAGTGTTCCTCCGACCATGTAAATGTTTTGGGCAATAAGTTGGCTTAACTCTGAGGTTAACCGTGTTTCATAAAACAAATCTTCATAGGGAGAAATATATGTGGTTAAGCTTTTTGGTGTGTTGGGATATACTCCAACGATTACCACAGATCCGGCAGTTGAATTCTCTTTGATATCTGCAGCTATTTGAGCGGCATTCGGACAACCCGTACATCTTACCCCAGTAACGTCTTCAATTAATAAGACCTGGTTATCTGCTGGCGGAAGCTGGCTAAACGGAACTCTCATTGTCGTATCATAAACCAAACCTTTAACAAGTTCCATATTAACAGGAGGGAGGCTTTCTTGACAACCCGCCACAACATAAATTATGGCCGCAAGCAGAAAATATTTCTTCATAACTTCAAAATTACTTTTTTGTTCTCAAATAAACGTCTAGCCCTTTTAGTTCTTTCTCCGTTAGTTCCCTCCACATTCCCTTTTGAATTCCTTTTTTATCAAAGGTGTGAAACATTACTCTGTCCAGTTTAACTACCTCGTTGTTTATAGCTTCAAACATTCTTCTGATAACTCTATTTTTGCCTGAGTGTATCTCGATACCATACCGAAACTCATTATCTTCATGCAATTCCACAATTTTGTCAAAGCTACTGATACCATCTTCAAGCTCTATTCCTGAGACAAGCTTGTCTAACTCAAACTGCGTTAGTCTAGTTGCGATTTTCGCCTTATAAATTTTCTTAATTTTTTTGGTAGGGTGCAAGAGGTTTTGGGTTAATACGCCGTCGTTAGTCATAAGAATTACTCCGGTCGTGTTTCTATCCAATCTTCCCACGGGATAAAGGTGCTGATATTTGGCGGGCAATAAGTCAACTATAGCGTTTCTTCCCTTTTCGTCTTTTGTAGTACAAATGACGTTTCTTGGTTTATTAATTAGAATATAAAACCGCTCGCCGGTTGATAACAAGTTGCCGTCTACAACTACTTTATCATTTAGCGTAACTTTGGTGCCTAATTCTATGTTTACTTTACCATTTACCTTAACCCGACCCTCTTCAATTAGTTTGTCGGCGGCTCTTCTACTGCACAAACCGGTATTGGCGATATACTTATTGAGCCTCAATTCATTTGACACATTATCGTCTGTTTCTTTTCTTTCTGACTCTCTTTCTTTCATACGTGATTGTTTATCGTAATTTTTGCAAAATAATAGCGTTATCCCCAACAATAGTTAACAATTGAAATTAATATCTATCATATTGCTTTTAATAACGACACAATCGTTCGCTATTAAAGATCCGCCGCTCCTTTTGCGCGCTTGTATGAACTCTCAAGATTCTATTGTTACCATTTCTTGGAAACCTCCCTCTGACGTATGTTCTTCATTTACGCATTACTCCTTGTTTGCCAGTTCTAACGGGGGGACATTTACAAAAATTGCTACTATTCCACTTTTAATGATCTCAGAGTATCCACATAAACTCAATAACAGTAGCACTAAGTGGCAATACTTTATTCGAATATTTACACTTTGTGATGGGTTAGATAGCTTACAGTCTACGACTTTGGACGTTGATGTAAATCGTCCACAAGAAATACAACTCGACTCTGTTAGCTATGACTTAACCACGCAGGACATCGTAGCTGGTTGGTCACCAAACCCATCCGTAGACACAAAACTGTATAAAATATATAATTTTTCTTCAGGAAACGGCGATTCTATAGGAGTGACTACTAACACGTCATTTACCGTTTCTCCAAACCCTGCACAATCCTTCCCTGTTGTTTTAGCTACATTAGACAGTTGTAATCTTTCCTCTCAGCTTTCTGCGCCACACACTCCTGTTACACTTAACGGTTTTCTTGACAGCTGTAAAAGACAAATATCTCTCACTTGGGACCTGTATAGAGGATGGGATGCGATTGATAGCCAAGTTGTTTTTGTGTCCATTAACAATTCGCCGTTTTATCGGTACGCCAAAGTGTCTAGTAGCGACAAATACTTTACATACAACAACTTAACCCTTGGCGACAAGCTGTCAATCTTTATACGTTCGTACACTGAAGCGGGTGACATAACATCATCGTCAAACCAATTAACCTTTGCAACAAGAAAGCCAATTGTGCCGCTAGACCTCTATCTTGCCAACGTAACCGTTAACAATGGGTCAATAGAATTACTGTTCCGAGCAACTAGCTTTGGTGATGCCACTGAATTGGTTTTATACAGAGGGGAGACTCCGATTTCGCTAGACAGGGTTTTCTCTCGTTTGATTTCAGGACCAACAATCGATTATATTTATACTGACCTTAATGCCGCATCCGGTGAAACACGGTACTTTTATCAAATTGAAGCTAGAGATAGATGTAGTTCGGTTCTCGCTTCGTCTAACATATCTTCCAATATTCTACTTCAATCCGATGATTTACTGCGCCACAATCCTTACGATGGTTGGTTACAAGGGGTCGTAAGTTACGAACTTCAATACAGTAGCGCCAGCGGTTCCACGTGGAACACTATTGAAGCATCTACTGACCCATTTAAAACCAACGTTTATCTTGACTCCTCGGGCTGTTTTAGGGTGCGCGCTTTTGAAACACCCAACAGCATCTTTAACCCGACAGCAATTAGTTATTCAAATATTACTTGCTTAGAGGGCCTTATGACGTCATACATTGTAACCGCAGTAAATCCAAGCGGAAGCAATAACAGATTTGTAGTTGTCGGAACAGGAATAAACCACTCCATCTCATATTATCAGATATACAACAGGTGGGGAGAGCTACTACACAAATCCACAACTAGCGATTCATGGGATTTAACCTACAACGGCGAGACTATTCCGTCGGGTAGATACATATACGTAGTTACCCTATATGGAGTTGCCGGCGAAAACAGAACAGAAAAAGGAACATTAAATGTCATTAAATAACATAGAAATCGAGAGCGACTTCCCCGAAGTCTTAGGTTTAATAAGCACCCTGGGGCTGTCTCAAGTCTTTTCCGGCCTGATGATTAACAAGCCAATTATTTACTACTTTATATCTGACGAGGCGCTGCTTGAGGTCAATATTGCCTCGCTCAGCCACGACTACTACACAGACGTTATAACATTTGATTATGGCGAAGACGACGACATTGAACAACACGAAATCTTAATCAGCTGGGACAGAGTTAAAGAGAACGCGGTAACACATAAACAGACCGTTTTTCAGGAGTTACACCGCGTTTGTATTCACGGCATGCTCCATCTTGCTGGATATAACGACCAAACAGAAGAAGAAAAGCAAAAAATGAGAACGCTCGAAACGCAGTATCTAGATTTGCACTGTTCCACGTGAAACATAATATGTACGATGTAATTGTTGTAGGCGCTGGCCACGCCGGATGCGAAGCTGCGCATGTTGCCGCTAAGTTAGGTTCCAAGGTTTTGTTGGTGACCATGAACATGGAGACAATAGCCAAAATGTCTTGCAACCCAGCAATGGGCGGAGTAGCCAAGGGGCAAATCATTCGTGAAATAGACGCACTAGGGGGTTTGTCGGCAATAGTTTCCGACTACAGTATGATGCAATTTAGAATGCTTAACACTTCGAAAGGGCCCGCCATGTGGAGTCCTAGATCACAAAACGACAGAACAATGTTCTCTTTGAAATGGCGAGAGTTATTAGAGGCTAATCCAAACATAGACTTTATCCAGGATTCAGTAAACGAAATCATAACTGATAACTCTTGTGCGGTAGGTGTAGAGACTAGTTCCGGAATGAAAATCAAAGGTAAATCAGTTGTTTTAACTAGCGGTACATTTATGAACGGTATAATTCATATCGGTAACCAACAGACATCAGGGGGCAGAATGGGAGACCGTGCATCATATGGCATAACAGAGCAGCTACTTTCCTTGGGTCTAGAGAGCGGGAGAATGAAAACCGGTACACCGCCGAGAGTAGATGGCCGAAGCATAAACTATGCTATACTCGAAGAACAACCTGGAGATGTAGACCCTAAATGCTTCTCTTTTAGAAAGCCAATCAAAATACAAAAGCAGCACAGTTGCCACATCACCTATACCAACGAAAAAGTACATGATATACTTAGATCTGGTTTCAAAGATTCTCCTTTGTTCAATGGGTCTATTCAAGGTATAGGGCCACGATACTGTCCCTCTGTGGAAGACAAAGTTAACCGATTTGCTGAACGTACCCGACACCAAATTTTCGTTGAGCCCGAAGGGTGGAATACCTGTGAAACATACATAAATGGTTTTAGCACTTCTTTACCGCAAAATATTCAGTACGAGGCACTTAGATCTATAAAAGGCTTTGAAAACGCCAAAATATTTAGACCAGGTTACGCAATAGAATATGACTTTTTTTATCCTACTCAATTAGCACTTAACTTAGAGACAAAAGCGATATCCAATTTGTTTTTTGCTGGACAAATAAACGGTACTACAGGCTATGAAGAAGCAGCGTGCCAAGGACTGATGGCAGGTATAAACGCACATCAAAAGATAAACAATAAAGATCCCTTCGTATTAAGTAGGAGCGAGGCTTATATAGGTGTTTTAATTGACGACCTCGTTAACAAAGGCACTAATGAACCGTACCGAATGTTTACCAGTAGGGCAGAATACCGAATATTACTCCGACAAGACAACGCAGACCAACGCCTAATGGAGAAAGGATTTCAACTAGGAACTGTGTCAGTAGAGGAAATAGACAAACTACATATTAAAGAAAATAATATTGCTAGACTGTCCAAACTTATTAAAACCAACACCATAACTCCTAAAGAAGCTAATCCCGTCCTAATAAAGCACGATACCGCTGAGATTCCTCAGAATTATTTAATAGATAAAATTTTATCAAGACCGCAAATAACTCATAAACACTTGCTTGAGATAAAAACCATTAAACAGCTATTTGAACCCTATAGTGACGACGAAATGGAACAAGTCGAAATACTCCTTAAATACGATAGCTACATAAAGAGCGAAAAGGAAAACGTAGAAAAACTTCTACGACTAGAGCACTATAAACTCGAAAGTGATTTTAACTATACTTCCATTAAATCCTTATCTTTAGAGGCTATAGACAAACTTAATCAGATTAAACCTACTAGCGTAGGTCAGGCATCAAGAATAAGCGGTGTCAGCCCCGCTGATATATCTGTATTACTAGTACACTTTGGAAGATGATAAAACCTTATTTTTTACTCTGTTGTATATTAATTTCATGCGCATCCGTTCAAACACTTTCAGGTGGAGATAAAGACACAGCAGCGCCCCGAATTATAAAAACTTCTATTGATAGCGGTGCTACTTCTGTTTCAGTTAGTCAATTTCGCTTTATTTTTGATGAAAATATCACTACAACCAAAGTTAATGAATTACTAATTGTATCTCCCACTCAGAAACAAAATCCTGTGCTTGATGTAAAAGGAAAAGAGTTAACTTTATCCTTAAAAGACACCCTTCTTCCTAATACCACATACACAGTAAAATTTAACGGATGTGTTCTTGACGTAAATGAAAATAATCCAATACTAGATTACTCTTATCTATTTTCTACAGGTCTTTACCTTGACTCTGGAAAGCTAAGCGGTCATATAAAAGATATTACAACTAACTTACCTTGTAACACTTGCAATGTTCAATTGTATACCTCTAATAGTGACAGCGTTATAATAAAACACAAACCTGATTATCTCACCAAAACAAACGAGACCGGCTACTTTCAATTCAATAATTTACCTACACGTAACTTTAAATTAGTTGCACTAAAAGATGTCAATAAGAATTTAATGCTGGATAATAACGAGCTGGTATCATTAGCAACAGAAATTTACACGGACAAAATTATACCCGACACAATAAATATTTTTCCTTTTTATCATTACGTAGACTACAAACCAAGCCTATTACACCCAAAAGAACCTGGTGTTTTACGGATAGCTATTAATAAACCCTTAAAACATATTGGCCATTTATATATAGACGACAGTCTTAAAGATTATCAACTATCTCCTTCAAAAGATACAATTAATTATTATTACCAACCAACTAAAGATACGTCAAGCGTTTTACTCACTATTGATACAAATCAATTTTTATTTACTTATGTAAACCCTCTTAGCCAATATATAAAACCAATTAGACTTATCGCATCAAACTCCAATGATCTTACAATCATAAATTCTAATTATCGTATTAAAGGTATAGATAAGAATAAAATTTTAATACTTATAGATAGTAACGTTGTATCAGCCACTGATATTTATCATAACGATTATCAAGTTATTATAAAACATCCATTAAACCTTATACCAAATAAGATAGAAATACAAGAATCTGGGATAACGGATATTATAGGTAATAAAAACGTTGATTATAATCAAGCTCTACTTTTACAAGAGCTTACTAACACTAACTTAAACCTCACTATAAATATAGATACTAATAACTATATACTTCACCTATATAAAGGCAATTCATTATATAAAACCGAATATATAAAATTCTCTAAAAATTTAACAATAAACAACTTACCTCAAGGCACATACTCCTGTCAACTTATTAAGGATTTAAACAATAATCAAATATGGGATACTGGCGACTACTTTGGTCATATTAACCCTGAACCTATTTTATTTACTGAACCATTTGATATGCGTCAAAATTGGGATAAAACTTTAATAATCAATAGTTTATAGTTATATTAACACTCTTATTAACATACAACGTTATTTGACGCTTATAACTTCCAATTCTTACCCCTATACTATATTATCCACTCATTCTGCTTTATGATACACCGTATCTTAACAATATATAGTATACATTTACACATATCTATTATTAACAATTAACTGTTATTAAAGCTACTCACATTAATAACTAAATATGTTAATTCATTCATTTTAAACTATTTATACCAAATGAACATGTTAATTAAATGTTAAGTCTCATAAAACATAATTTTAATATCACCGAATTCACATACACTTATAATACTACTACTATTAAAGAATTTATAATTTAAGAAATTAAATAATAGAGAGTGGGTAAACGTATTTACTTGGTACGAACAGCAGAGTTTGTTTTCTTTGCAACGTCAAATGAAAGATCAGATCGATAAAATTATAAATGAAGCAGAGCAGTTTGCAATTACTACCATAGATCAACTAGAATCTTATAAAATAAGATTTTTAGTAAAAAAGGGATTAGTAAACCAATTGTTTATCGATTTCAAGGACTTAGCAAGCGAGGAAAAAAAAATATTAGGTAAAGAACTTAATGTTTTAAAAAGTAGGGTCGAAGAATTATATAATAATGCAGAAGTAGAACTGAGATCAGCTCAAAGTGTAAATAAAAAAATTAATCCTTTACCTGGTTATTATTCAGAATTAGGTAGTAGGCACCCTATAAGTGCTATAATTGATGAAATGACTTCTATTTTTGAAAGGTTAGGTTTTTCTATTTCTACTGGTCCAGAAATTGAAGATGATTGGCATAATTTTTCTGCATTAAATTTTCCATATAACCACCCTGCAAGAGATATGCAAGATACGTTTTTTGTGGATGATGAAATTGCATTAAGGACGCACACATCTTCTGTGCAAGTTAGGTTGATGGAAGAAGGCAATTTACCTATAAGAAGTATCATGCCGGGCCGTGTTTATAGAAATGAGGCAATTTCAGCTCGCTCTAACTGTTTTTTTCATCAAGTTGAGGGTTTATATATAGATAAGGGAGTTTCTTTCTCAGATCTAAAACAAACGCTATATAATTTTGTGCAAGAATTTTTTGGAACCAATACACGGGTACGATTTAGAGCATCTTATTTCCCATTTACAGAACCAAGTGCAGAAATGGATATTTATTTAGGTCTTGATACAGAATCTGATTATAGATTAACAAAAGGAACTGGGTGGTTAGAAATTTTAGGATGTGGTATGGTAGATCCCAATGTTTTAGAAAATTGCAAAATAGATACTTCGTTGTATTCAGGATTTGCTTTTGGTTTAGGCGTTGATAGAATGGCTATGCTAAAATTTGGTGTTAAAGATTTGCGTACATTTTTCAATGGTGATAAAAGGTTTCTTGAGCAGTTTAGTAGTTTATAATATTATTATAAAAATAAAAAATTAACAATCAGCTTATTTGCAAACAGTTAACACTTAGACAAGGTGTTTATTTATTTATATAACAAAGTCTTCATCATAGAGTCAGCTCTTACGGAGTCTCTCAGTATCATAGCATCAACGGTTAATTCTTGAATAGCGTCTTCTTCTGGTGTTGTATGGCTACCTGTACATGCGGTAATCGTTATAGAGCATAAAATTAATATGGTGTATTTCATACTAGCGAATATAAAAAAAGGGCTGCTCAATTGAGCAGCCCTTTTTATTTTAAATTTTGTGTGAATTAATGAGCAACTTCTTCAGTTACCTCAGCAGCTGGAGCTTCTTCAGTTACTTCTTCAGTAGCTGGAGCTTCTTCAGTTACTTCAACTTCTTCAGCTGGAGCTTCCATTGTTTCTTCAGTTGCAGCCTCATCTGTAGTTTCAGCAGCGTTGTTGCACGCTACGAATCCGAATACAGAAACGATAGCGAATAGAGCAATAATTTTTTTCATGTTACGCGTAATTTTAATTGTTAAATATTTAAATAAGATTGCAAATATATGAATTTGTAATAAACTACAAAATAGTTACTTTTTTCTAAAATATATTCTTATTGGAATCCCGGTAAACTTATAATGGTCTCTGAATTTATTTTCTAAAAAGCGCTTATAACTGTCAGGAATATATTGCGGTAAATTACAGAAAAACGCAAAAGAAGGGCATGCCGTTGGCAGTTGTGTAATGTATTTAATTTTTACATATTTTCCCTTTAGTGCTGGTGGTGGCTGTCTTTCAATAATTGGTAAAAAGAATTCGTTTAGCTTGGATGTTGTTATTTTGGTGTTCATGTTTTCATAAACCTCCATGATCACGTCTAAGGCTTTTAATACACGTTGCTTGGTAAGTGCCGAAACAAAAAGTACAGGAACGTCAGTAAACGGAGCAATTTTATCTTTTATTAATGACTCATAATCTTTAGCTGTATTGGTGTCTTTTTCAACTAAGTCCCATTTGTTTATAATGATAACGATACCTTTTCCATTTTTTTGAGCCAATCCAAAAAGGTTCATGTCTTGAGCCTCAATACCCCTTGTGGCATCTATAACGATAGCAACGACATCTACATTTTCTATTGCCCTAATGCTTCGCATTACGGAATAAAACTCTATGTCTTCGCTTACTTTACTTTTTTTCCTAACTCCCGCAGTGTCTACTAAGTATAGATCATGATTAAATGCTTTATACCTTACAAAAAGTGTATCCCGTGTGGTTCCTGGGATGTCTGTTACAATGTTTCGTTCTTCACCTAAAAGGGTATTACAAATGGTAGATTTTCCTGCATTTGGTCTACCAACAAAAGCAATTTTAGGTACATTCTCTTCGGTATCAACTTCGCCGTCAGGCAACAAAGGAATAAGATCGTCTAGTAGTTCTCCCGTTCCGCTTCCAGATATAGACGAAAGGGGGTAAAGGTTGTCTATCCCCATGGAGTAATAAGAGTTGGCCATAAACATACGCTCATCGTTGTCTGCCTTATTGGCTACAACCAGGTATGGTTTTTTGCTTTGACGTACGATTTTAGCAAAAGCAATATCAAGATCACTTGGATCTAAAACGGCATCTACCATAAAAAGCAAGACATCCGCTTCAGCAATAGCTAACATTACCTGTTCACGAATGTGACTTTCAAAAATATCTTTACTGTCTTTTACATATCCGCCCGTATCTATTACGGTAAACTCTTTACCTATCCACTCACTCTTGCCATAGTGTCGGTCGCGCGTTACGCCACTTACGTCATCTACGATTGCTTTACGCTCACCAATAAGTCTGTTAAAAAGAGTTGATTTTCCAACGTTCGGTCTTCCGACTATCGCTACTATTCCTGCCATTTTCTAATGTTTTTTAATAATGCTATGTTTCTGCTATCCGCAGCCTTTTGTAAATTGTTTGGAAGATCTTCAAGAGAAGTTGCGCCTTTTACAAGGCGGCAAAGGTAGTGTTAAAAAGTCACTTCTTTATATAACCGAAGTATTGGAGCTGTTGGTCATCAGTACGCCAATCTTTTTTAACTTTAATGCTAAGCGAAAGGAAAACCTTCTTTTTTATAAATTCTTCAATTCGTTTTCGAGATGCTATTCCTAAGTTTTTAATTGCAGCGCCACCTTTGCCTAACATAATGCCTTTTTGAGAATCACGTTCTACAAAAACAGTTGCAAATATTTCGTCTAGTTTTTCTTTCTCGTTGTATTCTGTTACACTAACCTCAACGCTGTATGGAATTTCCTTTTTAAATTGCGTTAAAATTTGCTCGCGAATCATTTCGCTTACTAAAAACCGTACATTTTCATCGCTAATAGAGTCGGTATCATAAAAAGCGGGATGCTCGGGAGCTAGGTCTACAAGAGCATTAATAATTCCGCTCACGTTAAAGTTTTCTTTTGCGCTTACTGCAAATATTAACTCGGTGCCGAAGTATTCTTTTACCCTGTCTATATCGGCCTGTAGTTTTTCTTGATCTTGAACTAGATCCACCTTATTCATGGCAATAACCAACGGACAGGTAATCTTATCTTTATAAGCTTCAAACTCTTCAATCTTAGGAAACTGACCGTCTAAAATAAGCAGTACCACATCTGCGTCATCTAAAGATTCATTTACAGCTCCCATCATGGCGTCCTGTAATCTGTAGGCTGATTCTTTAATAATACCAGGCGTATCAGAAAACACGAGTTGGTAGTCTTTATCGTTGAGTATTCCCTTAATACGGTGACGTGTAGTCTGTGCTTTTGGGTTGGTAATCACTAGATCTTCACCCAGTACCGCATTTAGAAAAGTAGATTTTCCTGCGTTGGGTAAGCCCAGTATCGTAACAAATGCTGTTTTGAACATTGCAGCAAAGGTAGAACAAACAGACATAGTTATTTTCTTTTGGTGTTTAAGTGCAACAAAAAGGAATAACGGGGAGTCTTAAATAAAGAGATATGAGGGGTATGAGAAAAGTAATTATTAGTTTAAGTTTTTTTTGGTTTTTAGTCTGCCACGCTCAAACGGCGTTTATAGGAGACATGTTTGGAGGTAGACTTTGGTATTTTCCAACCAATTTTTCAGTAGGTTCATACTCTGCACACACAGTTTGTGGGGACTCTAACCAATTGTATTCATGGGGATCAAATGTCCACGGGGAGCTCGGTTTTGGAAATATACCCTCTCAGTACTTACCTGTAAAGGTGCCAGGCATGAACAACATTAACTATTACTCTGCAGGCTATGTGGCTGGTGCCATAAAAAAAGATGGTACAGGCTGGGTTTGGGGCAAGAAGCTTAATAAACCAACCCAAGTAATAGATGATGTAAAATACATTGACGCTGGAGATAAATCTGTTACTTTTATAAAAGGAGATGGAACGGTGTGGTCAGTAGGAGAAAACGACTACGGTTGTTTTGGAAATGGACAGGGCTACAGTTCTGACCCTGTTAAAATGAAGGGGGTTGACAATGCTGTTAGGGTTGCGAACGGATCTTATACTACGACCATTCTTCTTGAGACAGGAGAGGTAATGACCTGCGGTTATAATTTTTACTACGGTTTAGGACACTCTCAAAAGAATGTGATTGTGACCGAGCCTACTTTGGTTCCTGGCTTGAAAGATATCGTTGCTATTGCTAGCAATAGGTTTGTGAATATTGCTTTGGATAGGAAAGGAGATGTCTTTATCTGGGGATATGGACACGGTAACTGGAATACACAGTATACGGTCAGAAGGCTAGAGGAAATTTCAAATATTGTAGCTATTTCTGCCCGTAACGATGGGGCTCATTTTATGGCATTAGATAGTGCTGGTAATTGTTATTCTTGGGGGCATAATTATTATGCGCAACTCGGCACAGGAAACAAAAAAAATGTTAGTGTTCCCACTTTGGTGGCTAGTGATGTGATAGATATTTTGGCTGGGGAGTCTTTTTCTTACATTATTAAAAAGGATTGGTCTGTGTGGTGTGCTGGTAGTAATCATGGAGGCTCTATCTCTTTAGGAAACTTTTGGAGCAGCTCACAATCATTCACAAAATTATCCTTAGAAAATACTGGCATATGCAATGTTAAATATGCGAATTTCACAAAAAAACGAATTGTGAATGTGTCTTTGTGTGATGGAGATACGCTAATTTTTGGACGTCAGACAGTAGTTGCAGAAGGCACCTATATTGATTCTTTTTTTTCACTGGTTTTAGACTCTATTCACACGTATAACGTTTCGCTGATACCCAGACAAACACAATCACTCCAATACACCATTTGTGGAAATGAAAATCTGGTGGTAAATGGTGTGAAATACGATTCTAATGGTGTATTTTTAGATACGTTGTCTAATATTTTTGGGTGCGATTCTATATTAAAAATCAAGGTAAAGGTTCTTCCGATATCTGTGACTAATCAAATAGTTCATGTGTGCCCTTTGGGGCAAGTCACAGTAGGTAACTCAACCTATTCAAAACAAGGGTTATACTTTGATACTTTAACGAATATCTTGGGGTGTGATTCTATCGTACACACAAAGGTCATAGAAGAAAAGGATTACTCGTTTATAGACTACAAAGAGATTTGTTCTTATGACTCCTTAAGGTATCAGGGTGTATCTCATGACAAAAAAGGGCTTTACATCTATAGTTTCAAAACTGTTTGGGGTTGCGATTCTAATTATGTTTTAGATTTGGACACGTTTGATTATAACAAGTGTTTTCATGGGTTGACATATGTTCCCAACTCTTTCACGCCAAATGGTGATTTAATTAATGACGACTTTGGCTTTTCATTCCTAAATATAATTAATGCGGAGCTACGGATATTCAATTCTTGGGGTGAGTTGATTTTTACAGCTAGTGGAACAGATCCTAGATGGGACGGAGCTGGCACCAAAAACCATGAACCATGTAAGTCTGGTGTTTACATGTACCAACTCTATACGACCGCACTTGATAGTCAGTCTAAAAAGTATCAAGGAACAGTTTCTTTATTAAGATAAGATGCTTGCTTGTGGTTTTTGTAAGAATAGTGCGACAAGACGGACTAGTGGAAGTGCACAAGGTAGTGGTG